>JBGSPP010000051.1:0-17167 GCA_041738515.1 Desulfobulbus sp.
GCCTTGCCGTCCACTGCCTTGTCCCGCGCCACCGCAAACTTTTCGATCTGCTCGCCGACCATGCGGGCAATACGCTTGTACGGCGCCCAGAAGGCCTGCGACACGCTGATCGGATGGTCGATGATCTTGACGATGGTGGCATCCCAGTCGTTGCCCTGACGATCGTAAAAGACGCCGTTGCGGCCGACCATCAGGTTGTCCGAGTCGCCGCCGGTGAAGGCGACGGCAACAACCATCTGTTGCTCACTGCTGCGACGCTTGCAATCGCAGTAGGCCAGGTAGGTCCGGCTCAGGTTGGCCATGGCGGCGTGGGCGTTGACGTTGTCCACCCGGATGCATAACTCGCAGGCCCGACCGTCGATGAACAGCGTACCGGCCTGGAAGATTGCCTTACCTTCCTGGGCATAAAAGTTACGGAAAGAAACGAAGTTATTGAGCAGCAGGTAGAGATCCCGGTTGTAATGGACAAGTCGCACCACCTGTTCAATGGATTCGACCTGGTCAGCCAGTTCCAGATCCCGCGCAATGAGCTGTTCCAGGTTGGCCCGGCCCGGACCTCCTGCGATCGCCCGCACCCGCTCGATGCCGAGCGGTTCCACTGCGCCCCCCTCTTTTCGCCCCTGCCAGGCCTCATACGCCTGCATCCGTTGCTTGATTGCGTTCCACTTGGTCTCCGTCAATTCCGCGACCTGGCCGAACATCGGCTGGCAGAACAGTTGCGCGAATCGGGCCGCGGTAGCGGCCCAGGCCGGATTGACAGCCTGCGCCAGCGGCAGAGGCCTGGCCGCGCCGATGCGGGCTAGCGGCAGACACTCCAGGGTGACGGCGGCGCCGGAGAGTTCCTGCGAGGCCAGGGATTCATAGGTGGCCAACGACGGGTTGAGCGGCTCCTCGGCCTTGGGGTCAAAGGCGGCCAGACCGCAGCGGGTGAAATAATCATCGATCTTGGCCCGCATTGCGCCATACACAGCGGCCGCCTCGGCGGTTGCCTCGCCAAATGGCAGGATGGCCGCATCCTGCTCTGACTGCCTCCACCACTCCACATACTCGGCAACCGTTGCAAAGAAGGTCTTCACCCGTTCGCCCGAGACGCCTGGCAGTCCGCTGCGGTCCTCGTCGCTGCCCAGACAGGCGATGATGTCGGTGATCAGCTGCCGGGTTTCTTCATCGTCGGCGGCAATGGCCGCAATGACGCCATCGCCGTTGAAGCGGGAGTTATGCAGCAGGGTTTCGGTCGAGGTCACATCCCCGATGGTCACCACCTCTGCCTCGGGCTTGCCCAGGTAGGAGAGCAGCTGCCTGGCCGAGGCCAGCAGGTGCTGCCCCTCAGCATGGCTGTCGTCGATGGCCGAAAGCGGCAGTTCTGAAGCCCCGGCCAGGAGCGTGTCCATATTCTTCATAACTCCGCTCACCCAGGCCACCGCATCCAGCACCTCCTGCACCCGGACCCGGTTGTCGGCGCTGGTGTCGAGCAGCGCAAGCGTCCTGGCGTCGAACTCCAGGCCCTCCGCCGGGCAACTCAGTGCTGCCCAGAGTTTCTGGTCCAGCTCGCCCAGGTGGCGAATGTCCTCCGCGGTTTCCAGCCGTACCTGATCAAACCCGCCCAGGCGGCAAAACCGCCAGCGATGCGATCCGTTCATTGCACTTTCCATGGTGAAAAGCCCCCTTTCTCTGCTACGATGAGTAAAAACAGTCAGCGCGATCTTTGGCCAGATGCGGTTCGCCCCATGCTCCATGTCCCTGTCGGAGTACTCATGCCCGACCCGATAGGGCACCTTAGAAAAATTTACCTTGTCTGCCAATAAATATTCGGGAATTGTTCCCATGCCCTACCTGTTCTTTTTACCATCACCCGATCACACTGATGGAACTGATCATCATCGCCGCCATGGCAGCAGGCAGGGTAATGGGCCGAGACAACGCTTTGCCTTGGCGCATTCCCGAGGAAATGGCCCATTTCCGGTCCGTCACCATGGGCCATCCGGTGATCATGGGCCGCAGGACCTTCCAGTCCATCGGTGCACCCCTGGCCGGCCGGCGCACCCTTGTTCTCAGCGCCGATCCCGAATTTCGTCCCCAGCAATACGTTCAAGTGTTTCCTTCCCTCACCGCCGCGCTGGCTGAATCCGCCCGCGAGAACAAGGTTTTTCTCATCGGCGGCGAACAATCCTTTCGCGAGGGCATGGCACTGGCCGACACCATTCTCCTGAGCGTGATCGACCTTGCGGTCGAGGGCGACGCCTTCTTTCCCGAGATCCCCATGGACCGCTTCCATTTGGTGGATTGTCGGCAGATCGCCACTGATCCGCCGGTCCGGCTGGAAACCTACCGCCGCAACACCCCATGAACCTCTGTTTTTCCCGCCTGTTCAAGCAAAGAGCCATGCAACCTGGGATCAGGTGTGCTACATAGGGCCATGCGACGCTTTTTCCTTGCTCCCGGCTGCCTCGCAGGCACCTCCATCACCCTCGCCGGCCCCGAAGCCCGCCACCTGGCCGTGGTGCTGCGCCTTGGTCCCGGCGCTGCGGTGGAGTTTTTCGACGGCCTGGGTCAGGTGTACACGGCCGAACTCACAGCAGTGGGTAAACACCAGGTGGTTGCTACGGTCACCGCTATCTACCAGGCGACCGTGGCGCAATCGCCATTGCCGCTGACTGTAGCCCAGGCCCTGCTCAAGGGCAAAAAGATGGACCTGCTCATCCAGAAGGCCACGGAACTCGGCGTCCACGCCTTTGTCCCGATCATCAGCAAACACTGCGAGAACCACGGCCAGCGTGACAACCAGCACGAACGCTGGCAGCGGATCATGATCGAGGCCTGCAAACAATGCCAGCGCACCGAGCCGATGCAGATCCAGCCAGTAACTGCGTTGGCCGATCTGGATTGCCGCAACGTTGTCCACCGACTGGCCGCCTGGGAAGGCGAGCGATCGCAGGGATTACCTGCAGATCTGGGCGCGCGGCCAGGACCAATCTGCCTTTTCCTAGGCCCCGAAGGTGGCCTGCACGTGGACGACCTGCGCCTGCTCCGCGAACAACAATTCACCACCGTTTCCCTGGGCCGCCTGATTCTGCGTGGCGAGACGGCGACGCTTGCCGCAATCGCCATCCTCCAGTATCAGGCCGGGACCCTCCGGCCCGCACCCGACATGGCTGCCTTGCCGCCAGCCGAGGCCTCTTGACACCCATGGCCGGCCATGCTTTTCGGAGGTAGTGCATGCGAGCCGTTGTTCAACGCGTGAGCCAGGCACAGGTAACGATCGAGGACCGCGTCGTCGGCGCCATCGGCTTTGGCCTGATGGTCCTGCTCGGAATCCATCGCCTTGACCGCCAAAAGGACCTTGACTGGATGGTGGACAAGATCCTCCACCTTCGTATTTTCGAGGACGACGCCGGGCTGATGAACCGCTCCCTGCTTGAGGTCAGCGGCCAGCTGTTGGTGGTCTCCCAGTTTACCCTCTGCGGCGACTGCCGCAAAGGCCGCCGCCCTTCTTGGAACGACGCCGCTCAGCCCGACACGGCCCGGCAGTGGTACGAACAGTTCCTCGAAACCTGCCGGCAGCGCGGCATCCCGACCCAGGAGGGAATGTTTGGGGCCATGATGGACGTGGCCTTGACAAACGCAGGCCCTGTGACCATCCTACTAGATTCACACAAACTTTTCTAACTTCCATTGCCCATTGCCATGACAGCCTACGCCATCGGTTCCACCCATCACGGTTTTGTCCTTGAACGCTGCGAAGAGATCCCGGAAATTCAATCCACCGTGTATCTCTTCACCCATACGGTGCTTGGCTGCCAAGCCCTGGCCATCAAAAACCAGGACCCCAACAAGACCTTTTGCGTCTCCTTCATGACCGTGCCCGACGACTCCACCGGTGTGGCCCACATCCTCGAGCACGCCGTGCTCATGGGATCGAAAAAGTATCCCGTCAAGGACGTGTTCGGCGAGATCAACAAGGGCGGGCTGATGACCTTCCTCAACGCTATGACCGGCGCAGACACCACCTGGTACCCGTTCGCCACCCGCAACCTCCAGGAATACTTCAACATCATGGATGTCTACTGCGACGTGGTTTTCCATCCCCTGCTGCTCCGCTCCACCTTCGAGCAGGAAGGCTGGCACCACCACCTCGAGCAGGAGGACGATCCGCTTCAATACATGGGGGTGGTCTTCAACGAGATGAAGGGCGCCTTCTCCGACCCCATCCGTGCCCTGTTCCATCACACCTACGGCGCTCTGATGCCCGGGTCCACCTATGCCCACGAATCCGGCGGCGACCCTCGCTGCATCCCCGACCTGAGCTACGAGCAGTTTGTCGATTTCCACCGCACCCATTACCACCCGGCCAACAGTACCTTCTTTTTCTATGGCGATGCCCCGCTCGACCAGGAACTAGCCTTCATCCAGAACAACTTCCTCGGAAAATATCCGGCACCGGTGGCCAAGGCGACCATCGTTGAAGGCACTGCCCCCAGCGAACCCATCCTCATCGAGGAGGGTTATCCCGTCCAACCCGGCGGTTCGCTTGACCAGAAAACCTTTATAGCCCTCAGCTCGGCTGTGGGTACCATTCATGATCGCAAGCTCACAGCCGCCTTTCAGGTTATCGCCAACATTCTCTTCAATTCCGATGGTTCGCCCCTGAAAAAGGCCATTGTCAATGCTAATTTATGTCGTGATTTCGGTGGATTGTTTCTATCAAGCTCGACCCTTCGCACCCTCATGATCACCTACCTGATCGGCTCGGACCCGGAGAAACGGGAACACTTTCAGAACCTCTACCGGGCCACATTGACCCGGATGGTGGATCAGGGGCTGGACCGGGACCTGGTGCTCTCCGAATTGAACAAATATGAATTTTCCGTGCGGGAGGATCTGAACAAGGCGCAGCGTGGGCTTGATCTGATCGGCAAGGCCCAGCCGGCGATGAAGCAACGGATGACACCCTTCGATGCCCTGCGGATCGAAGAACTGCTCGCGGAAATCAGGCAGGATGCGCTGGAAAACCGGTACTTCGAGCAGCTGATCCGCACCCATCTGCTTGATAATCCGGCCACGGCCACGGTCATCCTGGCACCGGACGCTACCAAGAGCGAGTTGCTCCAGCGCGAGGAGCAGGATCGGTTGCAGGCCCACGCCCGTACCCTTGACGACCTCGGACGGCGTGAACTGGTGGACCGCACCCGGGCCCTGATGGCGCTCCAGTCGAGCCGCACCTCAACCGAAGACCTGCGCAAGCTGCCTCGACTCGCGCGTGCCGACCTCGATGCACAACCGGTCTTTCACGCAGTCCAGGAGGCCACGCTTGCGGGTGCGCCGCTGTTGATCAGCGAGTTTGACACCAACGGCATCTGTTATATCGACATCGGCCTCGACTGCTCGGCCCTCCCGGCTGAACTGCTGCCCTACCTCGACTTGTTCGGCACCATCATTACCGAAATCGGAACGGCCCGGCTGGATTTCATGCAGTTTGCCAAGGCCATCAATCTCTGTACCGGCGGCTTCTCCCACAGTTTCCAGGTGTACCTGCACGCCGAGGACCGGCAGGCCGTGCGGCCGATTCTCTGGCTGCACGTCAAAGTTCTCTCCTCCTTCCTTGACGAGGCCATGGCCCTGGTCAACGAGGTACTCGCCTCGGTCGAATTTTCCGATGAGCACCGCCTTGAAGAAATCATTCAGCGGGAATACGCATGGGCGGAGCACTCCGCCCAGAGCGAGGGCTACACCCTGGCCTCGACCAGCGCCTTCGCCCACCTCAGCCAGGCCGGCCAGTACAACGAGTACGTCCACGGTCTCCATGCCTACCTGCACCTGAAGGATGTCGCCGGCCGCTACCAGGACGAGGAAGAACGACTGCATGCTGCGTTGACGCGAATTCGCGAACTGCTCTTCCGCCGACAGGGACTCGTTGTTTCCATCACCGCTGGGCAGCAGGATGTTCAACGCTTTCAAACGCTGGGCACAGCCACCGTAGCCTGCCTCGCCGACAGGCCGCTCCGCGCCGTCCAGGCCGAATTTGCCGCCCGTGCACGGACGCAGGCTTTCACCACCTCGGCCGAGATCGTCTACAACGTCCAGGCCTGCACTCTCTTCCCTCGGCCCGACCTCTATCGAGGCCAGTTTGAGGTGCTGCGAACCTGGCTCTCCCGCGATTATCTCTGGAACACAGTGCGCCAGCAGAACGGGGCCTACGGCTGCTTCATCCAGTTCAACCACCTGACCGGCAACTTCGGCATGGTCAGCTACCGCGACCCCCAGGTCAGGAAGACCTACGAGGCCTACGAGGCCCTGCCGTCGGTCATCGAGCAGTTGGAGGTCTCAGAAGAGTTGCTCAACCAGTTGATCATCGGTGCCTACAGCAGCTATACCCCGCACCTGGGGCCAGCCTCCAAAGGTGCCAACGCGCGCAACGATTTTCTCTCCGGGGTGACACCGGCCTTCCGCCAGCAGCGTTTGAGCGAGATTCTCGCCACCACCCCGGCCGATCTCAGGGCCTTTGCCCCACTCTTCACCCGACTGCAGGAGGAACGGTTTCGAACAACTCTAGGCAACGGCGGCAAGATAGACCAGGACAGAGGGCTGTTTGAGCAGATCAGCGAGTTGTAACAGGCGGAATCACGGCTTTTTAGGCGTGGACAGACGATCCACTACCCGGTGGTAATACGGGCCCTCTTCGCCCAGATCAAGGGCGCGACCGGTACGGCATTCCAGTTTGGTTTTCAGGCAGTTGATCCGTTTGAGCTGCCTGACTTTTTCCCGCTCCTCAGTGCAGTTGACCAGCGCCTGTTCAAGGCTGGCAATCTCCTGTTGCAGCGCCACCTCTTCTGGAACATAGCCCGCATTTTTCAACAGGCGGTACGCCATGCGCAGATCGGCGGGCACATTGGCCATGTCGTCAGCCGGCAGGGGCCTGTCCTTCCAATGGCTCAAATCTGCCAGGGTCCCCTCGGCCATGGCCTGCTGGATCTTCCGCTCTGCTATGATCTGGATGATGGAGAGCATCCCGGTACCCGCTCTTTTTGTTCTGATTGCATTGATCCGTCCGCCTCGTGTATCATTTCAGTTCGTCGCCCACGACTGGCATTTCCTCACACCTACACGGAGCTCCCTATGAAGAGAAGAATCACCGCCCTGGCGCTGTCCGTTATCCTTTCAGCCTCGCCTGTGCTGGCAGCCGAACTACCCTGGCAGGTCAAACTACCCTTCAGAGAGGCCACCATCCAGTACGAACTCAAGGGCGCCGAGCAGGGGACCGAGACCCTGTACATAAAGGACCACGGCAAGCTACGCGCCAAACACCACAAGGCGACAGCCACGGTCATGGGGCAGAGCACCCGCACCGACACCATCGAGCTCATTGATCCCGACTGGGTGACGATGTACGACTTGGCCGACAAGACCGGCAGTCGTTTCACCAACCCCAGCAAACTCTACATGGCCGAGTATAGCAAGCTGACCGGGGCTGAAAAGGCGAATGTCGAGCAGAACGCCAAACAGATGGGCGCTGCCATGATGGGGCAGATGGGCGGTTCGGTCAAGCCCTGCAGCGAAAAAATGATGGGGTATGATTGCGACGTCACCACCTTGGGCGGCATGTCCACGACCTACCTCTTGCGCGGCACGGACATTATACTGCGCTCGGATATTTCGATCATGGGCATGAAGAATAGCGTCAACGCCACCCGTATCGACACTACCAGCGCTGTTCCCACTTCGGACTTTACGCCGCCGAATGGCATCCCCGTGCAGTTCGATCGGGAGACGGAGGCCGTGATGGCCCAGAGTGTGCGGCAGATGATGGATACCCTGAAACGGCCCGACGGCGTCGAATCCTTGAAAAAACAGGCGGGCAGTCTCATCCCTCCCGGGGTCCTGCCTCCCGGCTCCGCTGGCGACAGCCTCGGCCTGAGCAAGGATGAGCAGGCGCAGATGGAACAGGAGTTGAAGAAGAGCATGGAACAGCTCAAGCAGATAATGCCCCCGCAGAAATAATCCGTCCCCTTCCCCTCGCCCCTGACCGGTCCCGGTCAGGGGCGCACTCACCCCTCCTTGCGCAGGACTGTATCCTTGAGAAAGCCTCGATCATCCTTGTCGGGATAATCGAGGATGTAATGCAAGCCCCGCGACTCCTGTCGCAGGGTGGCGCTTTTCACGATCAGTTCAGCCACCACGGCCAGGTTCCGCAGTTCCACCAGATCCGGTGTCAACAAGTATTCGTGAAAATGCGCTTTGATCTCCTTGAGCATCCAGGTCAGGCGAGTGTGCATCAAGGCCAACCGTTTGGTCCTGCGGACAATGCCGACATAGTCCCACATCAGGGTGCGCAACTGGTCCCAGTTGTGCTTGACCAGCACCCATTCGTCGAGGGCGGCGGCGCCGCCGACTCGCCAGTCAGCCACCGCAATCCGCGGTTCCTTGCGGATGTCACCGATCGACTGCTGCAACCAGAGCGCGCCCCGATGGGCAAAGACGACTGCCTCCAGGAGCGAGTTGCTGGCCAAGCGGTTGGCCCCATGCAAACCGGTACAGGCTGTTTCGCCAAAGGCGAGCAAGTTCTTGATCGATGTCCGGCCCCACTCGTCCACCAGTACGCCACCACACATGTAATGCGCTGCCGGCACCACCGGGATGGGGGTGATGGTCAAATCAACCCCGTAACGTTTGCAGGTTTCGTAAATATTGGGGAAACGCTGCATAAGAAATCTGGCCGGCTTGTGGGTGATATCGAGGTAGACGCAATCGGCGCCGCTGGCCTTCATCTCCGCATCAATACCCCGCGCGACTGCGTCTCTGGTGGCAAGATCGCCACGGGCATCGTACTGTTTCATAAAGGGCGCCCCCTGCTGGTTGATGAGCACGCCCCCCTCGCCCCGCACCGCCTCGGAGATGAGGAAATTCTTTGCCTCGCGATTGAAGAAACAGGTCGGGTGAAACTGGATAAACTCAAGGTTGGCTACCGCCGCTCCGGCCCGATACGCCATGGCCACGCCGTCGCCGGTGGCAATGTCCGGGTTGGTGGTGTAAAGGTAGACCTTGCCGCAGCCACCGGTACAAAGCACCGTCATCCCTGCCAGCCTGGTTTCGATCTCACCCGTCGTCCGATTGAGCACATAGGCCCCCAGGCACCGGTCGCCATTCGACCTTTTTATGCCTAGGGCCTTGGACGCCACGAGCAGATCGACGGCCAGGTGGTTCTCCAGCACCTCAATATTGGGGGTGATAGCGATCTTCGCCAGCAGGGCGCGTTCTATCTCCCTACCGGTCAGGTCCGAGGCGTGGGCCACCCGCCTGGCCGAGTGCCCGCCCTCCATACCGAGATCGAACTCTTCCCCATGCGCCCCCTTTTGGAAGCGGACGCCGAAATCCACCAACTCCCGTACCCGGTCCGGCCCCTCGGTGGTGACGATGCGGACGATGTCCTCATGGCACAACCCATCCCCCGAAACCAGGGTGTCGCGCACATGGTCTGCGATGGAATCTTCTACCGACAGCACTGCCGCCACCCCGCCCTGGGCCAAATTAGTGGCCGAGTCAGCCCTGTTCTTCTTGGTGACCAGAGTAACCCGGGCAAAGGCCGCCACCTTCAAGGCAAAGGACAGCCCGGACACACCGCTGCCAATGATGAGCACATCACTGTATTCCGCCACGCCGCACCCCCATAATGGTGGCTATGTTTCACGTGAAACATCCACCAAAAGATTTGACACGCAAGAGAACTGTTCACCGAAGGGCCAGAGTATAGTATACTCACGCATTGTTTCATCAAGAAAGACACCGCAGGAGCAAATTGATCGTGAGCGCTAGAATTGTGGCCCTGGCCAACCAGAAAGGGGGTGTCGGCAAGACAACCACCGCCCTGAATCTCGCGGCGGTCCTCGCCGCCAAGGGAAAGCGCGTCCTGCTGGTCGACTCGGACCCGCAGGGCAATGCCTCGAGCGGCGTCGGCGTCTTCAGGACCAGCCAGGAGCAGAACATCTACAGCTGCTATACCGGCCAAAAGGAATCCGTGGACTGCATCCTGCCCACCAAAATGAAAAATCTCTCCATCCTTCCGGCCTCCATCGACCTGGTCGGCGTCGAGGTGGAACTGATCAGCCAGGAGCACCGTGAAAAACGGCTCAAGTCCATCCTGAGACCGCTGCGGGAACGCTACCACTACCTGCTCATCGATTGCCCGCCCTCGCTTGGCTTGCTGACCATCAACAGCCTGACTGCTGCCGACTCGGTGCTGATCCCGCTGCAGTGCGAATATTTCGCCCTGGAAGGGCTGGCCCAGCTGATCCAGACCATCCGCAAGGTAAAGAAGACGCTCAACCGGGACCTGTATATTGAAGGGCTGCTGCTGACCATGTACGACCGTCGCAACCGGCTGACCCATTCCGTGGCCAGCGAGATCCAGAATCATTTCGGCGAACAGGTCTACAAGACGGTCATTCCGCGCAATGTTCGCTTAAGTGAAAGCCCGAGCCACGGCCAGACCATCATCGAGTATGACGCCAACTGCCCCGGCGCCAAGGCCTACAAGCAACTGGGCAGCGAGTTCCTCAAGCGGGCCAAGGCGGAGGCGCAGGCATGACCATCAAGAATGTGCTCGGCCGGGGCGTAGGCGCCCTGCTCCCGGAGGAAGTTGTCGAGGCGGAAGACAAGTATTTTCTTTGTGATATCGAAAAGATACGTGCAAACCCAAACCAGCCTCGCAGTTACTTCGACGAGGAAAAACTGCGCCAGCTGGCCGAATCGATAGGCGAGAAGGGGATCATCCAGCCGCTGCTGGTGACTCGAGGCAAGGGTGGCCAGTACACCCTCATTGCCGGCGAGCGTCGCCTGCGAGCCGCACGACTGGCAGGGTTGGAAGAGGTGCCGGTGGTGCTGATGGACGATGGCGGCGACACCGAAAGCCTGGAACTGGCCTTGATAGAGAATCTGCAACGCCACGACCTCAACCCCATTGAGGAGGCCACGGCCTACGCCCGGCTGATGGACGAATTCCACCTTACTCAGGAGGAGGTGGCGCGCAAGGTGGGCCGGCAACGATCCACCATTACCAATGTCCTGCGCCTGCTCCAGTTGCCGCCGTCCCTGCAGAACGACGTCGTCCTGGGCCTGGTCAGTGAGGGCCACGCGCGCGTACTCCTGCGGCTCAAGGAACAGCCGGAACGGCTGCAGGAAATTCGAAACCGCATCGTCGAAGAGGGCCTGTCGGTACGGGCGGCCGAACGGCTCTGCCAGCAACCACGGCCAAAGAAGCAGGCAGATGGTGAGGCTGCCGTCCAGGCGGCCATGCCGGCCGAGGTGGAACTGCCGCCCGAATACTGCGCCGCTCTGGTCAACCAGCTGACCAACCGCCTCCACGCCAGGGTCCGCCTGGTGCAGCAGGGCCAGCGGGGCCGGCTCGAAATCGAGTATTACTCCAGCGCCGATCTCGACCGGCTGATCGGCCTGCTCGCGCCCTGAGCACGGGAGGTCCGCCGTGCCACGGTTTGAGCGGCATTTACCGAAACAACCCGGTTCCGGCGAACGCCACCGGCCAGCGCGCCGCTTTGCCTTGTTCCTCTTTTTTCTCCTCCTCTTTCTGATCGGTATCGCCCTGGGAGAACCGGCCCGGGTACTGGAACAGGCGCGGTCGATCTGTCTTGCCTGCATCGGCATCGGTTGACCATGGACACCATCCGCCGATGGGTACAGGCCCTCTGGTTCTTCCTTGCCAATGGCTACTGGGCCTTCCCCTTCACTGGCACCCTCTACCAGGGACCGCTCAAGGTCCTCTGTTCGCCGGGCCTCAACTGCTACTCCTGCCCGGCTGCCACCACCTTCTGCCCCCTCGGCAGCCTGCAGCAGTTACTGCTTGGCCTGCGCCTCACCCTGCAGACAGGGCAGCATTTCCTCGGCCTCTATGTGCTGGGCTGGATGGGCATGCTGGGCGCCACCTTCGGCCGCCTGATCTGCGGCTGGGCCTGCCCCTTCGGTCTCCTCCAGGAATTGCTGCACAAGATACCCTCGCCCAAACGGTCGCTCTGGCCCGCGCTGCGGTGGGGCAAATACCTCTGCCTGCTGCTCTTTGTCATCATCCTTCCGCTCGCGGTGGTGGACAGCTTTGGTCTGGGCGCACCCTGGTTCTGCAAATACCTCTGCCCGGCCGGTACCCTGGAGGCCGGCCTGCCCATGCTGGCGCTCGATCCCTCGCTGCGCTCCCTGCCCGGGCGACTGTTCCTGTTCAAATCCCTTGTCCTGGTCGTCGTGGTCGCTGGCAGCATTGTCATCAACCGCTTCTTCTGCCGGACGCTGTGCCCGCTGGGCGCCTTTTACGGACTGTTCAACGGGAAGAGCCTGATTAGGTTGAAATTTAACGCCGATACCTGTACAAAGTGTGGTGCCTGTCATTTGGTCTGCCCGGTGGATATCCGTTTCAACGAATCGCCGGACAGTGCCGAGTGCATCGGCTGCCTTCGTTGCATGACCCGGGGCTGCCGGTTCCAGGCAATACACCTGGAGGCTGCGGGGCTTGCACTCAACGTCGCGCCACCGCCATCCGATTCACCAGAACCACACCCGCCGGTGCCATGATACGCAGACAAACCATTCTCCTGCCCATGTTCTTGCTCCTTTCCCAGGCTGCTGCCCTGGCGGAAATGGTGGCTGTGGCCGGCGAGGACATCAACATGCGCTCAGGCCCTGGGACCAACAACGAGGTGCTGTGGAAGATGGGAGCAGGCTTCCCTCTAGAGATTGTCAAACGCTCGGGCGAATGGATCCAGGTCAAGGATTTCGAGGGCAGCGTCGGCTGGGTGCAGAAAAAGACCATCAACAGCACCCCGCACCTGGTGGTCAAGGCCAACAAAGGCTCGGATGCCACTATCAACCTCCGCAGCGAACCCAACACCAAGGCCAAGGTCGTGGCCCAGGCAAGGTACGGGGTGGTGTTCCGCAAGCTTGAGAAGAAGGGCGACTGGGTCAAGGTGACCCATAGCCAGGGCGTGACCGGGTGGGTGGACGCCAACCTGCTCTGGGGTTTCTGATCCCATGGATGAAGTCGCCTGCCGCACGGCCGAACCGGCCGAAATCCCCTTTATGTCAATGCGCGCCGAGGTGCGGATGAATCGCCCTGTTGCGCCGGCAAACAGCGGCGGGGAGACGCAGCCGTCAATCGACCATTCGCAGGCCGGGGTCGATGCAACCTCGGTGATGGCCGACAAGCGGCTCATCCGGCTGCGGTTTGAGCAGGCCGCCGCCACCTACGAACAGCAAGCCCAGGTCCAGTTGCTGGTCGCGGACCGCCTGCTCGAACTGCTACTCGCGACAATTCCCTCGCCGACAGCCGGCCGCATCCTCGAAATCGGTTGTTGTACCGGCCTGCTGACGGAAAAGATCATCGACCGGTTTCCCGACCTGACCCACCTGACCGCCAGCGACCTGGTCGATTCCTTTGCTCATTGTGTAGCCCAGAAAACCGAACACCTGACCAACACAGTGCTCTTCCTTGCCGGCGACATCGAAACCGTCAGCCTGCCCGGCCGCTACGACCTGATCATCTCCTCCTCCACCTTGCAGTGGGTGCACGACCTGCCCCGCCTCTGCCGCAAACTCGCCCGCCATCTCAATCCGGGCGGCGCGATGGCCGTGGCCCTGTATGGCCGCGAAAACATGCGGGAGATCCGGGCGGTGACCGGCGTGGGGCTGCGCTACATGAACCTGGAGCAGCTGATCGCGGTGGTGCAGAAGGACTTTCAGATCCTTGCCGCCAAACAGTCGCTGGAGACCCTTTGGTTTCAGGATGCGATCTCGGTGCTCAAGCACCTGCGCGCCACCGGAGTCAATTCCATCGGCCAGCGGCCCTGGACCAGAAAGCAGCTGAACACCTTTCTCGGCGACTACCGGGAGCGGTTTTCCGGCCCGCGGGGGGTGCAGCTCACCTACCACCCGATGTATGTCATCGCCCGTCCCAGGCCGTGATACTCCCCCACACCCCACCCTGAGTACCTTCTCCGCGAGACCGGCATGACCACCGCGCACCACACCATCGCCATCGCCGGCATCGATACCGATGCCGGCAAATCGATCGTCACCGGCCTGTTGGCGCGCCATCTGCTCGCCCAGGGCAACACCGTGACCACCCTCAAACTGGTGCAGACCGGCTGCTTCGGCATTGCCGAGGACATCCAGCAGCACCGCCGGCTCATGGGCCAGCAGCTGAACGAGTTGGACCGGGATGGAACCACCTGTCCCTACGTCTTCCCCTTTCCCGCCAGCCCCTCGCTGGCGGCGCGGATGAACGGCCAGGCGATCGAGGCCGGAGTGCTTGACCAGGCCATGGCCCGACTGCGGCAGGGTCACCAGTGGCTCCTGATCGAAGGCGCCGGCGGCCTGCTCGTTCCGCTCAACGACCACCTTCTGCTCCTTGATTACCTGGCCGAACGCCACCTGCCCCTGGTCCTGGTCACCTCGCCCCGACTCGGCTCGATCAACCACACCCGCCTGAGCCTGGAGGCGATCAAGGCGCGCGGCATGAGCCTGCTGGGCCTGGTGTACAATCTCCACGGTGACCACCCCCGCGAAATCGTCCAAGACACCCTGCGCGAATGCCGCAGGGCCCTGAAGGACCTCGGCTTTACCGAGACCGTCGTCATCCTCCCAGACCTCAAGGAAAGCGCCGCTGCCGGCTGGCAACCTCTCCTCACCGCTGCCGAAGGCCACTGCGCAACTTGACACGCGCGGGGGCCATTCCCCACTGCAGGGGAAGGAACTCCTGCCACACCCTCACTCCGCGCGCCATTTCCACTACACCACGCAGGAACATCGCCAACTCCCATGGCGAAGGCTTTGCCCCAGAACCGATTCCGGCTCGCCTCAGGAGTTCGCGCACAATCCGCACAACTGACTGCCTCCCCGTTTGTTCGCTGTTTCGAACCTCCCTTGCCGCCACATACTTTCCAGCCATGATCCTGAGGTGATCAGGAACCGCATCGATTTGGCATACACTAAATGAAATTATATAGTTACATAAATATGAATCTTCTAAATACCATCAATGCGACATTATAATTTACGATTTTGGGGACAAAATACCCTCTCTGTGCAAAGTGTGCAAAATAAAAAAATAATTGCATGGCTAAAAAAACCTTCCTATACAAATCCTAACTCGTCATGTTTCCGCACTTTATTCAAAAAAATAAATACTGCTGTTCAGTTTTTTTGATAGCTGTGCGGCCAGTGGCGGTGATCGTCGGATCGAGGTCTTGCACCTGGTTCGACCCGGGGGAGATCAATCGTTTTCCACAAGGAGGCACGTATGGCAAAGGTCGGTGTGTACGTCTGTCACTGCGGTTCAAACATTGCCGGGGTCATTGACGTTACCGCGGTCAGGGATTTCGCGGAAACCCTGCCCGAGGTCGTCATCGCCCGCAAGGATCTGTTCATGTGCTCGGATTCCGGGCAGGAAATGGTGAAGAAAGATGTCCGCGACGGTTTGGTCGACCGGGTGGTGGTGGCCGCCTGTACGCCGCGCACCCACGAACCAATTTTCCGCGCCGCCATCGAAAAGGCGGGGTTGAATAAATATCTGTTTGAAATGGCAAACATTCGCGACCAGGGCAGCTGGGTGCACGGAAACGACCATGAGGGCGCGACCGAGAAAGCCAAGAAGGTCGTTGCCTCCGCCGTGGGTAAAGCCCGCAATCTGGAGCCCCTGGAGGACAAGTTCGTCGAAGTCACCGACGCGGCCTTGGTGATCGGCGGCGGCATTGGCGGCATCAGCGCGGCCTTGGAACTGGCCAACATGGGCCACAAAACCTATCTGGTAGAAAAGCGTCCCTCTATAGGCGGGGTCATGGCTCAGTTGGACAAGACCTTTCCCACCAACGACTGTTCGGCCTGCATCCTCACGCCAATGATGGTCGAGGCCTACAATCACCCCAACATCGAGACCCTGACCTACGCCGAGGTGGACGACGTCGAGGGCTATATCGGCAACTTCAAGGTCAAGATTCGCCAGAAACAAACCTATGTCGACTGGGCCAAGTGCACCGGCTGCGGCGATTGCGCCTCCAAGTGCCCCGCGAAGACACCAGACGAGTTCAACATGGGGCTGTCCGACCGGCGCGCTGCCTTCATCATGTTTCCCCAGGCGGTGCCGAAAAAGGCGGTTATCGACCTGGACCACTGCATCAACTGTGTCGGGCGGGAAATCGGCACCCTGCCAAGGATCAACGAGAAGACCGGCAGGCCCATTCTCGCTCCCTGCGAACGCGCCTGCCCGGCCGAGGCGATCAACCGGTCGATCGCCCACAACCCGATGGGCGCGATCAGGGAAGTGGAAGTCGGCTCCATCGTCGTCGCCACCGGCTATCAGGTGATGGACAAGGGCTGGTTCAAGGAGATGGCCCCGGATTCTCCCAATGTCATCACCGCCCTGCAACTCGAGCGGATCATCTCCGCCACCGGCCCCACCGAGGGAAAACTGCTGCGGCCCTCGGATAAGGAAAAACCGCACGCCATCACCTTCGTCTCCTGTATGGGCTCGCGCGACGAGCATTTTCACACCTACTGCTCCCGCTTCTGCTGCATGTACATGATCAAGCAGGCCCGGCTGATCAAGGAAAAATATCCGGACCTGACCATAAACATGCACTTCATCGACGTCCGCTCGGCCGGCAAGGGGTACGACGAGTACTACACTGGTGCCAGGGCCATGGGCATCAACTTCTTCAAGGGCAAGGTCGGCGGCCTCGAAATGCTGCCGGGCGACAAGCTGCGCGTGCTCGCCTACGACATGGAGTCGGCCACCAGCATCGAGTACGAATCCGACCTGGTGGTGCTGGCAACCGCAGTTGAGCTTCCCCAGGATGCGAACGAACTGGCCCAGAAACTTGGCCTCCAGTTCTGCGGCTCGCACTTCTTCCGCGAGTTGCACCCCAAGCTCGGACCGGTGGAAACCGCAGTTGAGGGGCTCTTCCTCGCCGGCTGCTGCCAAGGGCCCAAGGACATTCCGGACACCGTCGCCCAGGCCAAGGGGGCGGCCGCAGCCGCGGCGGTGCCGCTGGCCCAGGGCAAGGTGCGAATCGACCCTATCATTTCCGAGGTGCACCCCGAACAGTGCAGCGGCTGCGGTATCTGCGTGCCGCTCTGCCCGTACCACGCCATCAGCATGCGCACCTATGCCGACCGGCCC
>JBGSPP010000053.1:0-4512 GCA_041738515.1 Desulfobulbus sp.
GCGTTCAACCCGGCGCCGATTGACCGGAAAGCGGACCACGTGGCGGGCCGGCCGGTTCTTCCACACTCCGTACTCGTGCATGGCTTTGAGCGCGTTGACCGCGCGTTCCGGCGAGTCGTAGAACGGGAGGCCGGCGGCGGCCAGTTCCTTGCGCGAAGGCATGATGTCCGAGCCGCCGAGGAACGAGGCCAGCACCGGCACAGTCTCGTCAAGGTGACTGACAATGGCCCGGACCGTGCCAGCCGGTTCGGTCATGTACTGGGGAGCGAGCACCACCAGGATGGCGTCGATGGCGCCGTCGGCCACGGCGATGTCGATGGCGTCGGCATAGTGGCGGGGTTCGGCATCGGCGGAAATGTCGATGGGGTTGTCAATGAAGGCGGCGGCAGGCATTCGCTCGCGCAGCTTCGCCCTCAGTCCGGCATTCAGCGGCGTCACCGTCATGCCCGCCTTTTCCACTGCGTCCGCGGCCATGGTTCCAGAGCCGCCGGAATTGGTGATGATCAGCACCCGGTCGCCGCGCGGCGTGGGCTGCAGGGCCAGGGCGGTGGCATAGTCGAACAGGGCCTCAAAACTGTCGGCACGGCAGATACCAGCCCGTTTGAAGGCCGCTCCGTAGGCGGTGTCCTTGCCCGCGAGCACGCCGGTGTGGTTGGCCGCCGCTCTGGAACCGGCGCCGGTGGTGCCGGCCTTGAGGATGACCACCGGTTTCTGGCTGCTGGCCTCCTCGGCCGCCTTGACGAACTTGTCGCCGTCGCTGATGTCCTCGAGATAGCCGACGATGACTCTGGTCTCCTCGTCGTGGGCCAGGGCCAGGAGCACGTCCACCTCGGTGATGTCGGCCTTGTTGCCGATGGAGACCGCCATGGAGACCCCGAGCTCGCGCTCGTCGGCAATGTCCATCATGGCGGTGCAGAGGGCGCCGGACTGGGAAAAGATCGACAGGCAGCCGGGTTGCGGGATGCGCTTGGAAAAGGAGGCATTCAGCTTGATGGCGGTGTTGATCACGCCCAGGCAGTTGGGCCCGAGCAGTCGCACCCCGCCCTTGTGACAGATTTCGGTCAACTCATCCTCCAGCGCCTTGCCCTGCCGGCCCGTCTCCTTGAAGCCCGAGGCCACGACCACGATCGACCCGACCTTTTTCTGCACCGCCTCGCGGGCCGCGGCCGGGACCATCTCCGCCGGCACCGCGATCACCACCAGATCCACCGGGTCGGGATAGTCGGCCAGTTTGGGAAACACCTTGAGGCCAAACAGCTCGCCGCCGGCCGAGTTGACTGGGATGATTGGGCCGGTGAAGCCGGCTTGCACCAGGTTGCTCACCGTATAGTAGCCGACCTTGCCCACGGTCTTGGAGGCGCCGATCACAGCGATCGATGTGGGCGAAAACAGTCTGTCCAGCATGGTCACCTCGCTTACGACGCCACGTAGGGCACGTGAATGGTGAATCCCGCCGCCTCGATCGCCTTCTGCAGCGAGCGGATGTTGTAGGTGCTGATGCGGAGATAGATCATCGGCTTGGTTCGCCGGGTCGCCTCCTTGCGCACCATCCGGGAGAAGTGGACGTTGCGCTCCACCATCAGGTTGACCAGCCGGCTGAGCGAACGCGGGTCGCCGTCGTCCTCAATGGAGATCAGCACCGAACCCTTGTCGCCCAGGCCGAACAGGCTGCGGTAGGCCTTGAGCAAGTCGCCCTTGGTGAACATGCCGATCAGCCGACCCTCGTCGTCGAGCACCGGCAGGGCGCCGATCTTGCGGGTCTGGAAGAGCAGCAGGGCGTCGTCCAGGGTGGCCATGGGCGAGAGCGTGATACAGTCCGGAGTCATGATCGAGGAGAGAGGGGTGTTGTTGACCCGCTCCTCGACAAAATGCCGCTCCTTGGAGCGAGCAACCGAGGAGGGCCGGGCCGAGCGGAGGTCGCGGTCGGAGATCATGCCCTTGAGCACCCCCTCCTCATCCACCACCGGCACATGCCGAAACGAATGCAGTTGCAGGAGATCAATGGCCTCGGCCACGGTCTGCTCCGGCTGCATGGAAATGGGTTCGGGAGTCATATGATAGTGGATGTACATCGCGCTGCTCCTGATGGCTCCTTTGGGTTCTGCCTGAATTGCTTCTTGCTACGCTTCGGAATTCTCATCTTTTTCGAGGAGCCCCATGAGGTAGGCCTCGACGCAGATGCCAAGCTTGTCCAGATGGTACCCGCCCTCGAGGATGGAGAGCAGGCGGCCGCCGGTGAACTCCCGGGCCAGCGCCATGACGAAGGTTCCAAGCTTGCGGTAGGTGTCAACGGTGAAATTGAGGCCCGACATGTCGTCTTCCTGGTGGGCGTCGAAGCCGGCGCCGATGATCAGAGCGTCCGGCCGGGCCTCCTCGACAAATTTTCTGATCCGCGGCAGCAGTCGGGCCACCTGCTCCTCCCCTGCCCCGGGCGGCAGCGGCAGGTTGAGGATGGTGCCCTTGCCGGCGCCGAAGCCCCGGTCCTCGGCCCAGCCTGTGCCCGGATAGCTGAAACTGGGATGCTCGTGGATGGAGATATAGGTGGTGCCGGCCTCCTCTTCAAAAGCGGTCTGGATGCCGTTGCCGTGGTGGGCGTCGAAATCGAAGATGCAGACCCGCTGCCGGTTGTATTGACGCTGCCAGTAGCGGGCGGCGATGACGCAGTTGTTGAAGAAGCAGAAGCCGTACGGCATGTTGGGCTCGGCATGGTGCCCGGGCGGCCTGGTGGCGCAGAAAATCACCGAGCCGGGCTGCTGTTCGGCAAGATCCACCCCGGCGAGGCCGGAGCCGGCGGACAATGTGGCGATCCGATAGGATTCGTAGCAGACCTGGTTGTCCGGGTGATCGATGTAGGTGCGGCCGGAGAGCACCGCCTCCTCGAAGCGGAACACCCAGCCCTCAGTGTGGAACGCGAGCAGTTCGGAACGCTCTGCCGGCCTGGGGGCATAGTGCCTGATCCGGTCGGCAAGGAAGCTCTGGCGCAGCCGCTCTTCGATGACATGCAGCCGCTCGGGCGCTTCCGGGTGGTCGTTGCCGCCGGTGTCGTGCTGGCTGAACGAGGGATCGGTGATAATGGTGATGCCGGCGTCGTTATCCATGCGCGTCCGGGGCGCCGCTCGGCAACAGGGTATGGGTCTTGGGCATGGCTTCTGTCAGGTCTATAGAGCGATTATTTTCAGCAAACCATACCTTATTACTCGACAAAAACGAAGTTTTAAACCAAAAACAGAGGATTGCAAAACCCTGACCCTGCAAACCCGGGGGCCTTTGTGGCCCCCGTCGCGCAGGATTCTCTTCGCCCATCCGGAAACGCCCATGAACATCAAGGAACGACTGGCCATTATCCGCCAGAGCCCCCGGGAACTCGATCCACTGGACCGGCTTGACAATTTTGACGAAGTCTCGAAGGGTTTCGACGAGGCGACCGCCCTGCTCGAGGCCGAGCGTTGCCTGCAGTGCCGCAACCCTGTCTGCGTCATGGGCTGCCCCATCGGCAACGACATCCCCCGCTTTATCGAACTGCTGCGGCAGAAAAAGTATGAGCAGGCCTACTGGGTCATCCGCGAGACCAGTTCCATGCCTTCGGTCTGTTCCCGGGTCTGTCCGCACGAGTTCCAGTGCGAGGGCGCCTGCATCCGCACCAAGAAGGACCAGGCCGTGGCCATCGGCCTGCTGGAGCGCTTTCTTGCCGACTGGATGATCTTCAACGGCAAGAACCTCTCGCCCCGCTGCGCACCGTCCAACGGCATCAAGGTGGCCATCATCGGCTCCGGCCCGGCCGGCATCACCGTGGCCCACGCCCTGTCCCACAAGGGGTATCGGTGCACGGTGTTCGAATCGCTGCCGGTCTTCGGCGGCATGCTCAGCGTCGGCATCCCCAATTATCGCCTGCCGCGCAACATCATCGGCGCCGAACTGTACGCCCTGCAGCAATGCGGCGTCAACGTCAAGACCGGCATCACCGTGGGCCGCGACCTGACCCTGTCCGACCTGCGCCAGCAGGGGTTCGCCTCGGTCTTTCTCGGCATCGGCGCCTACGAGAGCCGCAGGCTGGGATTGGCGGGCGAGATGGAAACCAGGGGGGTGATGTCCGGCATCGACTATCTGGGACAGATGCTCACCGGCCGCGAAATCGCCCTGGGCGACAAAGTGGTGGTGGTGGGCGGCGGCAACGTGGCCATCGACGTGGCCCGGGTGGCCCTGCGTTCGGGCTGGAAGGACGTGACCATACTCTATCGCCGCACCCGCGAGGAGATGCCGGCCTCGGGCATGGAGGTCCACCATGTGGAGGAGGAAGGGGTGCGGCTGATCTTCCTTGCCGCACCGGTGCGGATTCTCAGCGAGAACGGCCAGTTGACCGGGGTGGAGTGCATCCGCATGCAGCCTGGTGCGCCCGATCTCTCCGGCCGCCGCACCTCGGTGCCGGTGGAAGGCTCGGAATTCGTCCTCGAGGCCGAGGCCCTGATCGCGGCCGTGGGGCAGCAGGTAATCCCGGTGCGCGACGAGACCGTG
>JBGSPP010000074.1:0-6029 GCA_041738515.1 Desulfobulbus sp.
ATCTCCGGCAGCGACCGGGACCTGCTCCTGCGGGCCATGGATCTGGAGCGGGGCGCGGAGCGGTTGTACATGGCCATCGGAACTCGCCACGGCGGCTTGCCCTGGGGCGCGTATCTGGCCAGTCTGGCCGGGGCCGAGGAAGCGCACGCGCGCATGATTTACCGCTTCTGGGCCGAAGGCCAGGCTGACCCGCCAGCCTTTGCCAAGGTTTATGCCGGCCTGGCCGGTGATCTGGTGGAGGGAGGCCTCTCTTTCGCTGAACTGATGACCGTGCTCGAGGCGCAGCCACTTCCGCCCTGCCGGGCGGTGGTCGAGATGGCCCTGACCGTCGAGTATGCCGCCTATGACCTGTCCCGCACCATGGCCCACCGTTTTCGCGGGCAACCGCTGGAGGAGACCTTCACCACCATTGCCGAGGCGGAGCGGTTGCACATGCGGCAGGCGGCCGAGGCGCTGGCCCTTTGCCGGGACGGAGTCGATTGACTGGCCACGATCGATTCCGCCCGAACCACTGAACCGCTGTTCATCGCCCTTGCGGGAAATGCAATCCGATGGTACGATTTTTTACGGTCAGCTACTCGTTTGATCGTTGGTTAAACAGGGAGTTGTGGCGTTTTTCCGGAAAGCTGGCGACCGGGGGGAGGTCAGCTCGCGGGAAGGAAAGCATGCACGTGGATCGTTCACCATCAAGGGAGAAGGAACATGAAGCACTTTTCGTACAAAGACACCACCTATGAGGTCGATGAACAGGGATTTCTCCTCGATTCCAAATTCTGGGACGAGAATTTTGCCGAAGGCATGGCCAGAGAGTGCGACATCCCGGAACTGACCAAGGAGCACTGGGACGTCATTCGCCACATGCGGGAGGTCCATGCCGCCTGGGGTGCCTGTCCGACCATCTTTGCCGTCTGCAAGGCCAACGGCCTGCGGCCGCGGGAAATGAAACAGCTCTTCCCCACCGGCTACCATCGCGGCCTCAGCCGGATCGCGGGCGTTCACTATCACGTCCATCGACAACTGGATGACGGCCATGTTCAGGAAATGACCGCCGATCTGGAGGCGCTCTCCGGCGACAAACACTACACCGTGGATGTGCGCGGATTTCTCGTCGACTCGGACAGCTGGGACAAGCATTACGCCCTGCACCGCGCCCTGGAGATGAAGATTCCCCACGGCCAGCTCACCGACAAGCACTGGCGGGTTATCGATTTCCTGCGCGACACGTATACAAAGGAAGGCCGGGTGGCCAACATCTATGAGACCTGCGAGCACTGCCAGCTCGATTTCGACGAGTTCGAGACCCTGTTCCCGGAAGGGTACCATCGCGGCGCGGTAAAGATGGCAGGCTTGCGTTTCGTCAAGTAGGCCGACTCCGGCCAGCGATCTTGAGCGCGGCGTGACGCCGTTGCCCCATCCATTTCCCCCTTGCGCGTGGCCGGCCGCCTGGGTCGCCACGCCAAGGGGGCAATCATTGATCAGGGAGAAGGTATGAGCCAGTTTATGTACATGGGCGCCACCTGGGAGGTGGACGAACAGGGCTGTCTGCTCAATCAGGCCGACTGGACGGAGCAGTTTGCCGAAGGCATGGCCCGGGAATGCGACATTCCGGTCCTCTCCGGCGAGCACTGGGATGTAATCCGCTATGTCCGCAAGGCCCGCGAGCAGAGCGGCGTCTGCCCCACGATTTTCGCCACTTGCAAAGCCGTCGGACTGGTACCCCAGGATATGAAGAAACTGTTCCCCACCGGCTATCACCGCGGTGTCTGCCGGGTGGCGGGAGTCCAGTACCGGGTGAGTCACATGCCCTACGGCGCCCATCTCCGCGAGAGCATGGCCGATCTGCGCGCTCTGTCCAGCGACAAGGTCTACACCACCGATGTGCGCGGTTTTCTGGTCGAGCCCGAGGCTTGGGACGAGAATTTCGCGGTCCATCGGGCAGCCGAGATGCACATCCCGGGCGGCCGGCTGACTGACGACCACTGGCGGATTATCTATTACCTCCGCGACGCCTGGCAGGTGCAGCGGCGGATCCCCACCATCTACGAGACCTGCGAAAGCTGCGACCTGGATCTTGACCGGTTCGAGGCCCTGTTCCCCGATGGTTATCACCGGGGGGCATTGAAGATCGCCGGCTTGCGATTCGTCAAGTGAACGGGGACGGCAAGGATAACCAAGAAAAGAACAGAGGAGGGGATAGGGCATGAATGTCGGCATGATGATCTGCAGCGGCGAGCCGGAGGTGATCTGGAACGCCTTGCGCATGGGCAACCTGATGCTGGAGCGGATGGACGAGGTGACCATCTTCCTCAACGGGCCGGCGGTGCGCTACCAGAGCATGGCTACCGAAGCCTTTCCCCTGGCCGACCTGGCCAAGGTTTTTACCCTGTCCGAAGGGGTGCTGCTCGCCTGAGGCAAACTGCTTGACCTCCACGGGGTGGAGGCAGGACTGCACCAACGGGCGACCCAACCCGATCTCTACCGGCTGATCGCCGAGAGCGACCGGTTTCTGTCTTTCTGATACTGACGCGGAAATCGGAGGGAATGGGGACAGCGGCAGAACCGGCCGGGAGTTCTGGCGGCGAACGGGCGGGGCAAAGGGTTGGGATTGTTCTGCTCCACGGCCTGGCCCGCACCAGCCTGTCCATGGCGCGGCTGGGCCGGTTTCTGCGCCGGCAGGGCTACATGGTGGTCAACGTCGGCTATCCCTCCCGCAGTCACCCGGTCGAAACCCTTGCCCGCATGGCCATTCCCCCGGCCCTGGCTCGGCTGCGACAGCAGGGCGCGGGACGCATCCACCTCGTCACCCACTCCATGGGCGGAACCCTCGCCCGAGCCTTTCTTGCCACCGAACCCCTGCCCGAACTCGGCCGGGTGGTGATGCTTGGCCCGCCCAACCAGGGCAGTGAACTGATCGATGCCTTATGGCGGTACAGCTGGTTTCGCTGGTTCTTCGGCCCGGCGGCCGGACAACTTTCGACCGCGACGGACTCGCTGCCCAACCGGCTCGGGCCGGCAGCCTTTCCCCTGGGCATCATCATCGGCAACCGCTCGGCCGGCTGGCCGTTTGCGGCCTGCTTTCCCGGCCCCAATGACGGCAAGGTCACGGTGGCGCGGGCACACCTGGCCGGGATGGATGATTTCCTCACCGTCCCCTGCGGCCATGTCATGAACTACAGTCTGGTGCGCAAGCAGGTGGCCTGGTTCCTGGCCCACGGCCGCTTCCGGCGGTAGCCGCAGTGGTGGGAGGAGCGCGATAACAAGGCAGGCGGCGTGAGGATGGTTCCGATCGCCCTTCACCCCTTGCGCAGGACGCGTCTGTCGTCGATGCGGATGGTGAGCTTGATCTTGTCGAAGTATTCCAGCAGGGGGATGGAGAACTTGCGGGTCAGGCCGGTGAGTTCCTTGAAGCGCTGGGCGTCGATTTCACCGTTGCCGCGGATGTAGGCGGTCACGTCTTGGCGCAGGGTGTCCACGGCCTGGGCGTCGAAGATCAGGCTCTCGTTGATCCGCACCAGTTCGCCCTTGCCCGCCAGCAGGTCGATCACCTGGCGGACCAGCTTTTCCGGGAACTCGGGGAAGGCGGCCAGCACCTCCTTGAGGATCGGCGGCGCCAGGCCGGCGGTTCGGTAGAGCCGGCCGATCTTCTCTTCCATCTCCTGCTCGTTCACCGCCAGCACCACCGTGTGTCCGGCCAACTTGACCTCGGCGCCTGTCTGGGCGACCAGGCCCCTCTTTTCCAAACCGTTCAGTAAAACCTGCAGCAACCGTTGATCTACTGCCGGCCGCAGCTGCGAGCGCAATTCCTCTTTGGCCAGCCCCTCCTTGAGCGGGTTGTCGCGGTGAAAGGCGGCGAGCACGGCCTTGATCCGCTCGGCCACAGTTTCGGCCACCGGCGCAGCAGCCACCAGCCGCTGGCTCTCGGAATCGACGACCAACAGCGCCCCGATGGAGACCGGCCGTTGCAGCAGCTTGGCCAGCCGCTTGCTGAACAATCCGGTGCGGGCCGAGAGCTGGGCAGCGGTCAGGCCCCGGGAACCGCTCTCCTCGATGAGCAGCAGCAGTTTGCGCTCCATGTCGGCCGAACTGTACTGGCCAAGCAGGTCGCGGTTCAGTATCCGGTCGCGTTCCAGCGCCCGTCTGCGTTTCTTCGGTGCGTTGTTGAGGATGACGCCGCCGCCGATGGTGGTGATCGGCGAGTAGCTGCGGAGCACATAGCGGTCGCCGGGCCAGGCGGCCACCGGCTCCTGGAGAATAAGTTGGATATGGGTGTCCTGGCCGGCGGCCAGGCTGTCCGATTCGAGCAGACTGACGCGGCCGACAATCTCCCGGGTGCCGAGGTGCACCCGCACCTGGGTCCGGTTCTTCAGCTCTTTGCCCGCCGAGCCCAGGTAATGCAGCTCGGCGTCGAGCAAGGTGGAAGCAATCATGCTGCCGGGCGTGGCCGCCATGTCGCCCCGGTTGATCTGCTCTTTCTCGATGCCCTGGAGGTTGATGGCGGTGCGGTGGCCGGCCTCGACCAGGTCGACCGGCTGGCCGTGCACCTGGATGCCGCGAATCCTGGCGGTCAGGCCGCCGGGATAGAAGGTCAGTTCCTCGCCGACTGCGACCCGGCCGGAAAATGAGGTACCGGTGATCACCGTGCCGAAGCCCTTCATGGAAAAGACCCGGTCCACGGCCAGGCGGAAGGGGCCGAATTCCTCATGGAAATCCATGGCCGCCACCTTGGCGTCGAGGATCGCAACGATCCGGTCGATGCCCTCGCCGGTGAGCGAATCAACCGGCACAATGGGCGCGGCCTCGAGAAAGCTGCCCCGGAAAAACTCGCCCACCTCCTCGACGACCATCTCCAGCCAATCCGGCTCCACCATGTCCTTCTTGGTGAGCACGATCAGGCCGTCGCGCACCCCAAGCAGGCGGCAGATCTCGAAATGCTCGATGGTCTGCGGCATGATGCCCTCGTCGGCGGCAATGACGAAGGCCACCAGGTCCATGCCGGCGGCGCCGGCCACCATGTTGCGGATGAATTTTTCGTGGCCGGGGACATCGACGATGCCAAGGCGATGGCCGCAGGGGAGGTCGAGGTGGGCAAACCCCAGTTCGATGGTGATGCCGCGCGCTTTTTCCTCCTTGAGGCGGTCGGTCTCGATGCCGGTGAGCGCCCGGATCAGGCTGGTCTTGCCATGGTCGACATGGCCGGCGGTGCCGAGGATGATTTCACGCATGGCAGGGGAGGGGCTGGCGGTCGGGTCCGTCTGAAGACGGGGCGAGCCGGCTCAGAGGTCGAAGTAGGGGTTGGTTTTTTCTTCCCGGCCGATGGTCGACTGCAGGCCGCCGTACCCGTGCCCCGGCCAGACGATGGTCTCGGGGGGCAGAGTGAGCAGCCGGTTCTTGATGGCCTCGATCATCTGCGGCATGGAGCCGCCGGGGAAATCCGTGCGGCCGACCGCGCCGACAAAGACGGTGTCGCCGGTGAAGCAGTGGGGCGCGCTGTAGAGGCAGATGCCGCCGGGGGTGTGGCCGGGGGTGTGGATCACCTGCAGCTGTTCCTCGCCAAAGGCGAGGAGGTCGCCGTCCTTGACCTGGACATCCACGGGCGGGGATTCCGGCAGGCCGAGCGAGGAGAAGTAACCCTTGATGCTGGGATCGCCGAAATAGGCGGCATCCTCGGCGTGCATGACGATCTGCGCCCCGGTGGCCTCCTGGAGGCGGCCGTTGCCGCAGACATGGTCCGGGTGGCCGTGGGTGTTGACGATGTACTTCACCCGCAACTGGTTCTGGGTGCAGTAGTCGAGGATCCGGTCCTCGTCGCCGCCCGGGTCGATGATCACGGCTTCTTTGGTCTTCTCGCAGGTGGCGATGTAGCAGCAGACGCCCATCATGCCGACGGTGAGTTGTTTGACAAGCATAAGGCCTCGTTGCTTGAAAGGAACCCCGCAGACCGGGGTGGCCGGTCCGCGGGAGGGTTGAACAGGGGCGTTCGGTTACTTGGAGGCGCTGCCGCAGCCGCCGGCGCTGCAGCCGCAGCCCGA
>JBGSPP010000080.1:0-2925 GCA_041738515.1 Desulfobulbus sp.
GCCGAGGCGCTGGCCGCCGCCGCCGAGCCGCCGATCACCGACTGGGGAATGTCCCTGGGGCCGTTGAAGGCGCCGCAGGTAAAGACCCCTTTCTTGGAGGTGTGCACCGGCATGAAGGCCGAGATCGAGGCGAACCGGTCCGGAGTCATGTGGATGCCGATCCGCTCGGCCAGTCGAACCATGGAATCAGGGGTCTCCAGGCCGACCGACAGCACCACCAGATCGAAGATCTCCTCGATCTGCTTGCCCTGGGCGCTGATGTAGTGGAGGCGGAGGTCGCCCTTGTCGCCCTGCGGCTCAACCGCGTGGATACGCGATCGCACGAAGCGGATGCCATACTCACTCCGGGCCCGCTCGTAATAGCGATCAAACTCCTTGCCGTGGGTGCGCATGTCCATGAAGAAGATGGACACCTCCAATTCCGGATTGCCCTCCTTGACCGACATCGCCTCCTTGATGGCATACATGCAGCAGACCGAGGAACAATACTCGTTGTTGCAGCGGTTCTTGTCGCGGCTGCCGACGCACTGAAGAAAGGCGATCCTCCTGACCGGGGCGCCGTCCGAGGGTCTGGTGATCCGGCCTTCGGTGGGTCCTCCCGGCGACAGATACCGCTCGAACTGGAGCGAAGTGACGACGTTGGGGTAGCGGCCAAAGCCCCAGACCCTGGCCCCGGTGGGGTCATAAGGCTGGAAGCCGAGCGCCATGATCACCGCGCCAACCTCGATTGAGCTCTCGCGCTCGACATCGTCGAAGCGGATGGCCCCGGGCGGGCAGATCTCGGCGCAGATACCGCATTTATTCGGTTGATTGAGGCGGATGCAGGCCTCGGGATCAATCTGGAACTTGAGCGGCACCGCCTGGGGATACTTGATGTAGATGGCCTTGCGCTTGCCGATGTGCGGATTGAAGGCGTCGTCGACGCTCTTGGGGCAGCGGGCGCTGCACTGGCCGCAGGCGATGCAGCGGGCAGGATCGACGTAGCGGGGGTGCTCCTTGACCCGTACCGTGTAGGCCCCGGCCCGGCCGCCGATGTCGAGCACGCTGGTCAGGGTCATGATGCGGATATTGGGGTGCCGGCCGCACTCCACCAGCTTGGGCGCAATGATGCACATGGCGCAGTCGTTGGTGGGAAAGACCTTGTTGTACTGAGGCATGGCGCCGCCGATGGCGCCGGTCTTCTCCATCAGGTAGACATAATAGCCCGAATCGGCCAGATCCAGGGCGGCCTGCATTCCCGAGATGCCGCCGCCGATCACCATCACCGCCCCGGTCATCGTTTCCTTGGCCATCCGTCGTCTCCCTTGATGCGACCGAACAGTGCCCACCATGCAGCCGCAGGCTTCATCCCGGGCAGCCGCCCACCGACTGCTTGCCACAGGGTCGTCATATCCCGTCCCTCCTCGCCGGCGCCAGCGATCTGGCCACCAACTCCCACAGATATCGGACCTCGACATGGAGGTTGAACTCACGGTTCAATGACTTGCCGATTTGATCGCGGCAGTTGTGGCAGGCGGTGACCACCAGCTTGGCCCCGGATTCGCTGATCTGGCGCGCCTTGGCCCGGCCATGGAAGACCCGTTCGGCGGCAAAGGCGTGGGTCCAGGCGCCGCCGCCGGCGCCGCAGCAGTAGTTCTCCTCGCGGTCCGGGGTCAGATCCACGTATTTGCGGCAGCAGGCCCGGGTCAGGGCGCGGCCCTCCTCGAAAAAGGCCTGGCCAAAGGTGGCCAGCGATTTGCGACCGTAATTGCAGGGATCGTGAAAGGTGGCCAGTTTGGTGTGCACCGAAGGATCAAGCACGATGCGCCCCTCGTTGACATACTCCAGCAACAGATCGAAAATGGTGTAGATCCTGAATTGCTGCAGGGATTCGGGAAACCAGCGCTCCAGGGCATACCGGGTGGCATAGTAGGCATGGCCGCACTCGGGCAGGAGCAGGGCCTGGCAGTTGAGGCGTTCGATATTGTCGATGATCCGTTTGACAATGGTGCGCATGGCGCTGTAGTCGCCGGCATAGAGGCCCCAGTTGACACCCTCCCAGTTTTCCGAGGAGATGGTCCAGGATTAGCCGGCGGCATGGAAGATCCGCCACCACCAGAAGAGATGCTCGGGCTCGACAAAGGGCTCCTTCGAGTTGACAGTCACCAGCAGCCTCGCACCCCGGACGTCGATGGGGGTGACGAAGCCGGGACAGCCGTCCGCAGCCAGTTCGTTCCCAAGTTCATGCATCAGGCCGACAAAGTCGTCCTTGGGGATGCCGACGTTGTTGCCCCGCTCCAGGCAGGTGGCCACCCCCTTGCGGATCAGGTCGGGGACCAGGGCGCGGTCGCAGCGGGCTCGGATACGGCGCAGCAGCTGCAGGATCTCGACATTCATCGGGCAGGCGGTCTCGCAGCGGCCGCACATGGTGCATTTCCACGGCCAGTCGCTGGCCAGCAGTTCCTCCTCCAGGCCAAGCAGGGCCATGCGCACGATCTTGCGCGGATCGAGGTCATCAATGCCAGAGATGGGGCAGGCTCCGGCGCAGGAACCGCAGGTCAGGCAGGTGTCGGCGAGCGTCGGCGAGGTGTAGAGCTGATTTTCGCGCAGGCCGAGCCGGACCGGGGCCGGCACACTGCCGTTCGTTCTGGCCGGAGCTGCCTCTGGTAGCGCCTCCGAATCGGGCGAGATCCGCGGCGCGCGCCCATACTTCTCGCACAATCGCTTGTAATCCTCCCACTGAAGCAGGTAGCGACGCCCAGGCCCCTCCTGGGCCGGCAGGGCGCCGGAGTTGATCCAGTTGCGGATGGTGTTGCGGTGTACGCCGAACTCGTCGGCCAGGTCATTGACCTTGACTTCGTAGATCATGGGTCGGTCGCCTCCGCGACTGCATGGCAGGCAAGGGTCCGCAGAATCAGGGCGCAGGCAGCCTCCACCGCGACCGTC
>JBGSPP010000161.1:0-2166 GCA_041738515.1 Desulfobulbus sp.
GTGTGGGTGGGGGCGAGGATGGCGATGTCGCCGGCCGTCAACTCCCGCTCTCCGAGACAGGCCCTGCCGGCCGCGGCCAGGTCGAGCAGGGTGAAGATCTCGTCGGCGCAGAAGGCGGCAGCGGCCTGGGTGGCCTTGTCCTTGCTGATCGTTTTCGACCGGCCGGAAATAAGTCGGGCCGAATCCAGTACCAGCGTGGTCAGGGGTGGTGCGGGCAGACCATCGATGAGCAGTGGCCTGGCCCGGTCCGGCATCGCCTGGACCGGATGGAAGGGGATGTCTTCATGAAAAATGAACGCGTCCGGGCGGCGGCCAAACAGGGTGTTGACCGCGCCGACCATCGCCGGGGTCGAGCGGTAGTTGGCGGCCATGGTGCTGCGGTTGGCCTCGGGAGTGTCGCGCCGGGCGCGGATGTAGGTGAAGATGTCGGCGCCGCGAAAAGCGTAGATGGCCTGTTTGGGGTCGCCAATCATAAACAGGGTGCCGCCCTCCCGGTTGTGAATGCGGTTGAACAGGCGGTACTGCACCGGGTCGGTGTCCTGGAACTCGTCCACCAGGGCGGCCGGATAGCGCCGAAAGAGCGCGGCGGCCAGCCGGTCGCCGCCGCGGGGGTGATCCAAGGCCCGCCCCAGGCGGGTGAGCATGTCGTCGAAGGCCATGACCCCCTGGCGTGTTTTGCGCCGGTCGAGTTCGGCCAGGAGGTAGTCCCTGGCCTCGCGCATCACCTGGATGGCAAGCAGGTGGAGAAATCGGCCATGGCAGTCGTGAAACCGTTCGAACAGACTGAAGAAGGGGTGGTTGGGCGGCTGGCCGCACGAGGGTTTAGCGAAAAGGTGTCGGGCCATGACCCCGACGCAGAGCCGGTCGATGCCCTTTGGGAGGATGAACGGCGTTTCCGTCCCGGCCGCGAGCAGATCCATGGCCGCGAGGAGTTCAGGCACCCGGTCGGCCAGGCGATAGGCCTCTGCGTTTCTTTTGAGACAGGGGTCGTTTTCGAGGATATCGCGGACCTCGGCGTGCACCCGGAGCCATTGTATTTTTACCTCGGCCAGGTGTTCGCGGCTCTGCAGCCGCAGCGCATCGATCTCGGCGGTCTCGGCCTCGGGCAAGAGATCCACGACGAGAGCTGCGGAAGTCGCCCGTCCCAGCCGGGCCAGCAATCCCGCCGGTTCGCCCCATATCCCGGTGGCCCAGGCAGCCTCCTCAACCGCAGTACCGTAGAAGCGGTTGCGCCAGAAGTCCTCAATCACCTCCCGCCGCAGTTCGTCTTCCTGTTCCATCACCTCGGTCTCGAACAGGCTACCGGCCTCGAAGGCGTTGTCCTGGAGGACACGCTGGCAGAAGCCATGGATAGTGAAGATGGCGGCCTCGTCCATGCGCACCAGGGCGTCGGCGAGCAGTCGCCGGGCTTGGTCCGCGGGGATCAGCCCCACCAGAGCGGCCAGCACTGGGTCGGCCAGGCCGCGGCCCTCGAGCAGGTCCAGACTGTCACGCAGGCGGGCGCGGATGCGGTCGCGCAGTTCGCTGGTGGCCGGGCGGGTGAAGGTCACCACCAGAATCTGGTCCACCTCCAGCCGCCGTTCGAGCAACAGGCGGAGAAAGAGCAGGGCCAGGGTGTAGGTCTTGCCGGTGCCAGCGCTGGCCTCGAGCAGGCGGCAGCCGTGCAGGGGGATAGTCAGCGGATCAAGCGGCTGCATGGCTTGCCTCCGTCAGTTCGAGCACGGTGCGCAGCAACGCGGCCAGGCTGACAAACTCCGCATTCAGGGGATCAATGCGGGCATAGCAGGACAGGTACTCGGGTTCGGCGCACTCGCCGGTAAACATTTGACTGCCGCGCCAGATTTTGCGGGCCTGGTCCATGGCCTTGTCAGGTTCGGCCCTGGCCCAGGCGAGGCTGGTCCGGGGAAAAAAGGGAAGGGGCCGAGTCAGGCCCTGATGGAAGCCCGCGAGCAGCGCCCGCAGATTGGCGGTGGCGTCGCTGACCGGACCGAGGCGGCATTCGGTGACCGCTTCCTCTTTGCCGTCGCCCCGGGTGACCAGCGTGGACCGGAACGGCATATCCGCCGGGGCCATGAGGGTGAGGACGAGATGGTTGATCCACAGCGCCATCAACTGGCCGGCCTTGAGTGTTCCGCTGCTCCAGACCACTCGTCCGGCGGCGTGCAG
>JBGSPP010000259.1:0-1878 GCA_041738515.1 Desulfobulbus sp.
GCGCCTGCCTGGGGCCAGCAGGGAGTGCGGGCCGCCCAGGTGGTGCTGCGGCTCTTTGCCTGCGCGACCGAACAAGGCTTTGCGGTCATGCCCGGCGGCCTGGCGATCACCGCCCCGGACCCTGACACCCTCCTGGCCTGCGTGCCGGAACGGCAGCAGAGCAAGGACATCTGGGTGCTCTCCGACCGACCGGTGGAACCGTTCAGCCTGATGAGCAGTCTGCACACCGTGGCCGAGTTCAGCCGCAGCAGCGACCTGCCCAGCCGGGTGGCCGACCACCTGCTCTGGCTGGGCCGCTACCTGGAACGGGCCGAAGGCCTGGTCCGACTGCTGCGGTCCCTGTACCGACGACTGGCTGGCGAGGCCCGGCTGGAAGACCTCCCGGAACTGCCCTTCCTGCTCATCCTGCTGCGGGCGGTCAACACCGTGCCGGAGTCCCTGGAAGACGACCAGCAGCCGCTCCACTTCCGCACCCTCAACGAAGGCCTGCGTCAGGTGCTGTACCGGGAAGACCGGCCGGAAAGCGTGATCACCATCCTCAAGCGGGTGCAGGACGCGGCCCGCAACGTCCGCGACCGGCTCTCGCCCGATAGCTGGCGGGTCATCAACCGCTTCGACGAATTCGGCGACAGCCTGCTCAATGACCCGCTGGAGCAGTTGGATCACACCCTGTTCACCCTCAACGCCTTCAGCGGCCTGGCCATGGAATCCATGACCCGCGGCCTGGGCTGGCGCTTCATGGACCTGGGCCGCCGGGTGGAACGCGGCCTGCATCAGGCCGCACTCATCCGCGCAGGCCTGCCGCTGGTCTGCGTCTCCGACCAGAGCGCGCTCGAGGCCCTGCTCGAGGTCTCCGACAGCATCATGACCTACCGGGCCCGCTACCGGACCGCTTTTCAACTGGCGCCGATGCTCGACCTGCTCCTGGTTGACGAGGGCAACCCCAAGTCCATCGCCTTCCAGCTCAGCCAGATCGCCAGCCACGTGGAACACCTGCCCCGGCAGAACGAACGCCGCTTTGCCAGCCCCGAGGAGCGCATGGCCCTGGAGATGCTCACCGCCACCCGCCTGCTCAATCTAACCAAACTACACTGCGGCCTGGCCGACATTGATGACGATCATCCCCTGCTCACCTACCTCGACGCCATGGACGACCGCCTGACCGGGTTCTGCCAGCAGATCAGCGCCCACTATCTGACCAGGGTCACAGCAACACCCCATTTTTCCCAGAGGTTCGACACTCCCGAACCATGAAGTATCGCATTACCCATACCACGGCCTACCAGTATTCAGAGCCGGCCTCGCTCTCCCAGAACGAACTGTTTCTGACCCCGCGCGAAACAGTCAGCCAGCAACTGGTGGAGAGCCGTCTGCGGTTTGAACCCGAGCCCCAGTACCTGCACCGCCGGATCGATTACTTCGGCAACATCGCCCACGTGTTCATGGTCGAGCAGCCGCACACCCGGCTGTCCCTGACTGCAACCAGCGCGGTACTCACCTCTATTCCCGCCACCCCCGACCCGGCGGCCACCCCGGCCTGGGAGACCGTGGTCCGGCGACTGGCCGAGCGGCCCGGACCCCATGACCTGGAAGCCAGCCAGTTCACCTTCCCCAGCCCCATGATTGCCTTCTCTGCGGCCATCGAGCAATATGCCCGTCCGTCCTTCCCCCCCGGGCAGCCGGCGCTGATCGGCGCCCTGGACCTGATAGGGCGGATGTTCACCGAGTTCACCTACGACAAGGACGCCAGCACCGTGGACACGCCGGTGGAAGAGGTGCTGGCCGTCAGGCGCGGCGTATGCCAGGATTTTTCCCACCTGGCCATTGCCTGCCTGCGTTCGCTGGGACTGGCGGCTCGGTACGTCAGCGGCTATCTCG
>JBGSPP010000251.1:0-1729 GCA_041738515.1 Desulfobulbus sp.
GCACCTGGAGGCACTGGGGGTCCGCTGCCACCGGGGCGACATCCGCGATCTTGCCGCGCTGGAACTAGCCCTGGCCGGCCGGGACACTGTGTTTCACGTTGCCGCCAAGGCTGGGGTCTGGGGGCCGCGGCAGGAGTACTATACCATCAACCTGAATGGAACCGCGAACGTCATCGAGGCCTGCCGCCGCAATGGGGTCGAGCGCCTCGTGTACACTTCGACCCCCTCGGTGGTCTTTGACCGACGAGGGCTTGAAGGCGCGGATGAGACCACTCCTTACGCCAAGCGGCCGCTGTGCCATTATGCGGCCAGCAAGATCGCGGCCGAGCAACTGGTGCTGGCGGCCAACGCGCCGGGGCTGCACACCGCTGCCATCCGACCGCATCTGGTCTGGGGGCCGGGCGACCAGCATCTCATTCCCAGGCTGCTGGCGCGCGGCCGGGCAGGGGACCTGGCGGTCATCGGTTCAGGTACAAATCGGGTGGATCTTACCTATATCGACAACGTAGTCCATGCCCATCTGCTGGCGGCGGAAAACCTGTGTTCATCCGGGAGTGCGGCCGGGCAGGCCTTCTTCATCGGTCAGGAGGGTCCGGTCAGCCTCTGGACATGGATCAACGACCTCTTCACCCGTCTGGAAATTCCCCCGGTAAACTGTCGGGTTCCGTTTGGGGCAGCCTACTGCGTCGGCATGATGCTGGAGGCGATACATGCCCTGTTCCGATCGGACCGGGAACCGAAAATGACCCGGTTCGTCGCCCATCAGCTGGCGGACTCGCACTGGTTCAGCCACCGAAAGGCTCAGCAGTTGCTCGGCTACCGGCCTGTGGTGAGCACCGAGGAAGGATTGACGCGGTTGGTGCACTCGCTGCAAACCTGAGCAAGGCTCCCCCCAGGCAGTGAAAAAAGAAAGAGAATCTCGTTGGCATTTCAACAGGCATACAGTATTTTCCTGCCAATTCTTCCACGAAGGGCAGGGCAGATGGCCTGGATATGTTGCGTTCCGGCTCACACCATCCCGTGCCCCATGTACCCCGCGGGACCAACAAGGATAATTGAAAAACCCCATAAGTTTTATTTAAAAAGATTTGACAGCCGGACCAATTTTCAGTAGTTATCCTTGCGGCAGGTGAACCGCCATTCACTTTCATATGTGGGCGGTGACGATATTTTTACGTAATGTGAGGTGGTTGGTATGATTTCGGTTGATGTTACACTGCTCATGCACATTATCAACATGATTGTGTTGATGCTGGTTCTCAACGCAATCCTCTATAAACCGGTACTCGGTATCCTGGAACAGCGCGCGCGGAAGGTTGCCGCCCTCAACGATGACGTTGCCCAGTATGAAGAGAACGCCCGTCAGCGCCAGGCCGAACTCGACAAAAAGATGCGCGAGGCCAGCAATAAGGCCAAGAAGGCGCTTGATGGCGCCCGTTCCCAGGCGCAGGCCGTCGGCGCGGAGAAACTGGCCGTCATCCGCAAGGAGTCCGACAGTATCAAGGAGAAGCAACTGGCCGATCTTCGGTCCCAGATGGAGGTCGCCAGAAAAGAGTTGCGGGATAACACTGCCGGGTTCGCCCAGGCAATGGCTAGCAAGATACTTGGAAGGAGTCTGGACGCATGAGAGAGGGGATGAAACACTTGGTTCGTTCGGTGATGCTGGCGATGATGATCGCCGCGCTGCCGTCGGCGCTGATCGCAGCCACGGACAGCCATGCGCCGGCCG
>JBGSPP010000261.1:0-5086 GCA_041738515.1 Desulfobulbus sp.
GTCTGCGCCAGCGGCAGCCCGTTCAGCGAGCAGCTGATTCGCACCACTCGCCGTCTGGCCGACGAACTCAAAGCCCCCTGGTTCACCGTCTATGTCGAGACCCCGAGCCTGGCCCGGGAGCAGCAGGAGAACCGGGAACGCATCTGGCGTGACCTGCGCCTGGCCGAAAGCCTCGGCGCCCAGGTGGCCACGCTCACCGCCGCGTCGGCGCCGAAGGCGATCATCGACTACGCCAGGCGGCACAACGTTACCAGGATCGTGGTCGGCAAACCGACCACCACCCGCTGGCGCGAACTCCTCCACCCGCCCATCGTCGATCAGATCATCCGCCTGAGCGACGCCATCCACGTCCACGTGGTCAGTTTCAAGAAGGCGTCTTCGGGCGGAAAACCTTGGCTGCGGCCGCCCCGGCCGGGCGCCTGGTCCGGATACCTGGTGAGCCTTGGCCTGGTGGCCGTCGCCACCGCCTTTTCGTTTCTGGTGCGGCCCCATCTCTCGCCCATCAATCTGGTGATGGTGTACCTGCTGGCCGTGGTTCTGGCGGCGGTCCGGTTCGGCCGCAGGCCGGCGATTCTGACCGCCGCCCTGGGGGTGCTGGCCTTTGATTTCTTCTTCATCACGCCCCGGTGGAGCTTCACCGTGGCCGACACCGAATACCTGTTCACCTTTCTCGGCCTGTTCATCGTCGGCCTGGTCATCAGTACCCTGGTGGCCAAGGCCAGGGATAGGGCCGAGGCCTTGCGGCAGCGGGAAATGCAGACCGAAAGCCTTTACTCTCTCAGCCGGGATCTGGCTGCGGCGGTGGGCCGGGAAGCAATTCTTGCGGCCGCGATCAAGCATGTCAGGGAATCCATGCAGGCCGGGATGGTTATCCTGACGCCGCAGGGCGAGCATCTGCAGGTTGCGGCCGCAAGCGAAGGCCTGACACTGGCGGCAGGAGAACTGGCGGTGGCCGTGTGGGTGCTGCGCAACCTGCGGCCAGCAGGGCAGGGGACCGATACCCATGGCGCGGCGGCGCTGCTCTATCTGCCGTTGCACACGGTGCATCAGACCTTTGGCGTGCTAGGAATACGGCTGAACGAGGCCTCAGAGTATGTGTCGCATGCGCATCGCCGCCTGCTCGAGGCCTTTATCACCCAGCTTTCCCTGGCGCTGGAACGCGTCCATCTGGCCGATCAGGCGGAGCAGGCCCATGTGCTGCAAGCCCGGGAACGGCTGGAGCGGGCCCTGCTCAATTCGATTTCCCATGATCTGCGCACGCCGCTGGTGTCGATCATCGGGGCGCTCAGCAGCCTGCGGGAGGAGACCGTGCCATTGACGGAGGCTAACCGGCAGGCCCTGCTCGGCGGCGCCTGGGACGAGGCCGAACGGCTGAACCGGTTTGTCGGCAACCTGCTCGACATGACCCGGCTGGAGGCGGGTGAACTGCACCTCAACAGGGAGCCATGCGATGTCCAGGACCTGATCGGCTGCGCCCTGGCCGCGATTGACCGGCAACTGCAGGGGCGGGCGGTGGAGGTGCGCCTGGCCGAGGACATGAATCTGATAGGCATGGATATGGTGCTGATGAACCAGGTGCTGGTCAACCTGCTGGAAAACGCTGTCAAGTACACCCCGGCAGACAGCGCGATCACCATCGAGTCCCACATCGAAGGGCAGGCCCTGCTCCTTGCAGTGCTTGATCATGGCCCTGGCATTGCCCCGGCGGAACTCGACCGGGTATTCGAGAAATTCCACCGCCTGCCCGTACCCGAAGGAGTGCGCGGCACAGGCCTGGGACTCTCTATCTGCAAGGGCATCGTCGAGGCCCACGGCGGTACGATCCGGGCTGAAAACCGACCCAACGGCGGCCTGCGCGTGGTCTGCCGCCTGCCCCTTTAACCGGAACAACCGATGAGCAAGGACACGACCCTTCCCCGTATTCTGGTGGTCGACGACGAACCGGCGATCCAGCGCTTTCTCAAGGCGGCCCTGCCAGAGACCGAGTTCCAGGTGGTGCAGGCGGAGACCGGCCATGCCGCCCTGGCGGCGGCGGTGACGGCCCGACCGGAGGTCATCCTGCTTGATCTGGGTCTGCCCGATCTGGACGGGGTGGAAGTGATCGCCCGGATTCGGCAGTGGTCAACGGCGCCAATCATCGTGCTTTCAGTCCGCGAGCGGGAAGACGACAAGGTCCGCGCCCTGGACGCCGGCGCCGACGACTACCTGACCAAACCGTTCGGCATCGGCGAGCTGCTGGCGCGCATCCGGGTGATGCTGCGCCGGACCCTGCAACAGGCAGAAGAACCAATCATCCGGATCGACGAACTCGAGGTAGATCTGGCCCGCCGTCTGGTCACCCTGGCCGGCCGCACCCTCTCGCTCACGCCCACGGAATATGATCTGCTCCGCCTGCTGACCACCAACGCCGGCAAGGTTCTGACCCATCGCCAGATCCTCAAACAGATCTGGGGCGCGGCCTATGTGGAGCAGCCGCACGTGCTGCGGGTGAACATCAGCAACCTGCGCCACAAACTGGAGCGCGACCCCTCCCGCCCCTGCTACATCCTCACTGAATCGGGTGTCGGCTACCGCTTCAAGGGTCAAGCTTGACCCACGATCGCGCCGTACGGTTTCCGGTATTCCTCTCGTCCTGCATGGACCCAGACCGTGCTTGCTTTCAGGCGGCGCATCTTCACCGGCGCCAGGTCTTCCCGTAGAGAAGAAATCAAGGGGCGGGATGGTCCAGGCGGCACTTCTTCTTGGAAATCTGTCCCGCTTTCCCCTACAATGGATTCCAGGAACAAGTGTTGGCCGCTGGACCGCCGCCTAAGCGCAGTCATCGCCACGCTGCCGGCCACACGGATCGACCACCAGGAGTGCCTCAAAACAGAGGAGAGGAGATCGACCATGCTCAACAATATGAAGATTCGCAACAAACTGAACGCGACCTTTGCCCTGATTCTGCTGTTCATGGCCGCCGTGGGCTGGGTGGCCTACCAGGGGATGAGCCGGATCGAGCGCAATCTGAACGATCTGTTCACCATCAGCCTGCCGAGCATCGACAAACTCATCGAGGCGGATCGGGACATGCAGCAGATGCTGGTCGCCGAGCGCTCGATGATCTCGGCTGATCCCAAAACTCCAATTTTTACCACCCTGCAAAAGGATTACGAAAAAAACCTGAAGCAGGTCTCGGAACGGTTTGACGTTTTCAAGGGGCTGGTCACCTCACCGGAGGAGAAGGCGCTGATCGCCCAGTTCGAGCGGGATCGGGCCGCCTGGGAGCCGGTATCCCGGCAGGTGTTCGAGGCGAGCAAATCGGGCGAGGCCGAGGACCGGCGCAAGGCCCTGGAGCTCTCGCTGGGCAAGGCCAACGAGTTGTTCGAGCAGACCCGGGGCAATCTCGACAAACTGACCGACCTCAGCCTAAAGAATGCGGAAAAAGAGCAGCAGGAGGCCAAGGCCGTCTACCGCAGGGCCCTGATCACCCTGCTGGCGATCGTGGGCGTCGCGGTGGTGCTGGCGGTGTTCATGGCCGTCGCCCTGGGCATGATGATCACCCGGCCGATCAACGCCGCGGTGGCCGGGTTGCAGGACATTGCCACCGGCGAGGGCGACCTGACCAAACGGCTTGCGGTCCGGTCCACCGACGAGATCGGCGAACTGGCCCGCTGGCAGAACGTCTTTATGGAGAAATTGCAAGGAATTATCGGCAGGATAAGCGCCAATACCCAGAATCTGGATAAGGCCTCGAAGGATCTGCTCGGCTTTGCCGACGTGCTTGCCAGCGGTTCCGGGGCAACTTCCCGGCAGGCGGAAAGCGTGGCTGCCTCGACCGAGGAGATGAACGCCAACCTGAGCGGCGTGGCCGCGGCCATGGAGGAATCGACCACTAATATCAGCATGGTGGCGAGTGCAGCCAGCGAAATGACCACCACCATCGGGGAAATAGCCAACAACGTGGAACAGGCCAACCGGATTGCCGGCGAAGCGGTCGATCAGGCCAATAAGACCGGCGCCAAGATGGATGCCCTGGGCGAAGCGGCCAGGGCCATCGGCCAGGTGACCGAGACCATCACCGAGATCTCGGAACAGACCAACCTGCTGGCCTTGAACGCCACCATCGAAGCGGCGCGGGCGGGCGAGGCGGGCAAGGGCTTTGCCGTGGTCGCCAATGAGATCAAGGAACTGGCTAAACAGACCGCCTCGGCCACTCTCAACATCAAGGAGCAAATCGCCGGGGTGCAGCGGACCACCGCCGAAACCGTGGAGGACATCGGCGCCATCACCATGGTCATCAACCAGGTCAGCGAGATTGTCGGCGCCATTGCCGGGGCCGTGGACGAACAGGCCCAGGCCACCCGGGATATCGCCGCCAATATCGCCCAGGCGTCGCAGGGCTTGCAGGAAGTCAATGAAAACGTTAATCAGAGTTCCGCGGTGGCGACCACCATCAGCCGCGACATTGCCGGCGTGGGCGGTGCGTCCACCGAACTGGCGGAAAACGGCAGAAAGGTTCGGACTAGCGCCGGAACGCTGCAGCAGCTGGCCGCCGAACTCAAGGAAATTGTCCATCAGTTCCGAATTTAAGCGGTTTTTGGGGGATGTGGATGCACAGGGAGCAGGCTGGATGAGTACAGGATGGACTGTTCCCCATGTCGGGACGATGGTGTTTCCTCTGGCCTGTGCCGTGATGCTGACCATGCTGGGCGGCTGTTTTGACCAGAACGATACCAAGGGAAACGGAACTCTGACCCTGCACGGCAGCATTGATATCCGTGAGGTGCAGCTGGCCTTTCAGGACAGCGGCCGAATCGCGAGCCTTGCGGTGGAAGAGGGCGCGAGTGTGCGCCAGGGGCAGGTGGTGGCCGAACTCGATCCGACCCGCTACCGCCTGGAGGTCGAGCGGCTGGCCGGAGAACTGGCGGCCCAGTCCCAGCTGGTTGAGCGGCTGCACCAGGGCAGCCGGCCTCAGGAACTGGAGAAGGCCAGGGCAGCGGTGGCAGCGGCCACGGCCAATCTGGACGAGGCCAACCTGCTGCTCTCGCGCAAACAGAGCCTGCTGGTGACCAACCGCATCTCCAGGCAGGAGGTGGACACGGCC
>JBGSPP010000268.1:0-6821 GCA_041738515.1 Desulfobulbus sp.
CCAGTTCTCCAAGGTGGACTTTGGCAGGGACAGGCGGGCGGAAACCTCACCCGCCGACTGCCCGTCCTCGAGGACCAACCGGGCAGCCTCCTCGCGAAATTCTCTCGTGTATCGACCTTGCGGAATCTTCCCCATAAATGAAACCTCCTTTTGGTTATCGACCAAAACATTGGTGTCCATTTTTTTCAACCTACCTCACCTTCCGGCAATCCTTGTTTCGTGGATCGATTTCCGGAGGTAAGGAAACTGCGTCATGTGCCTTCTGAAAGAGATTTTTGGGCGGTGTATGAGCAGGCAGCCAGCGAGCAGGACAGGGCGATGCTTTTGGCCTTTCTCCATCTCGGGGCACGGCGGAACGAGGTGTATTCTCTTCGGTGGTCTGATGTTGACTTTTCCGGCCAGCAAATCAGGCTTTACACCAGGAAGCGTCGGGATGGATCGCTTGAATACGATTGGATCCCTCTGACGGAATCACTTCTGGCTCTTCTCAGGGAATGGAACAAATCGGCAGCGGGGGAGTGGGTCTTTCCGGATCCGGCAACCGGGCAACCTTACGTTGTCCGCCGGAAATGGCTGGCGGGGCTTTGTAGGCGCGCCGGAGTGAAGCCTTTTGGCTTGCACGGGATACGGCATTTGACTGCCAGCATCTTGATGCAAGGGGATGTTCCGCTGATCGATATCAAAACGATTCTGAGGCACAAGAGCATCTCAACGACCGAGCGGTATATCCATCGGCTCAAGTCTGTTCGGTCGTCGCTGCGTGTCCTGGAAGGGGGGCAACTCACCAGTGACTCACCAATAAAAAAAGCCTGCTAGCTGGTGAGAGCTAACAGGCTGTTTTATATGGCGTCCCCAACCGGATTTGAACCGGTGTTGCCGGCGTGAAAGGCCGGTGTCCTGGACCTGACTAGACGATGGGGACGAAGCAGGGGTTCGTCGGTGGTGGGTCGTGCGCGGCTCGAACGCGCGACTCTCTGCTTAAAAGGCAGATACTCTACCGGCTGAGTTAACGACCCTTGAATTCGAGAGACTTTCTCTACCCATTTCCCTAAGGAGTGTCAACGAAAAAGGGAAACCGTGAGTGCGATTTTCAGCCCCGGCGGACGGGCCGCCCAAGGGTCCGGAGCGCATTTGCTTGTGGTCAGCCGCCGGGATTGCTGGTAGAATATTCAAGTTTTCTTCAATTTTCCGCCAGCCGCCCTAGCTGGCACAAACGGATTGGTGAATATGGGACTGCTCACGGGCTCTGCCTCCTTGACCCGCTTCTCGGTGACCGGGGAGATTCCCGGCTCGTTCTGGGATTTTGCCGCCGAACGGATATCGGCCCACAGTTTCAAGGACATTGACGACTCTATGGACGAATACTCCATCGGCTGGGTGTCGGTGGCCGACATGTTTGATTCCGCCTTTGCCTACAGTTCTTATGCCGCTGGCGATTACCTGGCTTTGACCATGCGGGTCGACGAGCGCAAGGTGGCCCCGGCCGTGCTGAAGAAATTCGTTATGAAAGAAGAGGAGCGGTTGAAACGGGAGCGGCAGATTCCCCGACTCAGCCGGGCGGTCCGGGTGGAGATCAAGGAGCGGGTCCAGGCCGAACTGATCCGCAAGGCGCCGGCCGTTCCCTCGACCTACGACCTCTGCTGGAACCTGTCCGACGGCACCCTGCTCTTTTTCTCCACCAGCAGAAAGGCCATCGCCCTGTTGGAGGACTTGTTCAAAGAGACTTTCCATCTGTCGCTCATCCTCCAGATTCCTTGGCTCACAGGCCTGCGCATGGCCGAGGGCGAGTCCTTGGAGCAGTACGAGCTGATGCGCCCAGCTGTGCTTCTGTAATACGGTAATCTATACATATTGCCCGCGAAGAGAATGGAGGAGAGATGAACCGCCTGATCCTTGCCGCCCTCGTTGTCGTTGCCCTCCTGGTTACCCTGCTGCTGTGGCGGCGGTCTTCGCGGAAACCGGCGGAACCGGCCAAGACCGTACCCCTGCCCGAACCGGAATTCACACCGCCAGCGGTGGGATCCACCACGTCGGCAGATGAGGTTGCGGTTGAAATGCCGGTCGAAGAGGCGAAGATGGAGGCGGCAGCTCCGGAGCCAACCATGGCGCCGCAGCCGGAGGTGATTGCCGAACCTGAAGAAGCGCCCGTTGAAGTGATGGCGCCGGTCGAAACGCCCCCAGCCGGGGACATACTGGCTGGAGAGGCTATCGCAGAACCCGGAGTGGATCCCACACAGGAAGAAACGGCTGCGGCGTCGCCTGACACGGCTGAGGCCCTCTCCCCGGAGTTCGAGGAGCCGGACGCCGGACCGTTGACCGCTCCCGAGCTGGTTGAGGAGTCGCCTGCCGGCGATCTGAGCCTCGAGGAGATTCCCGAACCTGTCCTGGAAGCGGTTCCAGCCGCAGCCGAGGAGGTTGAGCTTCCGATCGCGCTGGAGGTGGGAATAGCCGAACCGCCTGCCGAACCTGCACCACCGCTGGCCGAGGTGTCAGCATCTCCAGGCGAAATGGTTGCGGTTGCATCCGGGTCGGTGGCAATCAGTTTGAGTCTGGAAACCTACCGCTTCCGCCTCAACGAGTTGGAGGAGCGGCAGCGGGCCGTGCTGGCCCGAGCCATGCAACAAGGTGATGAAAAGGAGCGCGACCGGCTGCAGCGGGAACTGGTGATCATGAACGACCGGCTGGCCCTGGTGGAGGACAGCCATGCCGAGGAACTGACCTGCCTCGGCGAGGTATTGGCGACGCTTTCACAGTTGCGCGGCGGGGCCGACGAGGATGATTTGGCCGCAATCATGGACCGCTTGCGAAAGGGCGAGACCCAGCCGGCCGAGGAATATCTGGCCCGTTTGAGCGAAGGGCCGCATAACCTGGCGGCTCAGGCAGCCTATGACGGCGGACGGCTGGCCGCCTGCCGGGTCGACCTGCGGCGGGCTTTGACCCTGTTCCGGCGAGCCCTGGCGCTGGAACCCGAAAATCTTCAGTTTCTCCAAGCCGCGGGTAAGACGGCGCGCAATCTCTACAACTACCGCGAGGCCGTGCCTTGGCAGGAATCCCATGTCCGGCTGTCGGATGCGCGCGGCGCCGCTGATCCTCTGGCCAAGGCCCTGGCCCAGCGGGATCTGGCCTATACCTATGTCCTCAGCGGCCAGCATCAGAAGGCTGGCCCACTGTACAAGGAATCGATGACCGCGCTGGCCAGGCAGCTTGGCCAGGATCACACGGAGATGGCCGTCTGCTGGCAGCAGATCGGCGAGCTGCAGGAGACGCTGGGCGAATACGACAAGGCGGTGTCGCTGTACACCAAGGCGCTCACCATCCTGGAGACCAGGCGCGGGCCCGAGCATCCGGCTCTTGCCGCCATTCTCGATAAGCTGGCCGCCCTGTGCATGGAGCTGGAGATGGAGAAGCAGGCGGTGCCGCTGTACGAGCGGTTGGTTCACATCCGCGAACGGGTCCTGCGGCCCACCCATCCGCAGCTGGTCAAAAGCCTGGGAGATCTGGCCGAGTCCTACCGCCTCCAGGGCCGCTATGCCGAGGCCGAGGCCTGCTACCTGAAATCACTGGCCATCAATGAAACCGTCCATGGCAATGATCACCCCAGCGTGGCAGCTGTGCTCCAGGAATTGGCCAAGCTCTGCGGCAGCCAGCGGAAGAAAGATGAGGCCGAACAGTACCAGCAGCGAGCCGTGGCCATCTTCCGCAAGAGCGTCGAGGCTGCGGAACGCAAGGACGGCGGGCAGTCCCTGACGCTTGAACTTTAATCCCTTCGGCTTCGCGCCGGAATCACACGGGACCATACATGGATCTTGTCGATCTCATACAGGAAAAGCGGTTTCTCGGGCAGGAGTTTCTCGCCTGGCTGTGGTACAAGTCGGAGGAGCGGGGCGGCAGCATCGAAGTGCCGGGCCGGGGCGATGTGCTGGTGGTGTTTGAAAAGCACATGCTGCTCGAGTACGGTGAGGGCGATGCCAGCGAAAAGGTGATCTGCCGCGGTCTCCAGACCGAGCTCAAGGAGGCCCGGGCCGGGCTTGGATTGGCCAAAAAGCCCGAACAGGCCCGCATCCGCATCGAATGGGCCGAGCATGAATTCAGCGTCACCCTGGCTGCCGCCACCTTCGAATTCCGCAATGTACGCCTCCCCAAGACCGTGGACGCGGCCGACGAGGGCAAGGACGCCCAGAGCCTGGAAGGCCGCATCCTCGAACGGATCAGCCTGTTCGAGCAGCTGACACACCTGGTAGGCGATCTGTTTCGCATGTATATCAATATAAGGGCTTCTTCGCGCCGCTGGAACGAAGAGCTGGTCAACATACGCGCCTGGATCAGCGAAGGCGCTCAACGGGGCTGACCCTTTCTTACTAAGCCATGGAATTTGAAACCGTGATCGGGCTGGAAATCCACGCCCAGATGAAGACCAAGAGCAAAATTTTCTGCGGCTGCGCCACTGATTTCGGCGTCCCGCCCAACACCCAGACCTGCCCGGTCTGCCTGGGCATGCCCGGCTCCCTGCCGGTGCTCAACCGCAAGGTGGTGGAGTCGGCCATCAAGCTGGGGCTGGCCACCGGATCGAGCCTTAACCGCGAGAACCGATTCGCGCGCAAGAACTACTTCTACCCCGACCTGCCCAAGGGCTACCAGATCTCCCAGTTCGAGCTGCCGATTTGCGAGCGCGGCCGGATTGAGATTGAGGTCGAGGGCCAGCCGGCCAGGACTATCGGCATCACCCGCATCCACATGGAGGAGGATGCCGGCAAGCTGGTGCATGACGAGCGCGAGCCGCTCAGCTATGTCGATCTCAACCGCACCGGCACGCCGCTATTGGAGATCGTCAGCGAGCCGGACCTGCGCTCGCCCGAGGAGGCCGCCGCCTACCTGAAGAAACTGCACGCCATTGTCCGCTACCTTGACGTCTGCGACGGCAACATGCAGGAGGGCAGCTTCCGCTGCGACGCCAACATCTCGCTGCGTCCGGTCGGACAGCAGGAGTTCGGCACCCGCACCGAGTTGAAGAACATGAATTCGTTTCGCAACGTGCAGCTGGCCCTGGAGTACGAGGTGCGGCGGCAGCGCGACATCCTCTTGGAGGGTGGCCAGGTGGTGCAGCAGACCCTGCTCTGGGATCCGGATCGCAGCCGCACCGAGCCCATGCGCGGCAAGGAGGAGGCGCACGATTACCGCTATTTCCCCGACCCGGACCTGGTGCCGGTAGTGCTCGACGAGGCGTGGATCGAGGCGGTGCGCGCCATGTTGCCGGAGTTGCCGGACGCGCGGCGGCAGCGCTTTGTGCGCGACTTTGACTTAAGCGAATATGACGCCGCCATCCTCACCGCCTCGCGCGAGCTGGCCGATTACTTCGAGGAGGCCCACGGGAAATACAGCAAGGCCAAAAAGCTGGCCAACTTCATCGGCACTGAGCTCCTGCGCGACTACGGCCCGGAGCGGATCGGCGAGTGTCCGGCGCGGCCGGCCCAGCTGGCCCGCCTGCTGCAAATGACCGAGGAAGGGACTATTTCGGGCAAGATCGCCAAGACCGTCCTGGCCGAGATGCTCGCCAACGGCGCCGACCCTGAGGCGATCGTCAAGGACAAGGGGCTGGTGCAGATGAGCGACGAGGGCGAACTGGCAGCCCTGGTGCGGGAGATTATCAAAGCCAACCCGGAGCAGGCGCAGCAGTTCCGCGAGGGCAAGACCAAGGTGCTGGGCTTCTTTGTCGGCCAGCTGATGCAGAAGACCCGTGGCCAGGCCAACCCGCAGCTGGCCAACACGCTCTTCCAGCAGGAGCTGAACGGCTGAGAGGCGGTGGTGGACAAGGAGCAGTGGCAGGAGAAGGGTGAGGGCCATCGCCAGCGGTTGCGCGACAAGTTTCTCAATCAGGGCATCGAGGCCTTCACCGACGCCGAGGTGGTCGAACTGCTGCTGACCTTCGGCACCCCGCGCTCCGACTGCAAGGAACCGGCGCGCGAGGCCCTGGCCCGCTTCGGCAGCCTGCCCGCCGTACTCGACGCCGCCCCGGCGCAACTGCAGCAGATCAGGGGCATCGGCCCCAAGAACATCTTCGCCCTCCACTTCATCCAGGGCGTGGCCCGGCGCTACCTGCGCCAGCGCATTGTCGGCAAGCGCTACGTCCATTCCTCCCGCGAAGTTGCCGACTACCTCATTCACGCCATGCGCGGCCTGCAGCACGAGGTCATGACCGTGGTCTTCCTCGACGCCGCACATGCCGTCATTGACTCGGCGGTGGTGGCCGAGGGCACGGCCACGGTCAACACCGTCTACCCCCGCGAACTGGTCAAGGCGGCGCTGGGCCGCAACGCCACCGCCCTGGTCATCGCCCACAACCACCCCTCGGGCAACCTGACGCCCTCCCGCCAGGACGAGGAACTGACCCGCTCGCTCCATCTGATCTGCTCGTTCATGCACATCACCCTGCTCGACCACCTGATCATCGGCGCGGGCGACCAGGTCTACAGCTTCGCCGACCAGGGCCTCATGCAACGCATCCGCGAGGACTGCCGACGCATCCTCGAACGCGCCGGCTGATGGAAATGGCGGCCCGGGCCGGGCTTTATCTGCACATCCCCTTTTGCCGGCAGAAGTGTCGCTACTGCAGTTTTTATTCGTTTGTGCCTGGAGGCGGCGAAATCCGCGACTATCTGGCGTCGGTGCGTCTGCAGATGCGGCAGCTGGCCGCCCTGGCAGAGGTGCGCGAGCTGGTCTTTGTCACTGTCTTCTTCGGCGGCGGCACCCCCTCGATCCTGCCGGTGGAAGAACTGAGCGGCATGCTGGCCGACTGCCGGCAACTGTTCACGATCACCCCCGAG
>JBGSPP010000275.1:0-2470 GCA_041738515.1 Desulfobulbus sp.
CTGGGCGTCTCCAGGCAGCGACTGGCCCGGCATGCCCGCAAGCCTGACGATTGAGGCTTTGGGCATTGCGGTGCATACATATCGCGCCACTGTCACGTTTTGTGACACAATCAATTTTGTTGTGTAATATCAGAAGTTAGGCTACCTGTCCCCCCTTCGTCTGTACCAAACCGGTACGGGCGACTTGCCCCCATTGGCTCTCCACCGTTCGTTTCTTCTCTGATTCTGATTCTGTTTTCAAACAGTTATCTGTTTTTCATTCGGGCTGGATCACCTTTTGCTAATAATCAGGTATGTGTCGGCAAGGACCGGGTAGCGCCAGGCGAAGTCCGGTCGGACAACGGGATCAATGCCGCGGTACAGCGCTTGAAAGGCCGCGCATTGAGGTGATTAGGCTGCCAACCGGCTGAACGTGGGGTGAGAGCAACCCAGCGGTTCTTTATTCTTATTGAACGTCTTCAAGAGAGTGGTTCGACATGAAACAGGAGCAATTCGTCCCCCTTGACGCAATTGTCGATGCACTGGAGTACCTCGGAGTGCAGGGCGCCACCGGAACACTGTTCATCGGCTCCCGGACCAACCAGAACGCCCAAATCGCTCTGCGCAACGGCAAGGTGGAATTTGTGTCTTATCAGGGCAAAAAAGGAAGGGAGGCGTTGGCGCTGCTGGCCACCCTGGGCGAGGGACGGTATCAGTTCAGGCCGGGAATCCTGGCGCCGAACGCCGAATTCCTGCCCTCGACCGCGAAGATCGTCCGGGGTTTCCGCGCCGCGTCCTGTCCGATGCCCGATGCCGCGCCTGCAAACCTCCGGATCAGTGCCGGCGCCGCCGCGACGGTGCCGCGTACGTCCGTTTTCAGGCAACGAAAGCTCCTGGCGGATTTGCTGGCCAAATATATCGGCTCTGCGGCTCCAAGCCTTGTCACCCATCAGGTGGCCCAACAGGGCAATCTGATGGTAGTTATTGCCGCCCTGGCCGGGGAGATACCCTCTGAGGAGGCGGCCGCCTCCTTCCGCAAGAAGGCCATTGCGCTCTGCTCCCAGGCCGGGTAGCATTCCACGCGATCCGGGGACGCCGGACGCCAGTCCAGGAGCCGCTCGAACATCGTTTTGCACCTCATGTTGCAGATGCAAAGGACCCACCGCCATGCTTGATACCGATCGTCCCAGCCTGAACCCCGATTTCACCGCGGAACAATTCGACGAAGAGATGCTGCTCTACTCACTGGCCGAAAACCGGGCGGTGTACCTGAACGATTCCGCCTACCTTGTCTGGCAACTCTGCGGCGAGGGGCTACCCATCGGCGAGATGATCGCCATGCTCGAGCAGACCTACCCGGAGCGGCGCGAGACGATCCGCGGCGATGTCCTGGCCGCCCTGGACACCCTGCGCCGGAGCGGAGTTCTGACCCTTGTCGCCGCATAGCGCGGGCCTCATCGCGGTCGATCTGGATGGCCAACGGATCGAGATCGGCTATACCGGTGAACCGGCCAGGGACATCGTCCACTTTCTCTTTGCTGACCTGACGGCTGTACCAGAGGAACGGCCCGCGTTCGCCCGCTACGACGTCATCGCCTCCGGTCCCCTGCCCATGCTCAGCCTCTGGGATGGGGAAAAGCGGCTTTATTTCGGCCAGTCGGCGCATCGACTGGCCTACATGCTCATGAACGAGGTGGTGTACCGGTTCATCACCGGCAACCGCCGCAGCCTGGCGATCCACGCCGGGGCGGTGCATGGCCGCGGTTGCGGTCTGCTGCTGCCCGGAGGCAGCGGTTCGGGCAAGAGCAGCCTCACTGCCTGGCTGCTTGGTCAGGGCCTTGCCTACCTCACCGATGAACTGGCCCTGCTGGATGGGGACGGCCGCATCGTGGCCATGCCCCGGCCGCTCTCCTTCAAGCAGGAGGCGCATCTGCCCTGGCTTGACCGGTGTGATGCAACCGGGAAGATTCTTCGCGACGAAGCCGGGGTCATGCTGCCGCACCGGCTGCTCAATCCCGATTACCAGCCGGCCCGACCAGCCCTGACCCACCTCCTGTTTCCCGCCTTCCAGAAAGGGGCCACGCCCCGGCTGACGCCCCTCACTCCCGCCCAAAGCATGGTGCACCTGCTGCCCATGCTGCTCAACAGCGACAACTTCGAGCGCAGGGGAATTGCCCGGCTGTCGATGCTCATCCGTCGCTGCACCTCGTTTCGCCTGGAGTTTGGTTCCTTCGACGGCCTTGCCGCCTTGCTGGCGGCACATCTTCCGGCCCTGGCCGGCAATCCTGCCCCATGACGGGAATATCGACCGTTCTTGGCCTCTGCGCCCGTCCCACCGGTCACGGGGGGCAGTACCGCCTGCTGCGACAGGCCTTCCCGATGATCGACGACTGGCAGGCCTTGCTCGTCCGCGCCGATCAGGAAGGGATGACGCCGCTGCTGGCCCTGCATCTCGAGGCCGCCGACATCGCCGTGGCGCCCGGGGGGGGGC
>JBGSPP010000293.1:0-8278 GCA_041738515.1 Desulfobulbus sp.
TGCCGCTCGGGCCGGATCAGGGCGTCCCGGCCGGGCATGCCGCCATAGACGGCGTCCCCGGCCACCGGGGCCTTGATCGAGGCCATGTGCACCCGGATCTGATGCGTCCGACCCGTTTCGATCCGAATCTCGGCCAGGCACCAGCCGTTGGCGAACCGCTCCTGGATGCGCCAGCCGCTGGCCGCGTACCGGCCGTGCACCGGCCGGATCGCCATCTTCTGCCGATGGATCGGATGCCGGCCGATGGGGGCCACCACGCGGCCTTCGCTCTCGGTCGGCGTCCGCAGCAACAGGGCGTGGTAGGTCTTGTGGATGTTCCGGTCCTTGAAGGCGGCCATCAAGGCGCGCAGGGCCTGCTCGTTCTTGGCCACCAGAAGAACGCCAGAGGTGTCCTTGTCGAGCCGGTGGACGATCCCGGGCCGGCCGCTCTCGGCTGCGGGCAAATCGCGGCAGTGATGCAGGAGCCCATGCACCAGGGTGCCGCTGGCATGGCCGGAGGCCGGGTGCACCACCAGCCCGGGCGGTTTGTCGATGACCATCAGGTGCTCGTCTTCGTAGAGAACCGAAAAATCGACGTGTTCCGGAATCAGTTCGGAGGGCTGGGGCGGCGGGAAGGTCACCGTGACCACATCGTCTGGATGCAGGCGATACCCGGGTTTCACCGCCTGGCCGTTCACCAGAGCGTTGGCCGAATCGATCAGCTTGTGCAGCGCGGAGCGGGAATATTCGGGAAAGTTGTGGAGAAGAAAATGATCCAGCCGCTGCCTGACCTCGTCCGGCCCCACCCGCAGGCAACTGCTCTCACTGGTCAGGGCCGGATCCCGTGACGGGTCGTCGTTATCCGCTGATGGGATCATCTGCCGGATTATCCAGCCGATCAGCAGAAGAGATTTTCGATCTGTTTTTCGATCGCATCCTCTTCCGTCTGCTTGGCCAGGCTCAGTTCCTTGATCAGCAGGTTTTTGGCGGTGTCGAGCATCTTGCGCTCGCCGTAGGAGAGTTCCTTGTCCTCCCTGAGCAGAAACAGGTCACGCATCACCACCGCCACCTCGAACACAGACCCGGTCTTGATCTTGTCCATGTAGTCGCGATACCGCCGGTTCCAGGTCTGAGCCGTGATCTTGACGTCGCGCTCTTTGAGGATTTCGAGCACCTGCTTGACCTCATCGCTGGAAATGATGGCCCTCAGGCCCACGTTGGCGCTGGTGGCCGTGGGAATCATGATGGTGATGTCGTTATCGAGAATTTTCATTACATAAAAGCTCTGATCGACACCGCCGATGGTTTGGGTTTCTATGGTTTCAATCAGCCCTACGCCATGGGCCGGATACACGGCCATATCACCTGCTGAAAACACGCGATCCTCCGGAAACAAAAAGAAGAGACTGGCAAAGGGACAGAGGCGACTAGAAAAGCTTTTCCCTAAAATACTATTATAGCATATTTTTTGAAGAACCGCAAAGAATGATGCGTGCGTTGGCCGCGAAAGGAGAGTGGCCGGGAAAAGAATGATCAATATCGCCAGCTAGGCCGCCGTCCCGACCGGCGTCAGCAGGCGTCCGGGGAGGGGGTCAGCGGCCGTTGATGCCGTTCATGCAGGCCTGGATCCCCTGGTGCAGGAACAGGGCTTCGGCTTCTTCGGCCAATTCCATCCGCTGGCGAAACTGCTGCCACTCATCCTCGGCCATTCGCGACAGCACGTACTGCTCGACCGTCGGCCCCTGCCCCTCGGAGTGAACCGGAGGCCGCCCCACACCTATCTTCATCCGGGCAAAGGCCGGGGCGCCAAGGTGGCGGGCAATGGAGCGGATGCCGTTGTGCCCCCCGGCGCCGCCACCGTTGACCATTTTAATGCGGCCGGCGGCAAGATCGATATCGTCGTGCAAGACCAGGATGTGTTCCAGCGGGATCTTGAAGTAATCGACAAACCCACGGACGCACTCGCCGGAGCGATTCATGTAGGTCTGCGGCTTGACGTAAAAGATCTGGCAGCCGTGGGCGCGACCCTGGCAGTACAGGCCCTGCATCTTGGCGGTGTCGATCCGCCAGCCATGAACCTCGGCCAGGTGATCGAGAAAGAGAAAGCCGATGTTGTGCCGGGTCAGGTGATACTCCGGGCCGGGGTTGCCGAGCCCGGCCACCAGAAATCTGGAATCAGCCATGCAGACGAGAGCGGAAAAAGAACGAGCCGAAAGATGATTCTCCCGGCTCGCAACGGCTATGAATCGGGCCGGTCAGACCCGGACGGATGCAGCGTTTAGATGACGGCGACACAGACGGTGTCGGCCTTCTCCAGCATCTCCACCTTGGCGGGCAGTGCGAGATCGCCATAGGTCACACCCGCGCCGCCCTGTTCCAGGTGGGTGATGTCGGCCTTGATCACATCGGGGATGTCCAGCGGGCAGCCGCGCAGGCGAATGGTCCGCTTGTGGACCTGCAACTCGCCGCCCAGATCCACACCCTTGGCCTTGCCCACATACTCGACCGGCACGGTGAAGGTGACGACCTTGCCCAGATCGATCTCCTTGAAATCCACATGCAGCAGGCTGCCGGAAACCGGTTCCTTCTGGATCTCCTGGATGAGCACATGCCGTTGCGGCGTGCTGTCCCCTTCCACCTCCAGGGTGACCACGGCGTTGCGGCCCTGGATGAAGAGCAGGTTCCGGTACAGTTTGGTGGTGTCGAACTGCAGTGACACCGACGCAACGCCGCCGCTGTACAGGTTGGCGGGGGTTATGTCGTTCATCCGCAATTGACGCATGGGACCCTTGCCGAACACCGTGCGCACTTTTGTCTCCATTGTTACCTGTAACATGCCAACCTCCCCCCTTCCTCCGGGAAATATTTAAGAAAATACTGTGTGTTCTTAGACGAAAAGATAACTGACTGAATCTTCGTTATGGATCCTGCTGATGGCTTCGCCGAGCAGTTCCCCTACCGACAGGACAGTGATTTTCTCGCACTGCCTGGCATCGTCCCGCAAGGGGATGGAATTGGTCACCAGCAGTGATTTCAAGCAGGACTTGCTGATGCGCTCGACCGCCGGCCCGGAAAGCACCGCGTGCGAACAGCAGGCATGCACTTCCTTGGCGCCGACCTCTTTAAGGATGGCCGCCCCACCGCAGAGGGTGCCGGCGGTGTCGACCATGTCGTCGAGCAATATGGCAGTCTTGCCCTTGACATCGCCGATGACATGCATGGCCTCGCACTCGTTGGCCCGTTCACGCCGCTTGTCGATGATCGCCAGGCCCGCATTCAGTCGCTTGGCAAAGGCCCGGGTCCGTTCAACGCCACCCGCGTCGGGAGAAACCATCACCACGTCGGTGAAACTGTCCCGGATGTATTTGAGGATGATGGGTGCGGCGTAGAGGTGATCGACCGGGATGTTGAAGAAGCCCTGGATCTGCCCGGCGTGAAGGTCCATGCACAGCACCCGGCGGGTTCCGACCACCATGAGCATATCGGCGATGGCCTTGGCGGTGATGGGCACTCGCGGCCGCACCTTGCGATCCTGGCGGGCGTAGCCATAGTAAGGAATGACCGCAGTGATCCGCCTGGCCGAGGCCCGACGAACAGCGTCGATCATGATCAGGAGTTCAATGAGGTGATCGTTGACCGGGGTGCAGGTCGGCTGAATAATAAAGACATCCGCGCCCCGGACATTTTCCCCGATTTCAACGGATATCTCGCCATCGGAAAATTTTTTCACTTCGGCCGCCCCAAGCGGCACACCGAGATAGTCGCAGATTTCCCGGGCAATCGCCGGATTGGCGTTGCCGGTGAAAATTTTCATTTTTTTGGGCATGGCGTAGTACATCTCGTGTGCGAATGGCTGGGGCGGGAGGATTCGAACCCCCGATTGCAAGGATCAAAACCTTGTGTCTTACCGCTTGACGACGCCCCAGCCCAGTGCCAGACACGTTGCATGGAGAAATTATTCTTGTGCCCCACCCAGTGGAGCGACCAGCCAGCAGTGCGCAAATCGTGCGCGCAAATCCGCCAGGCAGCGTTCGGCGACGCTGTGGTCGGCGAACAGGCCAAAGACGGTCGGCCCGGATCCGGACATCAGCGCCGCAGTCGCGCCCCGGGCAAGCAACGCATGCTTCAGTTGCTCAATCTCGGGATAGCGGCCCATGGTCACTGCTTCGAGATCGTTGTGCAGGTCGCACGGCAGTTCCGTCCGTGGCCCGCCAGACCCTTCGGGGCCATTTTTAAAACGTGCTAAATTACTTTCCTCTTCTTTTTTTGTCAACGCAAAAGTCTGGTACGCCCACCGGGTGGACACGGGAAAACCGGGATTTACCAGCAGCACGTCATGGCCAGCCAATGGCGGCGCCGGACGGAGCACCTCACCGATGCCCGCAGCGACTGCTGCTGGCGCATCGTTGAGAAAAAAAGGCACGTCCGCGCCCAGTCGCAGCCCGAGCTCCGCAAGCTCGTTGGCGGTGCAGTGGCAGGCAAACAAGGTGTTGAGTCCGGCCAGGGTGGCGGCGGCGTCGCTGCTGCCACCGCCCAGACCCGCGGCAACGGGGATGTGTTTGCTCAGGGTGATGGCCACCCCGGGTGAAGGGCGATCACAACGCGGGCCGAAGGTTGCCAGAAACAGCTCCGCCGCCCGAAAGACCAGGTTGCCGCCGTCTTCGGGCAGATCGGCGCCCGGACAATGCAGGCTGACGCCCCCGGCTGCGGTCCGCAGCACCACCTCATCCTGCAGGTCGACCTTCTGCATGAGGGTGTCCAAGGTGTGATAGCCGTCCGGCCGGCGGCCGGTGATGCGGAGATACAGATTGATCTTGGCCGGCGCCCGGAGGGCGAGGACATCCCGAGGCATGGCGTGTGACCGGGCCCGTCCGCTCAGGACAGCTTGACGAACCGCATCTTCAGCTCGTAGAGGACGCGGGTCAGGAACTCGCTCTCGTCATGGGAGAGGTTGCCCCTGGTCTTTTCAGCCAGCAGCGACAGGGTGTCGATGGTATGCTTGGCCAGTTCGCGATCGACGATCTTGCGGCCGGTTTCCGGGTGCGGCAGCTCGCCCATGTGATACAGGGCAGAGGTGTTCAAGGAGAGAATGAACGAGGCGAAGGTCACCTCGGGCATGACGCAGCGGCCGGAGGCATCCTTGACCCGGCCATCCGGGCATTCGTCGCAATGGGCTGTGGATTCGGTCATCATGGCGTGTACAATGGCGTGGAGGAGAGGTCCCTTGCAGGCAAATTCGGGTTTATGGCGGAGACGACCCGGCGACAGCGGCGGGCAGGCAAAAAGATATACCGATATTCCTGGCTGTCCACAAGACGAAAGTATAAAGTTGCATCCACAGGGACCGCGCCAGCAGGACCAGCGCAACCTTTCCCTTGAAGACAACTCGCGCGGACGATATATATACGTTTTTTTCCGCAGCCCAGACAGCAAGGGTTATTCCCGGCATTCTCAAGGAGCATCCATGGAAGAAGTTCGCGTTCGCTTTCCCCCCAGCCCCACCGGCTATCTTCATATCGGCGGAGCCAGGACGGCGCTGTTCAACTGGCTGTTCGCCAAGCAGCACAACGGCACGATGATCCTGCGCATCGAGGATACCGACGAAGAGCGCTCCACCCAGGCCTCCATCGACGGCATCATCGACGGCATGACCTGGCTCGGCCTGGACTGGGACGAAGGCCCCTATTTCCAGACCGAGTTCGAACACGACCACATTGCCGCCGCCAACCGGCTGCTGGCCTCGGGCCAGGCCTATAAGTGCTTCTGCACCAAAGAGGAGTTGGAACGCAAACGGGAAGCGGCCATGGCGGAAAAGAAACACGACATCGGCTACGACGGCGCCTGCCGCCACCTGAGCGCCGAAGAGGTGGCGGCGCGGGAAGGCCAGGGCCTGCCCGCGGTGATCCGTTTCAAGACGCCCGAGCGCCAGGGTGTGCTCTTCTATGACGACGAAGTGCTTGGCCGGATCGAACGGGCCTACGCAGACATCGAGGATTTCGTCATCGTCCGCTCCAACGGCAAGCCGCTCTACCTGCTCTGCAACGTGGTCGACGACATCCGCGACCGCATCACCCACATCATCCGCGGCCAGGACCACATGACCAACACCACCCGCCAGGTGCTGCTCTATGAGGCCCTGGGCGCAAAACTGCCGGTCTTCGCCCACATGCCGCTGACCCTTGACCTGCAGAAGGCCAAGATCTCCAAGCGCAAACACGGCGAGGTGGTGGCGGTTCAATATTACCGCGACATGGGCTTCATCCCCTGGGCGCTGTGCAACTTCCTCTGCCTGATGGGCTGGAACCCGGGCACAGACCAGGAATATTTCACCCGTGAGGAGTTGATCGAGGCCTTCAGCCTGTCCCGGATCAGCCGGGTCAACTCGGTGTTCAACTACAAGCCCGGCGATCCCAAATTCTTCACCGACCCCAAGCTGATCGCCATCAACGAGCACTACCTGCGCACCATGCCCATCGAGGAACTGGGCGAGATGGTGCGGTCGGAACTTGAGCGCGAGCAGCTCTGGGATCAGGCCTACGCAGGCGCGCGCCGCGACTGGTATCTGCACACCCTGAACCTGATCCGCGACCGCTTCCACACCCTCAAGGATTTCACCGGCGCCGGCCGGGCCTACTTCGCCGACGAGTACGCGATCGACCCCAAGCCGCTGGCCAAGAACGTGCTCAAGGAGCCGCAACTGGCCGCCTGGCTGCCGATGCTGGCCGAGCGCTTTGCCGCACTCGATGCGTTCACCGCCGAGGAAACCGAGCGGGTCAGCCGCGAGCTGGCCGATGAACTGGCGGTCAAGCCGGGCGTGCTCATCAACGCCATGCGCACCGTGCTCACCGGCCAACTGGCCGGTCCCTCGATGTTCGAGATCGTTGTCACCCTCGGCCGGGACAAAGTCGTCCAGCGCCTGGCCCGCGTCGATCATCTCTTTGCCGCCGCCTGAACCACCGCCACAGGAGCGCCGACCATGACCACTGAAAAAGAGCCCTTCAGCAAACCGCTGGACTTCATCCGCCAGATCATCGCCGAGGATCTCGCCTCGGGCAAGCACCAGGGCGTCGTCACCCGCTTCCCGCCCGAGCCCAACGGCTACCTGCACATCGGCCACGCCAAGTCGATCTGCCTCAACTTCGGCGCGGCCAGGGAGTACGGCGGCCGCTGCCACCTGCGCTTCGACGACACCAACCCGGACAAGGAGTCCACCGAGTACGTCGAGTCAATTCAGCGCGACGTGCGCTGGCTGGGCTTCGACTGGGGCGAGCACCTCTACTACGCCTCGGACTACTTCGACCAGCTGCACGACTTTGCCGTCGAACTGATCCGCCTGGGCAAGGCCTATGTCTGCCACTTAAGCGGCGACCAGATCCGCGAGTACCGGGGCACCCTCACCGAACCCGGACGGAACAGCCCCTACCGCGATCGGGCGGTGACTGAGAATCTGGAGCTGTTCGCGCGGATGCGGGCAGGCGAACTCGAGGAAGGCAGCTGCGTCCTGCGGGCCAAGATCGACATGGCCTCGCCCAACGTGGTCATGCGCGACCCGGTGCTGTACCGCATCCTCAAATCAAGCCACCATCGCACCGGCGACCGGTGGTGCATCTACCCGATGTACGATTTCACCCACTGCCTCTCGGACATGCAGGAGCGGATCACCCACTCGCTGTGCACGCTCGAGTTCGAGAACAACCGGGCGCTCTACGACTGGGTGCTCGACACCCTGAACACCCCCAACCACCCGCGCCAGATCGAGTTTGCCCGACTCAACATCAACTACACGGTCACCAGTAAGCGCAAGCTGCTGCAGCTGGTGAACGAGGGCCACGTCTCCGGTTGGGACGATCCGCGCATGCTGACCATCTCCGGCCTGCGCCGGCGCGGCTACACCCCGGCCTCGATCCGCAACTTCTGTGCCACGGTGGGCGTCGGCCGGCGCGAGTCCTGGATCGACATGGGCGTGCTCGAAAATGCTGCCCGCGAAGACCTCAACGAGCATGCGGTGCGCGTCTTCGGCGTACTCGACCCGCTCAAGGTGGTGATCATCAATTACCCCGAGGACCAGGTGGAGGAGATCGTCGCCCAGAATCATCCCCAACAGCCGGAAATGGGCGAGCGAATGGTGCCGTTTTCACGCGAGATCTACATCGAACGCGCCGATTTCATGGAGGATGCACCCAAGAAATTCTTTCGCCTCAGCGTCGGCCGCGAGGTCCGGCTGCGCTACGCCTACCTGGTCACCTGCCAGGAGGTGGTCAAGGACGACCAGGGCCGGATCGTCGAGCTGCGCTGCACC
>JBGSPP010000295.1:0-17497 GCA_041738515.1 Desulfobulbus sp.
TTGGTTTGTATGATCTTTTCACAAAATCATTGTACCACCAAAGAGCTCTCCGAGCCTCCTTTTCTTCAATATTTATGAGACAGCAGTGAATCGCCACCACGATGATCGTCAGCACGATCATGGCAATAAAGGACAGCATCATCTTGGTCAGTACGCTGACCCGCATTCCTGTTGGTGTCGTCAGGCTTTCGATTCCGCCCGCATGTTCATTTGTGTCTGCCATTTTCCCTCCTTGATTTCCAGCTCACTCCGTTAATGGTGAATCCTGTCCAGTATAATCTCATTGAATGCACCGCTTGTTCATCAGGTCACTACTGCTTCTTATCCGTCTTTTTTGAGGTATTCGTCTATGCCCTCTTCTTTCCATACGCGCATGGTTTTCTCGTCCTTGGGGTTGATTTTCACCCCGATGGCGTTGACCGGTACGGTGTTTCTCTTTTGGATGTCGATCCAATTTTTTTTAATTCGACTGTCTAGAGCCATTGATATTCCTCATGGATTGCTGTCTTCTCCTATCCCCTATTACCTCGGGACACAGTGCTGGTGCTCACAATAGGCCACACCCGGACCCGCTCGCGGCGAGATCATGGCCAGCCTAGAATCCCACTTCCAATGCCGGGATGTGATCGGTCCCGGCAAGTGCTCTTGTCTTGGTTCGATCGGCAAGAACTTCAATGGGGGCATTGGGCGCCCATGTGCCCCCCTGCACCAGGCTGCCCAAATCAAGGAGGGCAAACCCGGAGTTCCGCCACTGGAAAAAGCCGCGTACCAATCCTGTATGCTGCAGAGACGCGGGCGCCTCGACGGCAGCAAAGGCGCTGGCAAGCAACTTGCTGGAAAACCGCATCATCTGCACCTTGCCGCTGGATGCGATGACCGCTTTGAGCGGTTCGCCCGACTGCGGATCATCAGCGCCGGTCCGAATGACCACTAGTTGCCGATATACCGCACCCAATCGACCCTGCGTCGCACCGCAAAGGGAGTCCAGGGCAATTACCGGCAGGAGTTCATCCCGTGAGGGCAGCACTCCGGCCAGCCACGAAGGACTCAGGGGAATACGAGACACCGGCAACCCGCCCAGGATCTCCACGACCTGGTTCTGCGTGAGCAGGCAGAACACGGGGCTGGTCGCATCTGGCACTGACAGTGGCAGCAAAAAGGTCCGCTGTTGCATCTGTCCGAGTTTATTGGTCATCACGCCCCTCCCCTTCTATTCTGTCCTGAGGCAGATCCGCTGCCGATTCGTCACGGTTGTCGCATTCTCGGTCCGGTGCGACGGCATCAAGCAGGGCCGACACATCAAGCATCAGCACCAGATCGCCACCATTGATCAGCGCTTTGGGCACAAGGTTCCGGCAATCGTCTGGAAAGGCTGGCGGCAGGGGTTTGCATGCGGCTTCGTCCACCATCGCCAGCCGCCCCCGGCCCGACATGGCCAGAACCAGAAAACGACCGTCACTGTTCAGAATCAGGGAACTCTCCTGCCGATTACGCCATGAGACTGGTCCGGACATCAGTTCGTGCAGATCGCAGAACACGGCCTGATTGCCATCGGCAAGCAGCAGGATCGTGCCGCTGCCCCGTCCCTCCGGTGCACGCTTGCCTGCCTTGCCGACACTCACCCCGCGGACGTAGGATTTCTCTACACCGAACAGTTGTCTGCCTATCTGCGCCAGAAAGAACGATTTCACCGAGCCACCTCATTGGCTGTATTTCCAAAAGGCGACAATTGATCGCCGGTCACTTGCAGCACCGTGGCCATAAATTCCTCGTCGCGACAGGGTTTGTTCAAGAAAGCCTTGGCCCCCAAACCAAACGCCTTGGCCTGATGCTTGGCCGAGGTTCGCGAGGTCAGCATGATCACCGGAATATGGCTCCTGCCAGAAAGATTGGCCAACCTGGCGAGAAATTCGAAGCCATTCATGCGCGGCATCTCAATGTCCAGCACGATGCAATCGGGGATGACCTCTTCCATTTGCTCGATGGCGTCAAGGCCGTCCTTCGCTTCAATGGCCTCCCAGCCGTTCCCAGTTACCAGCCGACTCATGACCCGGCGGATGGAGATCGAGTCATCGACAATCATGACTGTCAGGGCCGCGTGCACCTCGGCGGGTATCTCGACCGGTTCTTCGACCTGTTTGATCCCGCTGGCGGCCTGGATGAGACCGGGGATGTCGAGCACCGGGATGACGCTGCCGTCGCCCATGACCGCGGCGCCGGAAACGCCTTGCACGGTCCGCAGGTGTGGACCCAGCGCCTTGATAACGATTTCCTTCTGACCGGTGATCTCTGGAATGGAAACCGCAATGGCGCGCCCCTCCGTGGCCAGGACAAGGACCAATGCCCGTGGCAGGTTAACGGTTTCATCCTCCTGCCCCAGCAGGACCGGCAGGGAGTACCAGGGCAGGGTCTCGTTATTGAGCCTGATGAGACCCTCTTTCCGAACAATTGCGCTGCTCTCCGTGCGGTGGATATCGCGGATGTCGTTGAGAACGATGCCGTAGGTCACCTCTCCGGCGGTGACCAGGAGCGCGCGCATGACGCCCAGGGTCAGGGGCACCCGGATGACAAAGGTGGCACCCTCCCCTGGTCTGGATTCAACGTTTATCGCGCCCTGCAGGCCCCGGACGTTCTCGCGGACCACATCCATCCCCACGCCCCGGCCGGAAATGTCGCTCACGGTCTTGGTGCTGAATCCCGGGTAGAATATCAGTTCGGTCAGTTGCTGCTCATTCATCCGTTCCGTCTGCTGCCCCAAACCCATCTGCATGGCCTTGTGCCGAATGGCCGCAAAATCGAGTCCACGGCCGTCGTCACTGAAACGTATGACGATACTGTTGCCCTCGCGGCGCCCGTCGGTGGTGATGGTGGCTATCGCCGATTTGCCGGCCGCGACCCGTTCCGCCTCTGTTTCGATGCCGTGATGGACCGCATTGCGGATCAGGTGCATCATCGGATCAGCCAGCTTTTCCCAGACCACCCTATCCAGTTCGACCCGATCGCCCTCCACCACCAGCCGAACCCGTTTGCCCAGCCGCAGAGCGACGTCGCGCATGGTGCGGCTCAAGCGGGCGGTCAAGGTGGCCATCGGACTCATACGGGTTCGCAGCATCTGCAGTTGCAACTCGCGGACAACCCGGTACTGACGACTGATATCGCCGCTGATGCCGGCATAGATGGAGCCAAGACTGGTTTGGATGGCCGCGGTGTCAACAGTGGCCTCGTTCAGTGACCTGATGATCAGATTCAGCTGGGTGTAGCGGTCGAGTTCCAGGGCGTCGAATTCGGCAAAGCTCTGACTGGTGCGAATCTGGGAGAGCGTATTATCCAAGTTGGAAAAATGATCGGAAAGACTGTCCAGGGCCTTGACCTCGAACTTGGTTTCCAGTTCCTGGGCGATGGACCTGAGCTTGACGACGGTCAATTCCAGTTCGCCAAGCACGTTCTTAAAAGACCCCATGTTGCGGTCAAAACCGCTGATGCCGACCAGCAGTTCGTTGCTCAGGTTGATCAGTGTGTCGAGCTGGGGCTGGTTGATGCGGATGGTCTTTGCCGTCTCGGCGACCACTGCCTGCACCTCTTCCTCCGGCGCCTCCGCCACTTCGGCAGGCTCCTCCAGAGGTGTCGCCGCAGACAGCTTTTCCCCGGACGGCGCCTTGCGTTCAGACGAGGCACCGGGGGCCTCGGTGCTGGCCGATAGACGAGCCAGGGTCTCCACCTGACTGTCCGCGGAAACCGTATCCGGGGCCTCAACCAGCAGGCCAAGCAGATCCAGGGCCTCGGCCAGTCGGTTGACCATCGCGGGGTCGATCACCCGCGCCCCCTCGTACAACCAGTCGAGAAAATCCTCCACTCCGTGCGCGTAACCGCTGATCTCGCCAAGGCCGATGACGGCGGATGCGCCCTTGATGGTATGGACCGCTCTGCGAATCCCCCGAATGTCCTCCCGGTGGGCGGTGGTCAGGGCAGTTTCTCCTGCAATCACCTTCTCCAGCCGCTGCATGGCCTCGTGCAAGGACTGCAGATGTTCTTCTGCCTCCTCCTGAAACCCTTGCCGCAACAGGAGTCGCTCCTCGTCACTGAAGAGGTTGCTGCGGATCGAACCGCGTGGCCCGGTCTCGTCCGGAGTCGACGACTGCTTGGCCGGTATGGCGGCCGCCGCTCCCTGTCGCCGCCTATCCTGAGCGATCGAAGACGCTTCGGTGGTTTCCCTGCTATGGGCAGCGACCTCTTCCATGCGGGCGTGCAGGCGGGTGAATACCTCCTCGGCCCGTTGTTCATCAAAACTCGCCGGCACATAGATCAAGGTGGCCAGCAGGTCGATGGCCTCTGTCAGCAGATCGTGCAGTTCCGAGTCCAGACCCTGCGCAGAGGCCGCCAGTCCGTCGAACAACTCTTCGACAAGTTGACAGATGGCGGCGACCTCCGACAGCTTTTCCGCCTCGGCCCGTTCCCTGACCTGCCGGAGGCAATCGCTGCCGTCGGCAAGAAGGACGCGCGCGTCGGAGGCCCGCGCCCTGCCGGTCACCGTCAGGGTCAGCGTCTGCATGATGCCGTGCAGCTTTTCGAAATGCCGCATGGCCTCGGCGGCAAAATCCTGCCCCTGCTCACCCTCTGTTTCCACGCCCTCGAATCCGGCCAACAGGAGATCATCCTCGGCAAACATGCTCGCCAAGTCATCCGCGGGGATGTCCGGTCCATTGGCCGAATCGATCCGGTCAAACTCATCCACGGTCAACGTCGCCAGTGTCTGCTCATCGCCCGTCGTTCCCGAGGCCATGGTTCCGCAGAGCAGGTCGATGCGCTCGACCGCCGATTCCATGGTCGCCAGCATGTCACCGGACAAACGAATACGCCCAGCCTGGGCCCGTTCCAGCACTGACTCCATGCGCCCGGCAATCTGGTTGACCGCGTGGACGCCGACCATGGCAGAGGCGCCCTTGATGATATGCACCAGGCGATACACTTCGTTCAGGGCGTCCTGTTGTCCCGCGTCCAGTTTCAACTCACCTATACCCAGTTTGAGCACGGGAATATAGGACTGGACCTCCGCGATGTAGCCCATGAAAAATTCCTTGCTGATCCGCGCCATCAGATCGTTCCCTCCAATAATCCGTCCACCGAGGCCGCATGTATCATGATTACCGCCATGACCTGATCAGGTCGGATGTCCCGAGTAGCTCGCTGTCCAGCAGAAAGATTTCCGTCCCGTCCAACCGGAACATCCCCTTGACGAAAGCGGTCAACCGTCCGAGACGTTCGGTCTGGCCGGACTCGAGCGGCAGCAGGTGGTCTCGTTGTTCATCGAAATTGACAATGCCAATGATCCTGGTGACCGGCAGACAGAACCGCAGGTCCTGCAATCGAAAAAGAATGGACGATCGCTTTGCTCCCGGCAGGCCCCCCTCCTCAAGACCGAACAGGCTGGCAAAATCAACCACCGACAGGATCTCACCGCGGTTCTGCACTATCCCCCTGATCCACCGAGGCAGATTGGGCAGGGGCGTAATGGTCTGCAACTCACCGATTTCCTGTACCGAGTCAATTGGCAGCGCCAAACTGACCATCCCCAGGACAAAGGCGATATAGGGTTTTCTTTTCTTGACGCCACGGGCGGCCTGCTCCTTGCTCCAGGCAATGTCCCGGAGCACGGCCGCGGCGACATCCTGCTCAGTGGCAGCCAGGAGTGACTGCAGGGACAGCCCTTTGTCCTGCGGCGAATGCCGCGGGGAATTTTCAGACATACTTCAACCTCACGGATTGAACGGCAATATCGGGAAGAACAACAAGGTGCGCATCAGGCAAGCAGCTTGATTGCCGCGGCGAAAAGGTCGTCTGGGTCAAACGGTTTGGTCATATAGACATCGGCGCCCTGCTTTTTGCCCCAGAACTCGTCGCTCTTCTGATTTTTTGACGTCAGCAGAATTACGGGAAGTTTTTCATGGCTGCTCTTTATCTTCCGGCAGGCCTGAAATCCGTTCAGGTTCGGCATGATCACGTCCAGCACCACCAGCACCGGGCGCTCCGACTCCACCTTGGCAACCGCCTCATCGCCGTCGGTGGCGGTGATCACCTCAAACCCGTTCGCCTCGAACGGGGCTCGCATCATCGCCAGTTGGATGGGGCTGTCATCAACTACTAGTATTTTTCCTTTTGCCATCACTCCTCCTTGCTCGACCGCGCCGCATCCCTGCGGTCGCGAACTAAATATGTTTTTCGATCTCGGCGATAATCTTGTCGGGATCAAACGGTTTTGTCAGGTAGGCTGCCGAACCGGCGATCTTGCCTTTCATCTTGTTGATAAACCCGTCCTTGCTGGTCAGCATCACGACAGGGATCTCTTTGAATTCCTTGTTTTTCTTGATAATGGACAGGATCTCGTAGCCATCCATCTTGGGCAGGATGACATCCAGCATGATCAGGTCGGGACGCTCCTCGCTGATTCTGCTCAGCGCTTCCAGGCCGTCTGCCGCTTCGGCGGTCCGATACCCCTGCCGGTTCAGGGTCATGGTGATGACCTTGCGGGTGGTCGAACTGTCTTCAACCACCAGCACCAGTTTGGCATCGCCCTCTATGCAAGCTTCCGCCACCGGTGGTTCGATCCCTGCCGGGCTTTTCGCGGCTTGCGCTTCAGTGGTACGTTGTTTGTCAAGGTGTTCGCGCAGCAAGGTCAGCTGGCTGGCGAACACCGTCCGGTCCGGAGCAATTTTCGCGGCCTTTTCAAGGAACCCCAACGCTTCCTGGAGGTTGCGGCTGTTCACCTGAATCAGGCCCAGGCAGTAGATGGCGGAAAGACTGCGCGGATATTTCTTCAGGATGCGCTCATACCGCTCTTTGGCCAGATCCAGGGAGCGTGTATCGGCGTTGCCTGAACGGGCAAGAATCTCGCGAGAAATGGACAGGTGCGAACGGCAGCACGGACAGGTGGTGGCGTCCTTGTTCAGCGGCGCCCAGCAGAAAAAACATTTCTTCACCACCTTTTCGGTCAGATAAACCGCCGCACCCTCGAATCTCTTCAGTTCCTCGCGTGCCAGCTCGGTTGCGGTCTTAAGGCTGCAGGCCATCTCCAGGGCTTTTTTTATCAGTTCGACATTGCCCTGCACCCGGGAATACCAGACCCAGCCGGCAGCATCGGTGCGGTGGTGCTTGAGGTAGTCCACCAATTCCTGATGCGCCTCCTTGTATTGCTGCATCTCGGCCCGCTCCACTGCCGAGGCAAGCAGTTGGCCTCCCGGTTCGGAGAGGGCTTCCTTCCGTTCATCCTTGAGCGTGGACACCTCGAGGAGAATGCTGATCAACGGCTTGTTGATCATCGCGGCACTGGAACGCAGGGGCAGAAACTCTATCTGCACGTCCTCCCAGGTAAGAATTTCCATGACCGCGTCCAACCCCTCCAACTGCTCGAACCGGGCATTGATCAGCTCCCCTTGATCGATGTCCAGCTGGCCTTCGCGGTCCTCTTTGAGGATCCGAAGCGTCTGCGATTTCTTTTCCAGAGAAAAAATCTGCAGGATGCTGTCGAGCGAAAAACCGTCAATTTTCTTCGTCATTGTCGCCATTATGCTGATTACTTGAGGACTCGCAGTCTCATTTCATACAATTGCCTGAACGCATCGCAAGCATATCGATGTCTTCATGCGTGCCTCTCATCCCTTCGCCCCGCATCGGCCCTTCCCTGCCATTGCCCCCGGCAGGTAGAAAAACCTGTGGCAGCAATGGTCAGGAAAACAAAGTCCTGTCAGTGACCGCTACGGAACTTTCAGAACTTCGGGTCGAATGCTCTCCCACCGACTGCATCGGCCGGAACGCTTTCTCATGTAAGAATTCTGGGGGAAAAATCAGAAAAAGGCAAAGAGAAAAGAGTAAAGATGCGGTAAGCGAAAATGCTTAGCACGGAAGAGCAAAAGCGTTGCGGCGCAACAATAGATGAAGAACCCGCGGGTTGGTCCGTTGACCGGGATGTTCCTCGGACGGAGTTGTTGTCTGGCTACCCGACGGCTTCGGCCAGCATGTCGTCGATGATGTTCAGGCCTCCGTGCCAGAAGGCGGGATCACCGAGGTCGATGCCAAAGGGCTGCATCAATTCGACCGGCGAACGGCTGCCGCCGGCACGCAGCAGATCGAGATACTTGCCGACAAAGGACTCGCCCTCTTCCAGATAGCGGGCATAGAGTGCCAGTACCAGCAGTTCGCCGAAGGCGTAGGAATAGACATACCCCGGCGTGGACAGAAAATGGGGGATATACGACCACCAGATGGCGTAGTCCGGCCGCAGAGTGACCGAATCGCCGAACATCGGTCGCTGGGTATCCATCCAGGCGGCGGAAATCTGCTCGGCCGACAACTCGCCCTGGGTGCGGCGGCCATTATGCGCCGCAGCCTCAAACCGATTCATGGAGACTTGGCGAAACACGGTGGCAAAAATCGATTCCAGCTTCTGGCAGAGATAGGCCCGACGGGCTTCGGGTGTGGGCAGCAACCGTATCTGGGCCTTGAACACCAGCAGTTCGGCAAAAACCGAGGCGGTCTCGGCCAGGACCAGGGGGGTGTCGCTATTGTAGAACCCCTGGCGCGCGGCCAGGCGCTGATGCACACCATGTCCCAGCTCGTGGGCAACGGTGGCCACGTCGCGCACGTTGCCGGTATAGTTGACGAGAATAAACGGATGCGCCTCCGGGACGCAGGGGTGGGCAAAGGCGCCGCCCCGCTTGCCTTGCAGGACAGGGGCGTGAATCCGCCGGCCGGTAAAGAACTGACTGGCGATCTCAGCCATCTCGGGCGCAAAGGCGGCAAAGGCGTCGAGCACGATCCGCTGGCACTCCTCCCAGCCCACCTGCCCTTCCCCTGCCCCGGGCACTGGCGCATAGCGGTCGTAATCGAACAACTCCCCGCAGCCAAGCAGTTCCTTTTTCAGCGCGTAATAGCGATGGACCATGTCATAGCGTTCCGTGACCGCGCCCACCAGGGTCTCGACGGTCCGGTCCTCCAGCTCGTTGCCGAGGTTCCTGGCGGTGAGCCAGGAGGGATAGCTCCGCAGCCGGTCGTCGATCATCTTCTCGGCGGCCAGGGTGTTGAAGATGTGGGTGAGGATGTGCAGGTTGGCGCGCAGACCTCCGGTCAGTTCATCAGCTCCGTTCTTGCGCACATCGCGATCAATATGATGGAGGTCGCTCAGCACCTCCTCCTCGGTCCGTTCCCTGGGGCCGAACCGCAGTTGCCCGAGAAGCTTCTCAAAGAGCAGGTTCCAGGCGCTCCGCCCCACGGGCCTGAGTTCCTGCAGCAGTTCCTCCTCGCCGGTGCTCAGCTGGTGCGGGGCAAACCGGCGCATGGCGCGCAGATAGTGCTCGTACGCCTGCAATTCGGGTCGCCGCAGGTGCCGTTCTGCCATGTCTGCGTCGAGACGGTTCCATTCGAGTTGAAAGAAGATGGTCAACTTGCCAACCGCGGCCTCCAGTTCCTCCACCTGCTGCAGCAGGGCCGAGGCAACGGCATCGCCGGTCCGGGTGATGAAATGGAGGAAGGCAAAGGCGGACAACCGGGCCAGCTGGGTGTGAAGCGCCTCCAAGCGGGCAACCAGATCGTGCACCTCGGCGGCGCCCAGTGCTGCAACCCGTCCGGCTGTCTCGCCTGACAGGGTTTCGGCCATCTCCCGGCATCTCCGCATGTCGTCCCGGATCTCCGGCGCATTCGGGCCGGGGTAGAATGTGCCGAGATCCCACAGGACCGTGGAGGTGCCGAGCTGCTGATTGATGTCGTTGGTCATGGCGGTGTGCCCTGGTGTGCGTGGTGGCGTACCCTTGCGGGCGAGCTTGATTGTTTCCTGTTGGACGGTGGACAGAGGTCCTGCAGACGGTGGACAGCTTCTCTTGCCAAGCCTTGGAACTTCGCAAGAACGGGGATCAGACAAACGATTCCCGCTTGCGATAGACCGTGGCCTGGCTTTTGGCAACCAGTTGGCCGCTGTGTTGTTCGCTGACGAGGATGTCGTAGAGCGCGGTCGCGCCGCCGAGATGCACCTCCCTGGCCTCGGCCACCAGATGATCGCCCACGCCCGTGGCCCGCAGAAAGCTGACAGCCACGTTGAGGGCCAGGGCGGTGCGTCCGTGGGAGTTGCTCGCCGCGGCAAAGGCAATGTCGCCAAGCGCAAACACCAGGCCACCATGGGTCATGCCGTGGAAGTTTTGCATGGCCTCGGTCACCACCAGCGACACCCGGCAAGAGCCAGGCTCGATGGCTTCGATGGTGGCCCCCAACCAGTTGGCGAAGGGATCCAGGCGGATATGGTGCTCGATTTCAGTCGGGATCATGTGATGTTGGTCATCTTACGACTGACCCGGATGTCTTCAATGTTTGAGGAGGGGGTATCGAAGTATACCCACAATGAGCCTGCTCATTGGCCCTATGCGGCTATTGGCGCGACTCCGCCCGGTTTAAGCCGGCAAGGGCGGGCACGCAGTCGCCCCCACCCTTGCCATGATGAGAACGTTCAATACTTGGCGTCGGCGTAGGCCAGCCAACCGCCGGCGCCGATCAGCTGCTTGTCAAAGGGGTTGAGGCTGAAGGCGCAGGCGACGGTCTCGCCGCTGCCGGTGGCGGTCAGTTTTTCCCCGTCCAGATCCACCGCTACCTCGACCGTGCCTTTGAGGGCAAACAGCCGGTCCAGATCGGCCCTGCCCAATTCCACGGCGAGGATGCCGCAGTTGAACATGTTTTGGCGAAAGATGCGGGCAAAGCTCTCGCCGACGACCACGTTAATGTCGTTGACCTCCAGCGCCCAGACCGCGTGCTCGCGGGAGGAGCCGCAGCCGAAGTTGGAGCGGGTGATCAGCACCCGGGCCGCCCGCATCTCGGGGGAATTCGGGTCGAACTGCTGCCCTTCCAGATGCAGATCCTCGAGCAGGTGGGGCGCGAGCGCCTTCTTGGTGATCTCGGTCAGATATTTGGCCGGGATGATTTCGTCGGTATTGATATCGTTTCGGTCGATAAAGGCCGCAGGGCCGCCAAACTGTTTCATATCGTATCCTTTGTCGGTGAGGGTCAGGTTCAGTCCAGGAAACGGCGGGGGTCGGTGATCGCGCCGGTGACAGCGGCCGCGGCAGCGCTGGCCGGGCTCATCAGATGCACCATGCCGCCCTTGCCCATGCGGCCGTTAAAGTTGCGGTTGGTAGTCGAGGCGCAGACCTCGCCGTCGGCGAGCACGCCGCTGCTCATGCCCAGGCAGGCGCCGCAGGTCGGGTTCATGACGCAGAAGCCGCAGTCCATGAAGATCTTGATCAGCCCCTCATCCAGGGCTTGGGAATAGATGGACGGGGTGGCCGGCACGAGGATGCCGCGCACCGACTGGGCAATGGCCTTGCCCTTGAGGATGGCCGCGGCCTCGCGGATGTCTTCGATGCGGCCGTTGGTGCAGGAGCCGATGTAGACCTGATCGACCCTGGTCCCTTCCATCTCGGCGATGTCCTTGACGTTGTCTGGTTTGTATCCGAAGGTGGTCTGGGGCGAAAGTCCGCTCACGTCAAGGGTGAGGACGCGCTCGTAGTGGGCGTCGGCGTCGGAGCGCCAGCGGGCAAAGGATTCGGCTGCGGCTTCGGGGCTGGCGTAGTCGTCCTTGATGAACGGCCAGAGGTACTGAGCCGTGACCAGATCGGGCTGGCAGACGCCGGAGGTGGCCCCGGCCTCGACCGCCATGTTGCACAGCGTCATCCGCGAAGCCATGTTCATGGTGTCGATCACCGGGCCGACAAACTCGATCACCATGTCGGTGCCGCCGTTCATGGTCAGCTGCTTGATGATGTTGAGGATGATGTCCTTGGCAACCACGCCCCTGGACAGGGTCCCGGTGACCTCGACCTTGAGCGACTTGGGCGCGCGGAAGGCGCAGACGCCCTTATATATAGCCACTTCCAGGTCGGTAGTGCCGACGCCGGCGGCAAAGGCGCCGAAGGCCCCGTGGGTGCAGGTGTGGGAATCGCCCATGATGACGGTATTGCCTGGGCGGATGAAACCCTTCTCCGGGAACAGAGCGTGGCAGACGCCGTTGCGGCCGATGTCGAAAAAATCCTTGATGTGGTGCCGCCGGGCCCATTCGCGCATGATCTTGGCCTGGGCCGCGGTCTTGGAATCCTTGGGCGGAGTGACGTGGTCGATCACCGCCTTGATCTGGCTGGGGTCGCAGACCCGATCCATGCCTTTTTCCACCAGATCCATGATGGCGATCGGGGTGGTGATCTCGTGGCACATGATGACGTCGATGTCGAGCACCATATTGCCTGGCGTGGGGGTATCGCGCAGGTGGGCGGCGAAAATTTTTTCAGTGATGGTCTGTCCCATTGCGTTGCTCCAGAGTGGTTGAAACGGGAAAAGAAATGCCCGGCCAGGACGATGCCGGCCGGTTGCGAAAGGTGAAGAATTCGAATTCATTACACCTGAGGCACGGGTTCGTCAATTTTTTCCTTGCCGGTCCCAATTCGCGACCCTCGGCCATATCGCCTGTACAATGTCGAATTGATAGCATATACTGTTGCCCGACCGGCTCCAGCCCCTGTCCCGCAGGGGGGCGGAGTTCCCTCGAATCTGCACCGGACACGGCATCGATGAAACCCACCCCACTATTCTGTTCCGCAACTCTCGCGATCCTGCTCGCCCTTCTGCTCCCGTCAAGCGGCCATGCCGCCCACGGGGTCAGCATTGACGGGAACCTGAAGTACCCAAAGGATTTCAAACAGTTCGACTACGTCGATCCGGCCGCCCGCCGGGGCGGCAAACTGAACCTGCACGACCTGGGCAGCTTTGACAAGATGAACCCCTTCACCCTCAAGGGCAACGCGCCCTCGGGCCTGTCGAACTACGTCTTCGAGACCCTGGCCGTGCCCAGCCTGGACGAGCCCTTTGCCCAGTACGGGCTGATCGCCGAGGATATCGATCTGGCAGCGGACCGCAAGTCCGTGACCTTCACCCTCGATGCCAGGGCACGGTTCTCCGACGGCGCGCCGGTGACGGTCGAGGATGTCAAGTTCTCGCTGGAGACGCTCAAGAGCGAGCAGGCCCATCCCTTCTACCAGATGTACTTCCGCGACATCGAGGGGGCGGAGATTCTGGACAGGCGGCGAATCCGGTTCAACTTCGAAAGACCCAACCGTGAACTGCATATGATCGCGGGTCAGTTGCCGGTACTGAGCAAGCAGTTTTACGGCAAGCATCCCTTCAACCCGGAGAGCGGCGGAGAGGCCATGGCCGTGCCCATCGGTTCCGGGCCATACCTGGTCGCCGAAGTGGTGCCGGGCAAGACCATCACCTACAAGAGAAACCCCGATTACTGGGCAGACGGGCATCCGACCCGAAGGCATCTGTTCAATTTCGACACGATCACCATCAAGAGTTTCAAGGACCCGGTGGTCAGCCTGGAGGCCTTCAAGGCGGGCGAGTTCGATTTCATGATGGTGCACATCGCCAAGCAGTGGGAGCGCGACCTCACCGGCCGCCGTTTTGATTCGGGCGAGTTGGTGAAGAAAACCTTTCCCCACCACAACAACGCCGGCATGCAGGGTTTTGTCTTCAACACGCGCAAGCCGCTGTTCAAGGACCGGTTGGTGCGGCAAGCGCTGGGTCTGGCCTTTGACTTCGAGTGGACCAACAAAACCCTGTTTTTCTCTCAATATACGCGCAGCACCTCTTTTTTCTCCAACTCCAACTATGCGGCCAAGGGGCTGCCTGAAGCCGCCGAACTGAAGCTGCTTGAACCCCTGCGCGACCAGCTGCCCGCCGAGGTCTTCACCCAGCCGCTCGCGCCGCCTGCCACCGAGCCGCCCGGCAGCTTGCGGGCCAACATGCAGGAGGCGAAAGCCCTGTTGGAACAGGCGGGCTGGACCATTAAAAACGGATCCCTGGTCAATGGCCAGGGTGAACCGTTCCGCTTCGACATCCTCCTGGCCGATACCGCCTTCCAGCGGGTCATCGCGCCCTACGTCGCCAATCTGAACAAACTCGGTATCGTCGTCGAGTACCGGACCATTGACCCGGCCCTGTACGCGGACCGAATCCGGACCTTTGATTTCGACATGGTGGTCAGCAGCTTCGGCCAGTCGCAAAGCCCAGGCAACGAACAGCGTGACTACTGGACCTCGGCGGCAGCCGAGCGCAAGGGCTCGCGGAACCTGGCCGGCATCGCCAGCCCGGCCGTCGACGCCCTGGTGGACGCCATCATCTACGCCCGGACCCAGGAAGAACTGACCACGGCCTGCCGGGCGCTGGACAGGGTGCTGTGGCATGGTTATTATCTGGTGCCGAACTGGTACCTGGCCAACCACCGGCTGGCCTATTCGGCCCGGCTGCGCCATCCGCAATCGCCGCCCCTGTATTACAACCACGAGCAGTGGCTCGACGCCTGGTGGTTCGCGGAAAAGTAACCGGCATCAATTGAGCTGTGGCGCCCGGCTGCGCTTGCCCGTTCTCCGGAGCGGCCTTCCTGGACAACCCATTTACGTGAACGAGATCCTTTGCCCCACGCCAGCCGCATGAGCGAGACGACGGAAAAGAGCAGTGCCAAGGACCAGCAGTGGATCTACCTTACCGGCAAGGAGATCTACCAGTTCTACAGCAAGATCAAAGGCCGCCTCCAGGGCATGCACGTCTATGCCCTGGTGGGCAAGAGCGGCACGGGCAAGAGTTTCCGCGCCAAACTGCTTGCCGAAAAGCTGGGCGTGCCGTTCCTCATCGACGACGGTCTCCTTATCCACGAATCCACCATTCTCGCCGGCAAGTCGGCCAAGCAGGAAAAGAACTACATCAGCGCCATCAAGACCGCCCTGTTTTCCGATCCCGAGCACCGCAAGAGCGTGGTACGGATGATCCAGGATAAGAAAATCAAGAAGATCCTGCTGCTCGGCACTTCGGAGAAGATGGTCACCCGGCTGGCAGAAGCACTTGAACTGCCGCCCATCACCCAGATTATCAAGATCGAGGAGATCGCCAGCCAGAAGGACATCGAAAACGCCATCAAGTCACGCTTTGAGGAGGGCAAGCACGTCATCCCGGTCCCGGCCATCGAGGTCAAGCGGGACTACGCGCAGATCCTGTCCGACTCGATCCGCATTTTTTTCAAGGGCAGCACGGACAAGGACGGAGTCAAGCGGTCGCGGTTTTTTGAAAAATCGGTGGTCCAGCCGGATTTCCATGATCAGGATGCAGGCGGTGCCGTTACCATCTCCGAGGCGGCGCTGACCCAGATGATCCTCCACTGCATCGACGAGTACGACATTGAGGTGCTGGTGCGGAAAATCAAGGTGAAACTGGGCCGCAACGGCTACGGCATCGAGTTGTTCGTGGACGTGCCTTATGGCCGCTCCCTGAGCGGGGAACTGCATGAGCTGCGAACCTATATCCGCAACAATATCCAGAAATACACCGGCATTATCATCGAGCACCTGGAGATTTCCATCGACAACATCTCGCAACGGAAAAAGGACGAAAAAAAGGCGAAGAAAAATTAAAATCCCCCGACCGCCCCCCCCCCTGCGCCAGCCACTCCGGACCCTGTCCCGGTCAAATTCGGTCCGAGCCATTGTGGATCCTGTGCAGCCCCCATCTCGCCCGAGAAGAGGGCTGATTTGCATTTGCCAATGAATCCTCATTCACCCCCGGCTTTTCATATTTAGCACTTGACGCCGTACAAGCAGTCTTGTTATAACTCCCGAGTTTTGAGTGGTTTTTTTCGGAAGTGGCTGTAGTAGAATGCTGTTGCCGGAATGGTTTTAGAGAGTGCAGCTGGGTCTCTAGAGCGTATCTAAGGCAGGTTTCATAGGCCGTAAGGTACGAAATTACCCCCAAATGCGCCCACCTTGGCCTTCTGGCACGTTTTCTGGTTTTTTCTTTTACTTCTGTCCATTTTCCTCATCACTCGATCCGCGCGTTGCCTTTGCCGCACTCGCAGGGCGTCGCGTCTTTTCGGAAGTGGTGGCGGCGTTTCACGGAAGATTCTCCACGCAGGTCGGCGGTCCGGATGTGTCGACTCAAGGGGGCGCTGGTGTACAGGCGGGTTCTTTCGTTCCAGCCCATGGCCGTCCCGAAAAAAGATCACTCATTGCATCGCTCAACCACAGAGCTGCTTCGTAGTTTGCTGGTTTATCATAACGCCATCATTTTATAAGATTTTTTTCAGGCGGGCAGATGGCGTCGGTGCACGGCCCGGTGACGAGGAAAACGGTGGACTCTAGAGAGCATGTCGGTCCATATGGCCGAGGTGTGAGACATTTCCATCGTTGTTCCATCGTTGCCGTTCCGTCTGCACGGTTGCCTTTGCCGCGCCAGATATACGATTGTCGTCAGGGGTTGCTTCACCACTTCATTTCTCTGGAGGATCCTGCCCGTCGGGCCGGGTTTTCCGCAAAAGGACGCGTCTATGAAAATTCACGAGTATCAGGCCAAGGAACTGTTCCGAAAGTTCAATGTACCGACCCCCAAGGGTAAGCTCGCCCTCACCTCGGACGAGGTAGCAAAAATTGCTGAAGAATTCGGCTACCCGGTCGTTGTCAAGGCCCAGGTCCATGCAGGCGGCCGCGGCAAGGGCGGCGGCGTAAAACTGGCCAAAACCGCAGCCGACGTGAAACCGGTCTCCGATTCGATCATCGGCATGACGCTGGTCACCAAGCAGACCGGAGCCCAGGGCAAAAAAGTCAGAAAAGTTCTGGTTGAGCAAGGCCTGAACATCAAGAAAGAGCTCTATCTCTCTGTTATTCCTAATCGCGAAACATCTACCGTAACCTTCGTTTGCAGCCAGGACGGCGGTATGGATATTGAGGAAGTGGCCGCCAAGACCCCCGAGCGCATCATTTCCGTCAACGTCAGCCCGATCACAGGATTTCAGCCCTTCCACGCCCGTAAAATCTGCTTTGGCCTTGATATCGAAAAAGACCTGCAGAAACAAATGTCTGCAGTGGCAAAAAATCTCTACGAACTGTTTGTCGCCTACGATTGCTCCATGGTCGAGATCAACCCCCTGATCATCACCGCCGAGGGCCAGATCCTTGCTTTGGACGCGAAAATGGATATCGACGGCAACGCCATGTTCCGCCACCCCGATGTCAAGGAAATGCGGGACATCGACGAGGAAGATCCGGTCGAGGCTGAGGCCGCCCAGTACGGTCTGAACTACATCAACCTGGAAGGCAACGTCGGCAACATCGTCAACGGCGCCGGCCTGGCCATGGCCACCATGGATATCGTCAAGATGGCCGGGGCCTCTCCCGCCAACTTCCTCGATGTCGGAGGCGGAGCCAATGCCGAGGCCATTGAGAACGGGTTCCGTCTGATCATGAAGGATCCGGCCGTCAAGGGCATTCTGATCAACGTCTTCGGCGGCATCCTCCGTTGCGACATCCTGGCCAAGGGCGTTGTCCAGGCGGCCAACAAACTGAAACTCTCGGTTCCCGTCGTCGTGCGCATGGAAGGCACCAATGTCGATGAAGGCCGGAAAATCCTCGCCGAGTCCGGACTTGACCTG
>JBGSPP010000318.1:0-10617 GCA_041738515.1 Desulfobulbus sp.
CAGGATGCCGACCGCGCCCCCGCCGCCGGCGCCGGCAAACTGGGCGCTAAAGCGGCCCCGCACCGAAGCGGGTAACCGGTCGAAGCGGGCCTGCAGCTGCTGCTTGGAGGAACTGTTCAGCTCGGCCTCGGAGATTTCGTAGCCGTTGGTGTCGGTGACCGCATGCAGGTTGTTGATCTTCCAGACGATCTCCTCGCCGCCATCATACAGGCCCTTGAGCAGGACTGATTTCTGCCTGCTGTCGAGTCGGTCGAATTGGACCTCCTGCGCCTCGGTGGGGAGAACGAAAAAGCCGGTCAACCAGTTCCAGGCCCCTTTGGCCGAGACTTCCGGATTGGTGAACAGGCAGCGGGCATTCCAGGCATTGTCCGGTCCAACCCGGGCGAGAATCTCCATGCCGCTGAGCACGGTCTCCGGGTCCATGTCGGCGATGCGGGCATAGGTTTCCACCGCCTTGGCCTGGTTGTCGTGGAGGCGGCTCAAGGTGGACAGGCCTTTATGGGCGGTCTCGACCCGCATGCCCTTGACCGCGAACATGGCCTCGGCCGCTTTGCAGCGAGTCTCGTCCATCTTGTCGATCACCGGGATGATGGAGAGCGCCTGCTTGGCGTTGACCCCCTCGACCCCGGCATAGTTGCGGAAGGCCCGGGCGGAGACATAGGAAAGCCCCTTCACTGTTTGCATGCCGCCCATGCCGGTCTGGACGTCCATCCCGGGCAGGTCGGCAAAGGCCTCGAACGACTGCACCTGGGCGAAGGTAAAACGTTCGCGCTGCAGCATCTCGACCGCGGCCTGGGCCTGCTGGAAATTGGTGCCCGGCATGGTGCAGATCTTGCGCAAGATCCGCTGGGAGTTGTAGTTCATCTTGCGGATGGCGGCCTGGCCGAAGGCCAACTGCTCGCTGGTCAATCCGGGGATATTCTGGTATAGCTCCACGGTTTGCTGGCTGCTGACCTCGTTCGGGCTGAAATCCGAGGCCTGGAGCGGAGCGCCGGGGCAGGCGAGGAGCAGGATGGCGAGCAGGACGAACAGGGGACGGTTGCCGGGACGGGACGCCCGGGTGCGGAAGGTGGCGTGTTGCATGCGATGAATGTCTGGTTGATGTTGCCTGGTGTACGGAAAGCGCTGCCCATACTGGCCCTGTTGGTGGCCATGGTGTTGTGGGGGAGTTCTTTCGTGGCGTTAAAATACAGCTTTCAGGAGATGCACCCCCTGGCCGTCATCTTCGGACGAATGGCGGTGGCATCGCTCTGCTTTCTTCCTTTTTTGCGCTCGTTTACCCGCATAGGCCTGCGCCGGAGTCATCTGCTGCCAGTGCTGGCGATGTGCCTGTGCGAGCCCTGCCTGTATTTTCTCTTCGAATCCGGCGCCCTGGTTTTTACCGGCGCCTCCCAGGCGGCAATGATCACCACCATGCTGCCGCTGATGGTCGCCATCGGCGCTGGCCTGGTACTCGGAGAGCGGGTCTCGGCGCGGACGGTGGCCGGTTTCCTCGTGGCCGTCGGCGGCGCGATCTGGCTCAGCCTGGCGGGCCGAAAGAGCGACCTGGCCCCCAATCCGATGCTGGGTAATTTTCTCGAATTCATGGCCATGGTCTGTGCAGCCGGCTATACTATCCTTATGAAGCGGTTAAGTAAAGAACTCCATCCTTTTTTTCTGACCGGCATCCAGGCCTTTACCGGCGCCCTGTTTTTTGCCCCGACCCTGCTGCTGCCCCAGGTGCACGCTGCCCAACCCCTGCCGATCAACGGGGTGCTGGCCATCCTCTACCTGGGCACAGTGGTCAGCGTCGGGGCCTACGGCCTGTACAATTTCGGCATCAGCAGCATCCCGGCCAGCCAGGCGGCCGCTTTCGTCAATCTGATTCCGGTGTTTTCCATCCTGCTCGGCTACCTGATCCTGGGCGAGCGACTGACCACCTGGCAATGGTGGGCCTGCGCCCTGGTTTTCTGCGGTGTGCTGCTCAGCCAGGACAGCGGCCATGGCGAAGGTGCACCGAAATGAACCGAACCCTGATCCTGATCGGCGTTTGCTGCCTGGTCGTCGGTATGGCCTGGCCCTGGCTCAAGCACCTGCCCCTTGGCCGCCTGCCCGGGGATTTTCTCTTCACCCGCGGCCATGTCCGCTTGTATTTTCCCCTGACCAGTTCGATCCTTGTCAGCCTGGCGCTGACCCTGCTGTTCTGGCTGTTCCGGAAGTAGCTGTTCTCTACCCCCAATACCAGTCATGATCGCGGCAACACAGACCGATTTGGTTCCGGCGGGAATGGTGCTGCCCGAGGCGAGTGGAGGCTGGTGCGCCCGCTGCGGAAGGATGCATCTCCTGCCGCCGGACCAAGCTTTGCCGGAGGCCCTGATCCTGATGGAGCGGCTTAAGCGCAATGGACGGATCGATTTTGAGGCCACGGCAGCGGCTGCGGATCCACGCTGCGCCACCTCACCACTGTTTGCAGCAGAGGGCGGCAAGATGTTCGGGGTGCTTGCCTGTCGGGACAGCCAGGGCAGCCAGGTGACGCTGCGGGCTTTTTCCGGCCAGTTTGGCGGCCTTTGGGAGGTGGCCGGTTGGGTCGGCCCGATCATTGATCCTGCCGCCTTCGACCAGTTGACCCGCGACACCGAAGGCGCGATCAAGCGACTGGGAGCGGAGATCGACCAGACCGATGCGGGCTCGAGCCATCGCCAGCACCTGGTCCGCCGGCGCAGATCCCTGTCCCGCGGCCTGATGCGGCAGGTCCACGACCTCTACCGACTGGTCAACTTTCGTGGCCAGCAATGCCTGCTGATCGAGGCATTCCAGGGCGATAATCTGCCGCCGTCCGGGACCGGTGACTGCTGCGCCGCTAAATTGCTGCAGCACGCGGCCTTGCACGGTCTGTCGCCTCGGGGACTGATAGAGTTTTACTGGGGCCGCCCGAACACCTCGGGCCTGCGTGTGCACGGCGGCCTGTATCCAGCCTGCGAGGCCAGATGCCGGCCGGTGCTGGGGTATATGCTCTGTGGTTTGGAGGAGGGGAACGATGCCCTGCCCTGACCTGCCGATCATTTTCCAGGATGAGACCTGCGTCGTGGTCGACAAGCCGGGCGGACTCCTGGCCGTGCCCGGCCGGGGGCCGGACAAGCAGGATTCGGTGGCCAGCCGCCTGCGACGCTGGCTGCCCTGGTGCATCGACCAGCCAGCGGTCCATCGCCTGGACATGCCCACTTCGGGGCTGATGGTCCTGGCTCTGACCCGCGAGGCCCACCGCGACCTGTCGCGCCAGTTTGCCAATCGGCTGGTGCGCAAGCGCTATCTGGCCCTGCTTGAAGGCGAGGTAGCGGCCGGATCTGGTGAGATTTGCTTGTCCTTTCGATTGGACCCGGAGAATCGCCCCCATCAGGTGTACGACCCGCTCCAGGGCAAGCCCGGCATGACCCGCTGGCGGAAGATTGCGGTTCGGGATGGCCGCACCCTGGTCGAGTTCGAGCCGCTGACCGGCCGTACCCACCAACTGCGATTGCATGCCAGCCACCGTTTGGGACTCGGCTGTCCGATCGTCGGCGACAGTCTCTACGGTCATGGCCGCCAGGGGGAACCGCTTCTGCTCCACGCCGAAGCCCTCCAGTTTGCCCACCCGGTGAGCGGCTTGCCCATGACCTTTCAGTCCGAGGCGCCGTTTTCCCTTTGAGCGTTCCGGGGCAGGCTGTTGGTGGATTTGTTAACGGTCTTGGCGACAGTGGTTTTCCAGCCCTTCCAGAGTCAGTTCCATGCCCGGTTGGAGCTTGCTCGGATCGGCGATCCGGTCGCGATTCAGCCGGAAGATAGCCTGCCAGAGCGCCTGCCTGCACAGTTCCCGGTCGGCAATGAGCGAAAGGGAGTCGCCGACCCGTACCGTATAGAGTTGGGGAAGGCGATCTGTGTCCAAAGGTGGCGTCGCGGCGGGCTCTGGCACGGAGGCGGGGAGAGGTCGCTCCGGTGCGGATGCGGCGACGGCCGACTCCGAATCGGTCGGAGTGAGCGTCTGAACATCTGCCGGTTGTTGTGCCGGCAGGGGTGGCTTCGTCTGAGGTAGCGGAGGGGGCTGTTCTTTCGCCTTGGGCAGGGTTGGCGCGGGCACGGGACGATCCTGTGTGGTCACCGGCGCATCGTCCGCCTTGGTACTGGTCGGCGGTTTGTCGCGCAGGAGGGTAATCCCGGCCAGCAGAACAACCAGACCGGCAACCAGTCCCGCAGAGAACAGGGCGGTTTTCTTCTTTGGTGGGGCCGCCGGGGCCTCGGTCACAGCCTGTCGCAGTCGCTGACCGCGCTTTTTGATCGCCCGGGCAAGCAGCAGAGCCTCGTCGATGCGCTTGAGGTGTATCTGGATGCCGGGAGAATCCGAGGCGAGCCGGCCAGCGCTCTCGTACACTTCCCGGGCCTCGTCAATGCGGTTCTCCCGTTCCAGCGCCTCAGCCCTGACCAGGAGTCCTTCCACCTCGCGTTGCAACCGCGTCAGCTCCTGTTCCAGTTCGGCCTGGTCCGTCCCGCCAAGGCTGGCCCCGGCCATGGTCAACAGGATCCTGGCTTCGGAGGTCTTGCCTGCCAGCATCTTCTCTCTGATATCCTCAGCGGTGATCGGTGCCACGGCATCTCTCTCGTCGGTACGTCAATAAGGGGGGGCAAACGAACCATACCAGCTGTGGCCCGGTCGCGGGGAGCAAAAAAAAGGGGTGCTCAATGAGCACCCCTTCCCAGCATCAGCAATCGAGCGAACGATTATTTGATGTGATTGGCCACCGCAGCTCTTTCACTCTGCAGCTCGGCTTCGGTCTTCTTGATCATCTCACGGCTGAAGGCGCTGATTTCCAGACCTTCAACAATCTTCCAGTCGCCGCCTTCACACATGATCGGGAAGGCGAACATCAGGTCCTCATCCACGCCGTAGGGGTTGCCCTTGCTGAAGACGCCCATGCTGACCCACTGGCCGTTGCTGCCCAGGGCCCAGGTTCGCATGTGATCAACTGCGGCAGAGGCGGCAGAGGCGGCGGAAGAAGCGCCGCGGGCCTTGATGATGGCGGCGCCGCGCTGCTGAACGGTCGGGATGAAGTCGCTCTTGTTCCACTCGTCGCTCACCAGGGATTTCACGGCCTTACCGTCCGCAGTGGCGTAGCTGATATCCGGATACTGGGTGGAGGAATGGTTACCCCAGACAACGACCTTCTCCACCTTGGTGGAGTGGGTGCCGGTTTTCTCGGCGATCTGGGACATGGCCCGGTTGTGGTCCAGACGCATCATGGCGGTAACGTTGCGCGGATTGAGTTTGGGAGCATTCTTCATGCAGATCAGGGCGTTGGTGTTGGCCGGGTTGCCGACAACAAGGACGCGGACATTGGGCTTGGCGTTGTCGCTCAGCGCCTTGCCCTGGACGGTGAAGATGGCGCCGTTGGCATTGAGCAGGTCGGAACGCTCCATGCCCGGACCACGAGGACGCGAACCAACCAGCAGGGCAAACTCGACATCCTTGAAGGCGACATTGGGATCATCGGTGGCGATCACGCCGGCAACCAGCGGAAAGGCGCAGTCGTTGAGCTCCATGAGCACGCCCTGAAGGGCGTTCATGGCCGGCGGGATTTCCAGGAGCTGCAGGATAACAGGCTGGTCGGGTCCGAGCATGCTGCCGCTGGCGATCCGGAAAATGAGGGAATAGCTGATCTGGCCGGCAGCGCCTGTCACTGCCACACGTACGGGTGCTTTCATTTGTCTTCTCCTAGTTGTTGAACCTTGACGCACAATTTAGCAGACCCGGATGGGCAATCTGCCGTCACGTTGTAAAACACTTCCTCGCGGAGGAATGTCGGGCAAACAAGAGATACAGGTCAAGCGCAGGTGGATCGACGGAGATGCGAACGGAAAAACGCTTTGGCGAGGCTGGGGCGCCAGATGGGAAGAATGCGCCCAGCGGGCGGCCGCGGCCTAAAAAAGAGAGAAGCCCGAAAAAGGCTTCTGTTTTCTGTCAAATAGCCAATTCCCCTTTCAAATCCGCCGTCATTGATACAAGTCAACAACCAAAAAGTCAAGCGCTCTTTAACCTCGTTCTTGTCTCCGACACGGCGGCAGTTGCCCGCGGGGAGGCGTAATATCGATCGGCGATGATCATTTTCAGGGTGTCGTAGGTGAAACCCCAGACAAATCCGTCCGTGGCCGGCAGGCAGGGAAAGAGCCTGTCCGGATAGCGCGGGCTCATGATCCGCCGGACAATGTTTTCCTCGTCGGCGACGTAGTCGAGCTCAAGCCATTCGTAGCAGCTGATCTCGGTCAACTGCAGCCTGATGTCCGGCTGTTCGTCCAACTCGAACAGATAGGTGGTAACCGGTACCGGGCGGTCGACCGAATTGCCGGCCGTGCGCACCGGGTACTGTTTGACCAGATAGTCCGGGGAGAGGAGAATGCCGCACTCCTCGTAGGTTTCGCGCAGACAGGTGTCGAACAGGGTGGCGTCGACCCGGTCGCGGCGGCCGCCGGGAAAGGAATAGTGACCGGACCAGGGGTCGCGTGGGTTTGCCCTGCGTTTGAGCACAAGCACCTCGACCGCTGGTTCGCGAACGACAATGCCGGCAACGGCGGCTTCGATGATGGGAAACGATTCCATGGTTCAGATGCTGTTGGGCCCGGTGTTCCGGCATCAACCGGATGCGGGGAGGGGGAACGATAGGCAGCGCCATCGCGCCCCCGGCCGGGATTTTCTCCATTGATTGTCTCGCTTACTATCCGCATGCATCGAAATTTTGCAACCCTTTTTCCGGCAGAGAGGGGAGGTGAGGGGCGCCGGCCAGGCGTCCGGGAAGGGATGTCCACGATTTTCTCGCAAAAAACTGGTGTTCGAGTAGAATATTGCTTCCGCGGATCGGGAATGTGAGGTGGTTCAGGCACCGGCATAACCCGGGATTGGCGGCCTGAAGGCCAGATCGTCCGATTCCCTGTCCGTTCGCCGTTTCCCTGCGTCTCCCGCAAGAGGGTGCATGAATATTCTCATTTTTGGCGCCACCGAAACCGGATACATGGTGGCCTCCCAGTTGTACCGCAAGCACAACCTCACGGTCATCGACGATCAGGATCGCCTGCCCGACAAGTTCAGCACCCTGGACATCAGCTTCGCCTCGGGCAGCGGTTCGGACGTGATGGTGCTCGAAGGCGCCAATGCCGCCGGGGCCGACCTCTTCATCGCCTGTTCCGCCACTGACGAGGCCAACATCGTCGCCTGCTGGACCGCCAAGAAGATCTCCGACGTCGAGACTATCTGCTTTGTCCACCGCACGGAACTCTATCGCAACCTGTCCTCGACCACTCAGGGGCGCTATCAGAGCCGGTACGACATTGACACCATCATCTGGCCGGAGCAATTGCTCACCCAGGACATCTTCCGAATCATCTCCGTGCCCGACGCCATCGATGTCGAGTATTTCGTCAAGGGCAAGGCGAAGATGTTCGAGTATCGCATCAAGGAGATCTCGCCCATCCGGGGCTTGCGGATCATGGACTGCTCCTTCCCCGAGAACGTGCTCATCGTCGCCATCACCCGCAATCACCGCCTGTTTATCCCGGACGGCGCAACCGTCATCCAGGCCGAAGACAAGGTGGTGTTCATGGGTACGGGGCCGGCCTTGGATGTGCTTGCCGCCCAGTTCTTCCGCAACGTGAACACCATCAGGACGGCCACGGTTATCGGCGGCGGTTCGGTCGGCTTCATGCTGGCAAAGATGCTGGAACGGGCCCAGATCAAGGTGAAGCTGATCGAGCACGACAAAACTCGTTGCCTTTACCTGGCCGATAACCTGAAGGATACCCTTGTGCTCCACGGCGACGGTACCGACCTTGAACTGCTGGAGGGTGAGGCCATTAGCGATTCGGACGTCACCGTCTGTGTCACCAACAATGACGAAAAGAACCTGCTCTGTTCGCTTCTGGCCAAGCAATTGGGCTGCGAGCGGATCATCACCCGGGTGGGCAACACCGGCAACAAGGCCCTCTTTGAACGGGTCGGCATCGACGTGGTCGTGTCCCCGCGCGATTCGGCCTTGAAGGAACTGCTGAATCGTCTCCAGGCCAAGGACGTGAACATCCTGGCGCTGGTCGAGGGCGGGCAGGGCGAGGTGCTGCGCCTCAGCCTGCCGGAAACCTTTACCGCCACCTTGGTCAGGGATTTCAAACTGCCGGCCCGAGCCATCATTGGCGTGGTCAAGCGCGGCCGGGGCGTCATCTTTCCCCACGGCGACACCGAACTCCTGGCTGGCGACCAGTTGATCATCTTCACCATGGCCAAGGACGCCGATGCGATCAAGGAGTTCTTCGCCCGGTGAAGCTATCCGCCATCTGCAATGTCCTGGGCATCATCCTGGTCGCCCTGGGCGCCATCATGCTGACGCCGATCTCGGTGGCCTTGCTGTTTCGGGAGTATGCCGCCATCCACCCCTTTGTCGTCGCCTTTGCCGTGTCGGTGAACATGGGGTGGCTGCTCCAGTGGGCGGGTAAATTCTCCCGTGATTTCGACAGTCTCAAGCGAATCGAGGGTATGCTCATTGTCTCCCTGGCCTGGGTGGTCACCGGCGCAATCGGCGGCATCCCCTACCTTTTTTTCGATCTCGGACCGATCGATGCCTACTTTGAATCCATCTCCGGGTTCACCACCACCGGAGCGACGATCCTCAAGGATTTTGCTCCCTTCCCCAAGGTGTTTTTCTTTTGGCGCAGCCTCAGCCAGTGGCTGGGCGGCATGGGCATCATCGTTCTCTTTGTCGCCATCCTGCCGCAGTTCGCGGTGGCCGGACGGCAGATGTTTTTTGCCGAGGCGCCAGGCCCCACCGAGGAGAAGGTCACCCCCCGGATCACTCATACGGCCAAGGCCCTGTGGACTATCTATTTCCTGCTGACCGTGGTGGAAGTCGTTCTGCTCCGCCTAGCCGGGATGCCACTCTACGACGCGGTTTGTAACTCGTTCTCCACCATGGCCGCCGGGGGCTTCTCGCCCCATCCCCAGTCGATCATGGGCTACGGCAGCCCGGATATCACCTGGATCGTGATTTTGTTCATGTTTCTGGCCGGCGGCAACTTTGCCCTTCAGTACCGGGCCCTCTTCCAGGGAAACTACCGCGCCTTGACGCGTAACGAAGAGTTTCGTTTCTACACGTCAATCGTCGTGGTGATGTCGCTTGTGCTCTGCCTCTCACTGATGTGGACCGGAGGCGTCAGCTTAGGCGATGGTCTGCGCGACGGCTTCTTCCAGATTGCCTCGATCATCACTACTACCGGTTTTGCTTCGGCGGATTTCGCGCTCTGGGCCGTGCCGGCCCAGACCATCCTGTTCACGGTCATGCTCATCGGCGGTTGCGCCGGTTCAGCGGGAGGCGGCGTCAAGGTGGTGCGGGTGCTGTTTGGCCTGAAATATCTCAAACGGGAGATCGCCCAGGTGGTGCATCCCAGGGCGGTGCTGCCGATCAAACTCGACCGGGTCACTGTTCCCGACGACGTTCAGCGGCAGATTCTCGGCTTTTTGCTCTTTTACATCTCCCTGATGACCCTGTCCTCGCTGCTGGTAACCATCATCGAGGGAGACGTGGGCATCGGCATCGTCGGCACGGCCGCGACCATCGGCAATATCGGTCCGGGGTACGGCAGCATCGGGCCCATGGCCAGTTTCGGCCACCTCAACCCCCTGACAAAAATCATCTTCATCGTCAACATGGTGGTGGGCCGGCTGGAACTGATCCCCTTCCTGGCCATGCTCCACCCGGATTTCTGGGTGTTCAGGCGCTAAGACGGGGTGGCTGGCAGACAGGGGCGTCACGGAAGGTCCAGTGGCGCAGGGATGCGACAGAAGAACAACGTGTGCAAGAGGAGATGGCCATGGCCACGGATTTCACCGAGCGGAGAAGACACATCCGCGTCTATTTCAACGAACTCGACGAAGTGCGGTGCCTGTTTGTCCCCGAGGGTAAGGACAGGAGAGAGATCCCGGCGGCGGTCATCGATCTCAGCCTGGGCGGGCTGCACCTGAGCGTTGAGGAGGATTCAGGCTTCAACCCGGGCGACCGGCTGACGCTCACCGTGCTTGGCCACCGGGGCGGCAGCGTCTGCGAGGAGTCGGCGCCCATGGAGATCCGCTGGGTCTTTGTCCAGCCTGGCTTCAAGCGGTTTTACATGGGCTGCCAGTTTCTTGCACTGCCGAAGGCGAGCCAGACCTTCATCTCCGACATGGTTGTCGACAAATTACGACAACGGGAGGCCGACCGCGATGGCGCCGCCAATGTCGGCTGATCGGGGGAGGGGGCGCAAGTTCGCGGCCCCTGATTGCCGGGTACGGACGCCAGGCCCATGACCAGCCCCGACTCCTGGCAGGGTTTTGAACAGGGACCGATCCGGCCGCCCAGCGAGAGCGACAGCCTGCTGGTGCGCGTGACCCGGGGATGTCCCTGGAATCGCTGCACCTTCTGCGGCCTGTACAAGGAAGAGTCCTTCAGCCGGCGTCCGGTTGCCGAGGTGCTCATGGACATCGACCTGATTCGCAGCTTCATCGATCAGATGCATGGCGACTGTGCCGCGGCGATTGCCCCGCAGGTTCTCGCGGCCGGCGACTGGCGGGGGCAGATGGCAGCGCAGGCCGCCCGC
>JBGSPP010000331.1:0-44770 GCA_041738515.1 Desulfobulbus sp.
GGCCCGCTTGGGCAGGGCGTTAAGCAGGACGGTGACGTCGCTGAAGCCGACGAACCATTTGGGCTCGCGCCGGAACAGCTCCCAGTCGAGCAGCCCGACCATGCGCTGGCAGCCGTAGCCGCCGCGGATGGCGATGATGGCTCTGACTTCGGGTTCGCTCCACAACCGGTGCAGATGCGCAGCCCGCCGTTCATCGGCGTCGGCCAGATAGCCGTCGCGTGGTTCGACCGGCCCCTGCAGCTTGACCCGGAAGCCCAGTTCCTCGATCAGACCGATGCCCAGCCGCAAGCCTTCCACGTCCCGCACCGGCCCGGCCGGACAGAACAGGCCGACAGTGTCGCCCCGCTTGAGCCTGGGCGGCAGGACCGGCCGTTCAGTCATTGTTGCCCTGGCAGTTGAGGGCATAGATCAGCTGCAGGCCGGTCAGGGTCAACTGCGGATCGATCTCGTCGATGGTGTGGGTATAGGGTTTGATCAGCTCGGCCATGCCGCCGGTGGCGATGGTCTTGGCCCGTTCCCGGTCCGGGGTCAGCTGGCGGCTCAGCACCTCGACCATGCGGTCGACCAGACCGCCGAAACCGTACAAGGCGCCACTGTGGATGGCCTTGACCGTGGTGGTGCCGATGGGGTGATCCGGGGTAACGTCGATGTCCAGCCGGGGCAGCTTGGCCGTGCGCGTGGCGAGGGCGTCGAGCGAGATGCCGATGCCCGGGTGGATGGTGCCGCCGACATACTCAGGCACGCCGTTGACGCAGTCAAAGGTGATGGCGGTGCCGAAATCGATGACGATCAGCGGCGAATGGAACCGCTCCCAGGCAGCCACGGCGTTGACGATCCGGTCGGCACCGACCTCGGCCGGGTTTTCGGTGGCCACGGCCATCCCCAGCTTGATGGTATTGGTGACGGCCAGCGGCGGCTGCCGCAGTTTGGTGAGATAGCTGCGGGCAAAATGGAGCCAGCTGGTCTCCAGCGTCGGCACCACCGAGGCGATGATGAAGCCGGTGATCCGGTCCGGGTTGATGCCGGCCATCTGAAAGAGGCCGTGGTAGCGGATGGCCAGTTCGTCGGCGGTGCGATCCTGGCGGGACTGCAGCCGCCAGTTGCCGACCAGCCGGCCTTTTTCGTAGATTCCGCTCACGGTATGGGAGTTGCCGACATCCACGGCAAAGAGCATGGGATCACCTGTTTGGGTTGAATGGGGAACGTGGAGGTTTGTTTTTTTGACCAGCGCTGGTAAGATAGTCCACTTTGCAAAATTATTCCAGCCCGAGCTGGGCCGGACCCGTCCGCGGCCCGCGGATTTCCAGGGAGAATGCGCCATGACGCCCTACATCCAGGTGGTGACCACCCTGCCCGACCGCATCCAGGCCGAACGACTGGCCGCGCACCTGCTGGAGGCACGGCTGGCCGCCTGCGTTCAGATCAGCGCCTGCACCTCCTGGTACCGCTGGCAGGGGGCGATCGAACAGGGCGAGGAGCAGGTCTGCACCATCAAGAGCCGCCGCGACCTGTTTCCCGAGCTGTGCCGAGCCATCCGGACCATCCACCCGTACGAAGTGCCGGAAATTCTGGCCTCGCCGGTGGTGGACGGCGGCGAGAGCTATCTCGCCTGGCTGGGGCAGGAACTGCGACCTGCCGAAGGTGACGGGCGATGAGCGAGGAACAGACAGCCAAACCGGCCCGGGGCCGGCGAAGGAAGAAGGAGTTCAGCTGCCACTGTTGCAAAGCGGAGAAACCCTTCTGCTGGAACTGCGGCTGCGGCTTTCAGATCTGCCCGGACTGCTTCGAGGAGAACAAGTGGGGCATCAGCAACGGCCCCACTTGGATCTGCCCGGACTGCGAACGGGTGCATCTGATGGAGTGAGGGGAGATAGCTTTCTCGATTGAACTGTGGTTCCGACGGGACGGGACGCTGGAGCGTCCGGGGATGCGTTTCCACACCGGAGCGTGGGAACGATCACGCGGCCTCCGTATGGATATGCGTTGCCGCTTGGTTTTATTTCTTCATCTAAACTGCTATCCATATAATTTTCTATTCATCCAATGCCACAACCCATGACCATCCACCAGTACGACGAATCCAAGATCAAGACGCTGAGTTCGCTGGAGCACATCCGCAAACGGCCGGGCATGTATATCGGCCGCCTCGGCGACGGCTCCCATCCGGATGACGGCATCTATATTCTGCTCAAGGAAATCCTGGACAACGCCGTGGACGAGTTCATCATGGGCCACGGCAAGCGTATCGACATCCATGTGGGCGAGGATGGTCTCTGCCGGGTGCGCGACTATGGCCGCGGCATCCCGCTCGGCAAGGTGGTGGAGTGCGTCTCGGTGATCAACACCGGCGCCAAGTACAACACCGAAGTCTTCCAGTTCTCCGTGGGCCTCAACGGCGTCGGCACCAAGGCGGTCAACGCCCTCTCGACCCGGTTCACGGTCACCGCTTTCCGCGACGGGCAGTATAAAAGCGCGGTCTTTGCCCAGGGCGTTCTCGAGGGCGAGGACGAAGGCCAATCCAAGGAAAAAAACGGCACCCTGGTGGAGTTCCTGCCCGATGGGACCATCTTCCCGGAATACACCTTCGATCCTCAGTACGTCGAGCAGCGGCTGTGGCGCTACGCCTACCTCAACTCCGGCCTGACCCTTTCCCTGGACGGTGAACTGTTCCTGTCGAAAAACGGCCTGCTCGACCTGCTCGACCGCGAGGTCAGCGGCGAGCGCATCTACCCGCCGGTGCACTTTGGCGACAAAGCCCTGGAGTTCGCCTTCACCCACACCGATGACTACGGCGAGCTCTATTTCTCCTTTGTCAACGGCACCTACACCAGCGAGGGCGGCACCCATCTTTCCGCCTTCCGCGAGGGCATTCTCAAGGGGGTCAACGAGTTCACCGGCAAGAAGTTCAACGGCCAGGACGTGCGCGACGGCCTGGTCGGCATCCTCGCGGTCAAGGTGCAGGACCCGGTGTTCGAGTCGCAGACCAAAAACAAGCTGGGTAACACCGACATCCGCGGCGGCATTGTCAATGCGGTCAAGGACGCGGTGGCCACCCACCTCTACAAGCACCCCGAGACCGCCGAGGTGCTGATCGACAAGGTGCAGCGCAACGAAAGGGTGCGGCGCGAGCTGCAGTCGGTGCGCCGCGACGCCAAGGCCAAGGCGAAAAAGATCGCCTTCAAAATCCCCCAGCTCAAGGACTGCAAGTACCACCCCTCGCGCGGCAACCCCTCCAAACCTGGCCGGGAGAACATGCTCTTCATCACCGAGGGCCAGAGCGCCGCCGGCTCCATCGTTTCCGCCCGCGACCCCATGATCCAGGCGGTGTTCTCGCTCAAGGGCAAACCGATGAACGTGCTCGGCCAGCGGCTCGATGTGCTCTACAAGAACGAGGAGATGTACTCGTTGATGCAGGCTCTGGACATCGAGGACTCGATCAGCAGCCTGCGTTTTGACAAGGTCATCCTGGCCACCGACGCCGACGTCGACGGCCTGCACATCCGCAACCTACTGCTGACCTTTTTCCTCCACTACTTTGAGCCGCTGGTCAAACTGGAGCGGGTGTTCATCCTGGAGACGCCCATCTTCCGGGTGCGCAACAAGGAGCAGACCCTCTACTGCTACTCCGACCAGGACATGGCTGCGGCCTTCCAGACGCTGAAGGCCAAGGGCAAAGCCGACCGAGCCATCGAGACCACCCGCTTCAAGGGGCTGGGCGAGATCTCGCCGCCCGAATTCAAGCAGTTCATCGGCCCGGACATGCGGCTCAGGCCCGTGCGCATCGACAGCCTCAGCGAGGTCAGCCGGGTGCTGCACTTCTACATGGGCAAGAACACCCCGGAGCGCAAGCAGTACATCATGGATCACCTGGTAGTGAGGCCGGAATGAGCGAGAACGCGGAACGGCAGCGCGGCAAGCTGCACCAGCTGTTTGACACCAACTTCCTCGACTACACCTCCTACGTCATCCGCGACCGGGCCATCCCGGACGTGGACGACGGCCTCAAGCCGGTGCAGCGGCGCATTCTCCAGACGCTCGCCAACATGGACGACGGCCGCTTCCACAAGGTCGCCAACGTGGTCGGCGAGACCATGAAGCTGCACCCGCACGGCGACCAGTCGATCTTCGCCGCCCTGGTCAACCTGGCCAACAAGGACTACCTCATCGACCGGCAGGGCAACTTCGGCAACATCTATACCGGCGACCAGGCCTCGGCGGCGCGGTACATCGAGTGCCGCCTGACACCACTGGCGCGCGAGGCCCTGTTCAACAAGGACCTGACCGTGTTCGTCGATAGCTACGACGGCCGCATGCAGGAACCGGTCAGCCTGCCGGCAAAGATCCCGCTGCTGCTGCTGCTTGGCGCCGAAGGCATTGCCGTCGGCATGGCCACCAAGATCATGCCGCACAACTTCTCCGAGCTGCTCCAGGCCCAGATCGCCTGCCTGCGCGGCCAGGACTTCACCCTGCTGCCCGATTTCCCCCGGGGCGGCATCATCGACGCCGCGGACTACAACCACGGCAACGGCCGCATCCGCTGCCTGGTGCGGCTGACCCAGCCCGATGCCAAGACCATCGTCGTCACCGAGCTGCCCTACAACCTGACCACCCAGTCGCTGATCGAGTCCATCGAGAAGGCGGCCAAGGCGGGCAAGCTGAAGATCGCCTCGATCAACGATTACACCGCCGAGAAGGTTGAGGTGGAGATCAAGCTGGCGCGCGGAGTGCTGGCCGAGGAGACCATCGACGCCCTCTATGCCTTCACCGACTGCGAGCTGAGCGTCTCGCCCGCCCTGGTGACCATCGAGGAGAACATGCCCCGGCAACTGGCGGTCGAGGAGGTGCTGCGCCGCAACACCGAGCGGCTGGTCGCCAATCTGGAGCGCGAACTGACCATCGAGCTGGGCCGGCTGGAAGAGAAATGGCACGCGCGCAAGCTCGAACAGATCTTCATCGAGGAGCGGCTCTACAAGCAGATTGAGGAGAAGATCAACTACAAGGCGGTGGTTTCGACCATCCGCCAGTCGCTGGCCCCCTACGCCGAGGAACTTCGGCGCAAGATAACCGGCGAGGACGTGGAACGGCTCCTGGAAATCAAGATCCGCCGGATCTCGCGCTACGACATCAACCGCCAAGAAAAGGAGCTGCGCGAGATCGAAAAAGCCATCGCCCAGGTCCGCGAGCATCTGAGCGACATGGTGGGCTACACCATCAAATACCTCGACGATCTGATCACCCGCTACGGGCCGCTTTATCCCCGCCGCAGCGAGCTGCGCGCCTTTGACGAAGTCGATGCCCGAGCCGCGGCCCTGTCCAACCTGCATGTGGGCTATCACCGCGAAACCGGGTTTCTCGGCCACAAGGTCAAGGCCGAGGATCCGGCCAACGACGTCGAGCTGTTCTGCTCCGAGTACGACCGGCTGCTGCTGATCTTCCGCGACGGCCTCTACAAGGTGGTGCCGGTGCCGGACAAGCTGTTCGTCGGCCCCGATGTCCACTGGCTGGGCATCGTCCACAACGACCTGGTGTTTAACCTGATCTACCGGCACGGCCTGGAAAACCTGGCCTATGTCAAGCGTTTCGCCATGCCGAAGTTTATCCTGAACCGCGAGTACCGGCTCTTTGACGAGGACAAGCGATCCACCATCCTCCTGCTCCTGACCGGCAAGGAGGGCCTGCGGGCGCGGGTCAGCTTCGCCCCGTCCGGCCGGGCCAAGCACAACGCGGTGGAGATCGAGTTTGACGACTGCCTGATCAAGAACGCCTCGGCCAAGGGCAAGCGCATTGCCAACCGCACCGTCCGCCGGGTAACCGACATCACCGGCGCACCGAGAAAGCCCGTAGTGGGGCCCCTGGGGCTGCCGGGATTCTCCGCGGCCGAGAAGGCGGACACAGAGCCGGAGGAATAGCCACGCTCTCTGGCCACCCTGAAATAGCTTTGCGCCAGTGCCGGCAGCTGGTTGCCGCAGTGGCCTCGATGACCCTTGGCCCGCAGGGTACATATTCCGTAGCGCGGGAATATAGTATTGACGCGCAACATGCCGGTTTGCTATAGCTTACCTGCAAGCGTCCACTTGGGCGTGATCTACCTCTTCCGGGTCTGCAGTATGGCGGTGTCTGCCGGTTCGAACTGGCGAAGAAGACCCGGCCGGCCGGAATGGACATCCTTCGCTTGATCGGAACTCCGGACAACCGGAGCACTCGCAGTCAAATCTTCTGCCGCAGGACTTTCGATGAAAGGAATCTATGCCGGGAGTTTCGATCCACCGACCAATGGCCACCTGTGGATGATTGAGCAGGGCGCCAAGCTGTTCTGCAAGTTTTATGTCGCCATCGGCCAGAATTCGCAGAAGAGTTATACCTTCAGCCTGGACGAACGTACGGAAATGCTGCAGGAGTTGTGCGCCGAGTTTGAAAATGTCGAGATCGTGCATTTTGAAAACAAGTTTCTGGTGAAGTACGCCGAGTCGATCGGGGTCGATTACATCCTGCGCGGCATCCGCAACGAGAAAGACTACACCTATGAACGTGGCATGCGCTACGTCAACAGCAACATGAACAACATTATCCAGACCCTGTTCATGATGTCGCCGCGCTTTCTGGTGGAAGTGAGTTCCAGCCTGGTCAAGGGCCTGGTGGGCTCTGACGGTTGGGAGCAGATCGTCCGCGAGTATGTGCCGGAATCGGTTTATTTCCGGATGCTGGAGAAGTTTGGCAACTCCATCCCCCTGTACCGACGGCGGCGTGTCCTGGAAAGCATCTGAGCCAAGCCACCCGGGAGCATGAGTTTCGCGTCCGTCCTCACTGTTCAACCATGCTGGCTCCCCTGCCCGCCGATGAAATAACCGCTCGTACCCGTAGTTTTCACAGCTATTGTCCGTGGTTGGTTGACCTCAATCGAAATCTCCTTCCGTGCCAAACTGCTCTGTGTAGCTCCTTTGTCAGGTAATCCCCCACCTGCAGGCGTACCAATGATTCGTCGAGAAATCACGGCGAATCAATACCGACCATCCTAAAGAACACAATCGTCATGGAATGGCTGTTTGACTTCAACATCTGGAGTTCACTGATCACCCTGACCGTGCTGGAGATAGTGCTCGGCATTGATAACATTGTCTTCCTCACCCTTCTGGTTGGCAAGGTTCCGCCAAGCCAGCAGAAGTTTGCGCGTCAGTTTGGGTTACTCGCGGCCATGGGCACCCGAATTCTGCTGCTGATTTCCGTGGCCTGGCTGGCGCGGTTGGTGCAACCGTTGTTCGAGGTGATGGGGCATCCGGTTTCCGGCCGGGACCTGGTCTTGCTGCTGGGCGGCCTGTTTCTCATCTACAAGGCGGTCATGGAAATTCACGGCAGCCTCGAAGGCGGCGAGGAACTCCACGCACCCAAGCACATGGCCTCGCAATTGGCGCTGGTTATCCTCCAGATCGCCGTAATCGACATCGTTTTTTCGCTGGATTCGGTGATAACTGCCGTAGGTCTGGCTGAGCATCTCTGGGTGATGGTGACCGCCATCGTCCTGGCCATCGGGGTAATGATGTTCGCGGCCCGCCCAATCGGCGAATTTGTAGAGGCACATCCGACCGTGAAGATGCTTGCCCTCTCCTTCCTCGTGCTGGTAGGCATTGCCTTGGTTGCTGAGGGAACCGGCCATGAAATGCCCAAGGGGTATCTGTATTTTGCCATGGCCTTTTCCTTCCTTGTCGAGATGCTTAACCTTCGCCTGCGGCGCAAGGTCGCGCCCGCGCCGGTGCATCTGCACCAGATCTACGACGAGATCAACCGGGAAGACCAGCACAGTTAAGTGCTTTTCTCAAGGAGGCGAAGATAGCCGGATTCGGTTTATGGCACTTTGACCAAGATAATCCCGCCCCTCTGTCAATCGATGAGGTAGATCAGATTGATGTTGGGATAAGCTGATACTGCAAAGGACGATTATAATCGTGATTGCAACAAACCAAAACTATCCCATCACCGTCTTAAATCCTCATATCCCAGATTAATCGACCCGTGATACAATACAAAAGGGGCTTGGAACCGTCGCCGGATCCAAGCCCCTTTTGTATTTAATTTGTTTAGTTATCGCTTAGGATTGCAAAATTTCAATATCGAAGTCAGCAGCGCAAGTCTGTCAACCTGGATACTTGCCCTCGATGTAATCTTTCAGGTAGTGGTTTTCCACGTCACGGCTCTTGATCTGGGCGTTAACCACGTCGCCAATGGACACCAGGCCTTTGAGTTCCTTTTTATCCATGATTGGGATGTGACGAATTCGGTTTTCGGTCATAACTGCCTGGATGTAGTCGAGGGTGTCATCCTCGGAAGCGCAGATCATGTTCCGGGTCATGACCTGATGTACTTTCTGCAAACTGCAGTTTTCCACACATCCTTCATGCACGGCCTTGAGAATGTCGTTGGGGGCGACGATGCCGACTATCTCGTCGGCGTCATCGACCACGATCAGCGAGCCGATCTTGTTACTGAACAGTTTGGCGGTGGCCGCCATCAGGGTGGCGTTCTCGCTGATGGTGTAAACCTTGGAACCCTTCACTTTCAAAATATCCTTCACTTTCATGGCAGCACTCCTTGCATCAAGTTGATTCAATCTTCAGGCTTTATTCCGACGAACCACGTCAAATCGCCACAGGGTACAGACTGATCGCGAAGACGCAAACGACCAGAATAAAGGTACAGACAGGGGCCAGACTGCATGCGCAGGATTCTTCGGCGAACTGATCTTCGGCCTCATAGAAGTACATGGTGATGATGAGCCTGAGATAATACCACATGGAAATGATGCTGCTGAGGATGCCTAGGACCGCAAGGGCCACCTGACCCGCATCGATGGCACTGGTGATGATGTAGAACTTGCCCATGAACCCGGCCGTGGGTGGGATGCCGGCCATGGACAGGAGAAAAATGCTGATGGCAGCGGCGGAATAGGGCCGAACCTTGGCCAGGCCTTTGAAGTCATCGAAGGTCTTGCGTTTCTCGCCGGCGCCGCCAAGATACGACAGGGCACTGAAGATTCCAAGCGTGCCAGCAGCATAGGCTGCCAGGTAGAAAGCGATGACGCTGCCGCTGAACTCCTTGGTACCCACGGCCACCAGCGCGATCAGCAGGTAGCCGGTGTGCACGATGCCCGAGGCGGCAAGCATTCGCTTGAGCGATTGCTGCCCAATGGCGATCAGGTTACCGACGAACATGGTCAGCACCGAGATGACGAACAGGTACTTGATCCATCCAGCCTGCAGTGAGCCATCAAGCATGAGGAAGTTGGCGAATACGGCAAAGACCGCTGTTTTCAGGGCAGTTGCCATGTAGCCGGTCACGGGCACCGAAGCACCGTCATAGACATCCACCACCCAGGCGTGGAAGGGAAAGGCCGCGACCTTGAAGAGGAAGGCCACCAGGATGAAAAATGCACCGCCGACCATGGCCGGATGGGCAAGAAAACCCTTGGCGGCGATGTGCTGGCCGATCAGGGCGAACTTGGTGCTGCCGGTCGCGCCATAGACAAACGCGCTGCCCATGGTGAAGAAGGCTCCAGCAAAGGCGCCGAGTATCAAATATTTGAGCACGGCTTCCGTGCTGATAACGTTCTTGCGGTCATAGCCGACCAGGATGTAGATCGCCAGCGACATGATCTCAAGGGCGATGAACACAGTGATCAGTTCCTGAGCCATGGTCAGCAGCAGCATGCCCGATGCGGCAAACACGGTGAGGCTGTAATACTCACTGGTGCAGAAGTTGTTCTGCCGGAAGTAGGCCTCGGAACTGAGCGCGGTGAACAGACCGCAGGCCAGGATGATCAGTCCTGCCACCTGGGAAAAGGTGCTGGCCACCAGGATGCCGCTGAAGGCGCCGGCAAACAGTGCCGTTGGCTGGACAACGCAGGCCCCCAACTGGACCAGGAAGGCAACAGCGAAGATGATCGCGCTGCCATAGGCTGCCAGGGTTGGGGAAATTTTTTCAAAGGCCGAGGCGAGCATCAGCCCGATGGCCCCTGCACCAACAATGATCAACGGCAGTAGGATGAGTAGATCGTTCGTCATGATGGGAATCCGGCCTTATTTCTGTTCAATGGTGAGTCCAGGAACTGGCGCCTGGACATTGCTTGCAGGGACTTGGGCGACCACGGGCGTGCTGTTGGAGAACTGCAGCGCGGTCGTAGGCGTGATCTTGCTCAGGAACGGATGCGGATAAATGCCCATGACAATGATCAGAATGATGACCGGGAGAAAAGTTACCCCCTCGACCAGAGTCAGGTCCTTGAACTGTTCGGATCCGGGTTTGGCGGTTTCAAAGAAGACCCGCTGGAACATCCACAGCATGTAGCAGACACCGATGATCAGGCTGGCGCCAGCGAGCACGCCGATGGCTGTGTTGAACTTGATCGCGCCCAGGATGATCATGAACTCGCCGACAAAACCGCTGGTACCGGGCAGGCCAACCGAGGCGAGCAGCGCAATGGCGAAATACATGGCGAAGACCGGTGCCTTGGCGGCAATCCCGCCAAGATCCTCAATGGTCCGGGTGTTGGTGCGCTCCTCGAGGATGCCGGCGAAAAGGAAGAGCACGCCGGTGCTGGTGGCGTGGGCCACTATCTGGTAAATGCTGCCGGTCAGGGCCTGCAGGTTCATGCAGAACACACCCAACGCGATAATGCCCATGTGCGAGGCAGAGGAAAAGGCCAGCATGCGCTTGAAATCTTTCTGGGCGATGGCGGCGATACCGCAGTACATCATGCCGATGACGCCCGAGTAGGCCAGAAGAATAGCGAAGCGCGCAAACTGCTCGTCAAACACCGGAACCACGAAGCGGATGACTCCATAGACGCCAATCTTGGCCATGATGGCGGAGAGGACGAAGGTGGCGGAGGTTGGCGCCTCGGTGTAGGCGTCAGGCAGCCAGGTGTGGAACGGGAATAGCGGAATCTTGATGGCAAAGGCAATCATGAAACCGAAGAAGGCCAGTGCCGCGACCCGGCCGGACAAATTGAGTTTGGCCATCTCGCTGATGGCAAAGTTCCATTCGTTGAACTGGGCCTTGTAGCTGACTCCAAGATAGACGATGGCGGCCAGCATCAGCAGGGAGCCGGCGATGGTGTAGAGGGTGATCTTGAGGGTGGCAGGCAGTCGTTTCGGTCCGCCGTACAGGCCGAGCATGAAAAAGATCGGCAGCAGCATGATTTCCCAGAAGATGTAGAAAAGCACCATGTCCGCAGCACAGATGGCCCCGGTCATAGCCCCCTGGACGATGAGGAGATTGGCATAGTAGCCTTTCTCCCGGGTGCCGAATACCAGATACACCATCGGCAAGAGCACCGAGGCGGCCATGAGGATGAACAGGCTGATGCCGTCGATGCCGAGGTGGTAGGCGATGCCCAGGGAGGGAATCCACGGAGTGAACTCAACGTATTCCAGCAGCCCCGTGGCCTTGAACCCGGCATACAGGTCGAGGCTGAGGACAAGGGTGGCCAGGGAAATGATGAGGCCCGTACTTCTGGCAACCATCCGGTTCGCCGGGGTCACCAGCAACAGCAACCCCGCGAGGATGGGCAGAAAGATTATGACGGAAAGGAGATGCTCAAACATTCTGTCACCTTATCTTAGTTCAGCGATTGAGAGAGGAACAGGCTCATGATGCTCAGCCCGACGATCATGTAGATGGCATACACCCGGACATAGCCGACCTGAAACACCTTGAAAGCGGATCCAAGCAGTATGTAGAGCCGTGAAGCCCCCTGGACCGGTGCATCGGTGATGTTCGGCTCGACAACCTGCCAGATGGCGGCGCCGATGGCCTTGTACGGTCGGACAATGACCGCGTGGTACAACTCGTCGACATAAAACTTGTGGTAGGCAAAGGCGGCAAAGCCTTTGAACTCAGGCTCGGGACACCCCTGACCGAATTTGCTGTAGGCGATCTTGATGCCCACGGCAAAGGCGGCGATGCTGGCCAGGATGGCGATTACCTGCAGAATGACCGAACCATGATGTGCCTCGGTCAGGCTTGGCTCGAGCCAGTGGGAGATGGTCATGATGCCAGGGAAGTTCAGGAAGCCGGCGAACACGGCGCCCACAGCCAGGATGATCAGGGGTACGACCATGACCGAGGGAGATTCTTTGGCATGTTCAAAGGCATGGTGATCCCGGGGTTCGCCATGGAACACGACAAAGATCATGCGGAAGGTATAGTAAGCGGTCATGCCCGCAACCAGCACGCCCACCAGCCAGATGCCGATATGGCCGGTGGCCAGGGCGCTGTACAGGATCTCATCCTTGCTGAAGAAGCCGGAAAACGGTGGACAGCCGGCCAGGGCCAGGGCGCCAATGACCATGGTCATGTAAGTTTTGGGCATCTTGGCCTTGAGGCCGCCCATCTTCCAGATATTCTGCTCATGGTGCAGGGCGTAGATAACCGAGCCAGCGCCAAGGAACAGCAGGGCCTTGAAGAAGGCGTGGGTAAAGACGTGAAAGATGCCGGCTGAATAGGCGGCAACGCCGACGCCGGCAAACATGTAGCCCAACTGGCTGACCGTGGAGTAGGCCAGAATCTTTTTGATGTCGTCCTGGAACATGCCGAAGATGGCGGCCAGGAGTGCTGTGAGAATGCCCACCCAGGCCACGATGGTGCCGGCAAGTTCGACATGGGCATAGATGAAGCTGAAACGAGCGACCATGTAGACGCCAGCAGTGACCATGGTGGCGGCATGGATGAGGGCCGAAACCGGAGTGGGGCCGGCCATGGCATCAGGCAACCACACATAGAGCGGGATCTGGGCAGATTTACCGGTGGCGCCGACAAAGAGGAGCAGACAGACGGCCAGAGCTACGCCTGGGGTCAACTGATGCACATTGGCCTTGAGCGAGAGATAATCAAAGCCCTGCGCACCAACGGCCCAGAAGAGGAAGGCCATGCCCAGGACGAAGCCAAGGTCACCGATGCGGTTGACGATGAAGGCCTTGTTGCCGGCGAGCACGTTGGAACGGTCTTCGCTGTAGAAACTGATCAGCAGGTAGGAGCAGAGGCCGACGCCTTCCCAGCCGACGAACATGACCACAGGTCCATCGCCAAGCACCAGCACCAGCATGCTACCAAGGAACAGGTTCATGTACGCGAAGAATTTGCCGTAGTTCTTGTCACCGCCCATGTAGCCGATTGAATAGATGTGGATCAGTGAGCCGATGAAGGTCACAAACAGCAGCATCAGGCAGCTGAGCGGGTCGGCGAGAAAACCCATATCAATGTGCAGGTCACCGACGGAAAACCAAGTAAAGACCTTGTGGCTAAGAAACCGTGATTCGGGTGGCAGTGCCTTGAGAGCGATGAACACCTTCAGCGCCAGAATGAAGGAAAGCGCTGGGCCGACGCAGGCCAGCAACCCGTAGAACTTCTCGGGCAGTCTTCTTTTGTTGCAGGTAAAGACGTGGAGCAGACCGATGACTACCGCGCCCACAAGGGGGAAGAGCGGAATCAGTCCCAGATAATTGACACTTTGTCCCATGGCATCACCCTTTCAGCAGGCTGAAGACATTGGTGTCCAGCTTGCCCTTGTGTTTGTGCAGCAAAATGACGACGGCCAAGGCAAGCGCGGCTTCCGCGGCTGCGACCGCCATGACCATCATGGCAAGAACATGTCCGTCCATGCTTTCATGAATGCGGGAGAAGGCGACAAAGGCGAGGTTGGCGGCGTTCAGCATCAGTTCGATGGACATGAACACCGTAAACACATTCCTTCTGGCAATAACGCCCACGATCCCGAGACAAAACAGGATGACGCTCAGAAAGAGAAAGTTGTGAATCATTTGATTGTCCCCCTTTTTCCTGCCAGGACGACCGCGCCGATCAGGGACACGAGCAGCAGGATGGACACGATTTCAAAGGGCACCAGCCAATCCTTGAACAGCAGCAGACCGACTTCCTTAACGCCGCCGAAGTTACCCCCCATGATGGCCAATGTTTTGTCGGGCAGCGAGCGCACTATCTTGAACAGCAGCATCCCGATGGGCAGGACCGCAACCAGGCTGCCGAGGATATAGACCACCTTGGTCTCTTCCTTGGGCAGATCCTCGGTCTGGATGTTCAGAAACATGATGATGAAAACGATGAGCGACATGATCGCGCCCGCATAGACAATCAGTTGCAGGGCGAAGATCAGCTTGGCGGAGAGCAGCGCATACAGCCCGGCCAGGGAAATCAGTGTCACCACAAAGCTCATCGCGCCGTTCATCGGGTGGCGGAAAACCACCAGCCCGCCCGCGCCAAGTACGGCCAGCACGGCAAAGATGTAAAACAACCCGTCGGCTAACATGATATCAAGCGCCCCCTTTCTTGTACTCTTCTTCGGTAAACGCACCCTTGGTGGCCAGCAGATCATCCAGACCCAGAACAAAGGGTTTGCGCTCGCTCCCGGTGACGGAAAAAATGCCCGTATCCATGCGAATGGCGTCCATCGGGCAAGCCTCGACACAGTAACCGCAGTAAATGCATTCCAGCAGATCGATTTCAAACCTGACCGGCATTTTCTCCGTCCTGCCGTCCTGCCGCTCTCCGGCCTCGATCATGATGCATTTGGCGGGACAGTTGGTCTGACACATGTAGCAGGCGACACACTTCATAGTGCCGTCCTCATGAGTCGTCAGCCGATGCCGTCCTCGCCAGCGCGCCGGGATTTCCGGTTGCACTTCGGGATAATGGCGAACGTAAAGCTTCGAATTGTCGAGGAAGTTGGTCAGGAAATGACCGAAGGTCACCGCCATTCCCTTGAACACCTCGATCAGGTACAGCCGTTCGTAAAGGTCTTTGCCTTTACGTTCCATGACTTTTACTTTTGCACTCATGCCTGCTCCTCTATTAGCTCAATGCAACGACGACTGCACTTGTGACGAAGATATTCAGCAGCGACAGGGGCAGCAGGGTCTGCCAGCCAAGCTTCTGCAGCTGATCGTAGCGAAAACGGGGCAAGGTCCAGCGCACCCAGACATACACGAAGCACATGAACGTGGTCTTTACCAGGAAGGTGAGGATCTGCAGGCCGGCAGCGAGTATCCGCGCGGCATCTCCGCCCGAGCCGCTGATCAGGAACATGAAGAGCACCAGTTCCAAGGCAATGACCAGGCCCCACAATATTTTAATGTAGATGGCAGCTTCGCGGACGCGGGGATCGTTTTCCCGGGGATAATGACTGCGGTTGTTTTTGCTGATCCAGCCTGCGAACAGCAGGGCAAACACCGGCAGGAGCGCCATGAGCAGGAAGGTGACTATCCGCGTGTTGTTGACCAGCGTCTCGGTGTTCAACCAAGGGATCTGGTATCCACCGAAGAAGAGGGTAACAATAACGGCGCTGGAGGTGAACATGGCCACATACTCACCCATGAAGAACATGCCGAATTTCATCGAGCTGTACTCGACGTGAAAACCGGCGACCAACTCGCTCTCACCTTCGGCAAGGTCAAAGGGGGTCCGATTGGCCTCGGCAAAGGCGGCGACAATGAAGATGATCGCGCCCAGAGGCTGCAGGACCACGCCCCACATGGGGATGAAGCCAAACAGCATCTGCCCCTGGAACTGCGCCATCTCTGTGAGGTTCACTGTGCCGTAGACCACCAGAGCGCTGATGATGGCCAGTCCCATGGGAATCTCATAGCTGATGACCTGGGCCGCGGCGCGAAGCCCGCCCAGCATACCGTACTTGTTATGCGACGACCAGCCAGCGAGGATAATGCCGTAGACTGCGAATCCAGCCAGGGCCAGGAACCAGAGGATGCCCAGATCGGTGGGGATGCCCTGCATCAGATACTGCTTGCCGTTCAAGACCAGCGCATCGGCAAATGGCACTGCAGCGAAGCTGACCAGAGCAATGGTAAAGACGATGACCGGCGCGATCACGAAATAGAACTTATGCTTCACATGGCCAGGGATGATGTCTTCCTTGGTGATCAGTTTGACCGCATCAGCCAGGTTCTGCACCAGGCCGCCGGCACGGAATCCGAAGACATTGGCCCGGTTGGGGCCTGAGCGGTCCTGGAAATAGGCCGCGCCGCGTCGTTCCATCCACACCAAAACGGCAATGAAACAGAGCGGCACCAGAGCTGCGAAGAGCACCCTGAGGACGATGAGGAGAATATCAAGCTGCGACATGGGCGACCTCACTTGCGGTTAATGCGATTCCCTCGGAAGGTATCTGCTCGAAATCGACAGACTGCAGGGCGGCGACGCTGCTCTTCAACTCGGCCAACGCCTGCGCGGGGCTCTCGATGCTGCCACCGAGCATTTGCACCATCTGGCCCAAACCTGCGGCTGGGCTGTTCTTGACCACGGCCGCCTTGTACTGCTGCAGGATACCGTCGCAGTTGACGATCAGGCCTGTGTCCTCGCTGTAGGAAGCCGCCGGCAGACGCAGGGACGCCTTGGCGGTGAAGCTGTTCTGATAGCTGCCGACATACACGGTCGACATCTTTTCCATCAAGGTGGTCAGATCGGCCTCGCCCAGGCTCAGCGAGAGGTCGCTCTGGAAGCTCACCAGCAGATCGGCGTCCTGGATAGCGGCGTCGAAGCCGGCCTTGGTGGCGTCAATGCCAAGCAGGGCAAAGCCGGCCCGATTGGCCGATTTGTCGTCCTGGATGAGGTAACCGTCTGCGTCTCCCTGCTTGATCAAGCCATCACTGTACCCGGAAACCTGGGCGCCGATGGAGGCGGCCAGTCGCTGAACGGCCAGCATCTGCTCCAGGGAGCAGTTGGGCGAAACCAGAAGCACAGCCTTCTTGGCCTGGCTGATCGCGCGCCGAACCGCTTCAACCCCTTCACCGACACTGGCCTCGCGGTCGGCGATCCAAGCGGTGGTCAGCCGGTTGTCGTTTTCCAGCTTGTAGGTCATGCGGCCCTGATCACACATGAAGTAGCCGTTGACCTGCGAGTTCAGCCGCGGCCGGAACCGGTAGATGACGTCATCCTTGTACTTTTCCCGGTTGTGATCGATGAAGATGTTGCAGCCCTTGCTGCAGCCGTGGCAAATGCTCGGGCTCTTGGTCAGGAACCAGGATCGCTGCTTGAAGCGAAAATCGCGGCTGGTCATGGCGCCGACCGGGCAAAGGTCAACCACGTTGAGCGCGTAGCGGTTGTTCAGCGGCCGGCCGGGGAAAATATTGACTCGGGCGGCGTCGGTGCGGTTGACAATGCCCAGCTCGCCGGTCTTGGTGATCAGCCGGGTGAAGCGGACGCAGCGGGCACAGAGCACGCAGCGTTCCTGGTCGTGGACCACGCCACAACCGAAATCGAGCTTCTTGGCCTTGTACACGGGCTTGACCGTCATCCGGCTCTTCTGCCCGTCATATTTCATGTAGTAATCCTGCAGCTTGCACTCACCCGCCTGATCGCAGATAGGACAGTCGACCGGGTGGTTGATCAGCTCGAACTCCATGACGTCGTGCTGGATCTTCTTGATCTTGTCCGTATCCAGCTGCACCTTCATGCCTTCGGCGACGCGCGTCTTGCAGGCCGGCACCAGGGGCGGCCGGCCGTCCTCAATGCCCACCAGGCACATGCGGCAGTTGCCGTCCGCGCCAAGGGCGGGATGGTAGCACAGATGAGGAATTTCGATACCGACAGCGCCAATAGCGTCGATCAGATTCTTGCCTGATTCAACCTCTACTTCCTGTCCGTTGACAAACAGTTTAACCGTATCAGCCATGGTAGCCCTTATCCTTGTTACATCGCGGCCTTGCTTGAGGCGCCGCCACTGACATAGGCCTCAAACTCGTGCCGGAATTTATTCAGGTAACTGCGCGTCGACATGGTGCAGGCCGCTGAAAGAACGCAAACGGTCTTCATTTCGATGTTATCGCACAATTCGGTGAGCAGGTCGATGTCCGCCACCGTCCCCTCGCCGCGGATGATCTTCTTGACTATCTTGAGCATCCAGCCAAGTCCCTCGCGGCAGGGGGTGCATTGGCCACAGGACTCGTGGTGGTAAAAGGAAATCAGGTTCTCCACCAGTTTCACCATATCCACGGTGTCGTCGAGGACGACGATGCCGCCGGAACCGAACATGGTCTTGTGGGCGGCCATGGATTCGTAATCGAGCGTCACGGTCTGGGCCTCTTCCGGGGTCAGCACCGGGGTGGAACTGCCGCCGGGGATGACCCCCTTGAGCGTGCGGCCATCGCGCATTCCCCCAGCTACCTTGTCGATCACCTCGAGCAGGGGCAAACCAAGGGGCAACTCGTACATGCCCGGCTTTTTCACAAGCCCGGAGATGCCGAACAGATGGGTTCCAGGGCTCTTCTCGGTGCCGTACGCTTTATAGGCGTCGGGACCATTGGTGAGAATGAAGGGCAGCGAGCCAATGCTCTGCACGTTGTTGATGATCGTCGGGCAGCCGTAGAGACCCTCAACCGCCGGAAACGGTGGTTTGCTCCGGGGCTGGCCTTTTCGGCCTTCGATGGATTCGAGCAGCGCCGTCTCCTCGCCGCAGACATAGGCGCCGGCCCCACGATGCACGGTTACATCCAGTTTGAAATCACGCCCGGCAACACTGTCGCCGAGGTAGCCGGCGTCGTAGGCCTCATCGATGGCGGCCTGCAGGGCCTTCACCTGGGTAGTGTACTCGCCGCGAATGTAGATATAGGCGTGGTGGCTCTTGATCGCATAGCAGCAAATGATGATGCCCTCGATCAGCATATGCGGATCACGCACAAGAATATAGCGGTCCTTGAAGGTCGCTGGTTCAGATTCATCCGAGTTGACGGCAAGGTAAACGGGTTTGTCTACGCCCTTGGGCAGGAAGCTCCACTTGAGACCGGTAGGGAAGCCTGCACCGCCACGGCCTCGCAGGCCGCTGGCCTTGACCAGCTCGATGATCTCCTCCGGCTGCATGGCAAAGACCTTGTCCAGCGTCGCATAGGCGCCGTGCTCCTTGGCCACTTCGATCTTGTGCGCATCCGGGATCTCGAATCGGGCGCTGAGTACTTGTACTTGCATATCGTTCGCTCTCCTTATTTCAGCGTGGCCAGCAGTTCCTTGAGTTTCTCGAGGTTCATGTTCTCATGAAACTCACCGTTGACTTGCACCACTGGAGCGGTCCCGCAATGTCCAAGACATTCGACCTCTTCAAGACTGTATTGGCCGTCGGCGCTCACTTCGCCGGGCTTGACGCCCAGTTCGCGCTGCAGATAGTCGACCAGTTCCTGCTTGCCCAGAAGATAGCAGGACAGCGTCCGGCAGACGCAGAAGTGGTGTTTGCCCTTAGGCTGCAGGTTGTACATGGTATAAAAGGTAGCAGCCTCGTACACCATGCTGGCAAAGCAACCGATCCGGTCGGCGATATAGCCCATGGCTTCGGCGCTGATCCATCCTTCCTGCTCCTGAACGAGCCAGAGTGAGGGAAGAATCATCGATTCCCGGGTGGGATACCGTTTGACCAGGCGTTCAAACTCCGTACCCCTCTGCGCATCGAAGGTGAACGGTTTTCCCGTTTCTATCAGCTGCGATCGATCACTCATCTGTCCAACTCTCCGCCAATAATATTGATGCTGCCCAGATTGATAACGGCGTCTGCAATCATCTCACCTTCAACCATCTCGTGGAACCCGCCCATCATGTAGAAGCAGGGCGGACGCACCTTGCACTTGTACGGCCGGCCGGACCCGTCGGAAACGAAGTAGAAGCCGAGTTCGCCGTTGGCCGCCTCGAAGGAGTCGTACCAGGTTCCCGCGGGAACCTTGACACCTTCAAAGACCAGTTTGAAGTGGCTGGCCAGGCCTTCGATGTTGTTGTAGACCTCGGCCTTGGGCGGCAGGGTGATATTGTTGTTGCTGATCGAAACCGATCCCTTGGGGATCATTTTCATCGCCTGCCGGATGATGCCGATGCTCTGGAAGATCTCCTCGTAGCGAATCATGATCCGGTCGTAGATATCGCCCTTGGATCCCAGCGGAATGGTGAAATCGAAGCTCTCGTAATGGTAGTAGGGGCTGTCCTTGCGCAGATCGAACGGAACGCCGCTGGCCCGCAGGCAGGGTCCGGTGAAGCCGTAGCTCAGGGCCAGTTCCGCAGGCATGACGCAGACGTTCTGGGTCCGGTCGTGGACAATGCGGTTTTTCAGTACCAGCGCGAGCGAGTCGTTGACGCCCTTCTCGATGTCGCGAAGCTGCCGCTCCATATCCCCTTCCCAGCCCTCGTAAAAATCGCGGTACATGCCGCCGATGCGGGTGAAGGAACTGGTGAGGCGGGCGCCGGTCAGCCGGCTGATGAAGTCGTAGCTGGCCTCTTTCTCATTATACAGGTACCAGTAGTTGGTCAGACCGCCCATGTCGACAAGGTTGGCGGCGATGCAGACCAAGTGGTCCTGGACGCGGAAAAACTCGGAGAGAATCACCCGCATGAACTTGGCCCGCTCGGTGATCTCGATCCCGAGCCAGGACTCCACCGCCTTGGCGTAGGCGATGTTGTTCATCAGCGCCGAGCAGTAGTTGAGCCGGTCGGTGAGCGGGATGACCTGATTGTAGGTGCGATTCTCGGCGGTCTTTTCAAAACCGCGGTGCAGGTAGCCGATCTCGTTGACGTTGGCCATGATGGTCTCGCCGTCGAGCGCGGTCAGGATGCGGATGGCTCCGTGGGTGGCTGGGTGGCTCGGCCCGAGATTGAGGTACATGATATCGGTGTTGATATCCGCCATGGTGGCCTGATCAACGCCCTTGGTGGCTAGGCGGGCTTTGATCTCGTTCTCGAGGCTGTCGCTCTCGGTGCAAATCTGGCCGTGTTCGATGGCGTAATCCTTGCGCAGCGGGTGGCCCTGGAATTGCCAGTGGTTGAGAATGCGGCGCAGATCCGGATGTCCCTGAAAGTTGATGCCGTACTGATCGTAGGCCTCACGCTCGCCCCAGTTGGCCGAATCCCACAGCGAGGTTGCCGAGGGCACACCGATCGTGGCATCGGCGACAGGCACCTGCACCAAGACAACCAGGTTCTTCTCCCAGTTACGCAGGGTGTACACCACGAAAAATCGGGCGGCCTGTGGTGCCGGATACTCAAGATAATCGACCGCGGTGACGTCGAGCAGCATACCGAAGTTCAGTTCCGGGTCGTTTTTCAGCCGGGTGAGGACCGGGGTGAGTTGGTCAGGCTGCACCGTGAGAACCACTGCATCCAGACTGGCCGAGCAGGGCAAATCCGGAAACGCGGCCTGGATTAATTCAAGCGCCGTCGTATTCATATCAATCAAGAATCCCCTTGAAGTCTTTATGGCGATCGTTGAGTACACTTTCACCCTTGATCTTGTCCTGGATCTTCATCAGTGCATCCAGAACCGCCTCGGGCCGGGGCGGACATCCCGAGATGTAGACATCCACGGGGATGATGGTGTCGATGCCCTGAACGGTGCAGTAGTTGTCATACACCCCACCGGAACTGGCACAGGCGCCCATAGCCACAACCCATTTGGGCTCCGGCATCTGTTCGTAAATACGTTTGAGGATCGGGGCCTGCTTGTAACTGATGGTGCCGCAGACAAGCAGCAGGTCGGCCTGGCGAGGGGAGAAACGAACGACTTCAGCACCCCAGCGGGAAATGTCAAGCTGACTTGCGGCGGCACTCATGAATTCGATCGCACAGCAGGCGGTCCCGAAGACAAACGGCCACAGAGAGTACTCACGCCCCCAGTTGATGACAGCATCAAGCTTGGTGGTGAGTACTGAATCACCCAGACTTGCTTCTAATCCTAGCGCCAATTGAGCACCCCTTTCTTGAGAATGTAAATAAGTCCAGTGAAGAGCAGGAGCATGAAGACCACCATCTCCGCGAACCCGAACCAGCCAAGTTCACGGACGCTCACCGCCCACGGGTACATGAACACCGCCTCTATATCGAACAGGAGAAAGAGAATGGCCAACAGGTAGAATTTGACGCTGAACTTCTGCTCGGCCAGACCGATCATGCGCTTGACGCCGCTCTCGTACGGATCGTTTTTCGCCTTACCCTCGGCCTTGGGCCCGAAGACCGTCGTCGCCAGCATGAACAGCGGGATGATGATGGCGATGCCGATTAAAGCCATCGCGGAAAGAACCAGTTCCGTTCCCATGAAGCAGACCTCTCCCATGTATCAAAGTGAATAAACGTAAACCTTCTGTGAACAGCAGGTTATGGAGATGAGAAAAAATGAACGGCTATTCATTACCGGTCAGGGCAACATCTGTCAAGAAAAATAGTTTTTTTGTCAGCTCAACAAAAAAACAGTTTTTCTACAAAGAGTTATCCAACCATAACAAGGATCGGTACTCACTCTCGGCGCACTGCCTGCAAGCCATTTCCGTCCAGGCACACGCCAGAAAAAGAGAACGAAATCGGCCCACTCCGGCGGCATAGAGGCCGATATACACTCACCGTTTTCATTTCCCCAGATGACCCGGCGCGAACCTGCGGATTTTCGATCCTGGCCGCCATTTCCACCACGGCCGTATCGTTTTCCAGAAAGCAATAAAAAACCCGAGGGAATCATCGATTCACCCGGGTTTCTGTTAATTGTATGCAATCAGTGAAGGCTTCTTCCTCAGAACGGCACGTCGTCGCCCATGGGCGGTGGTTCGGGGTAAGGATCGCCACCACCACTGAATCCGGAGCCGGAACCGGCATACTCCCCTCCCCCACCACCGGAGGCGCGCGGCGAGAGCATCTTCATCTCCCGGGCTACGATCTCGGTGGTGTAGCGGTCGTTGCCATTCTGATCCTGCCATTTGCGGGTCTGTAACTTGCCCTCGACATAGACCCTCGACCCCTTGGACAAATACTCGCCGCAGATTTCGGCCAGGCGTCTCCAGGCAACGATACTGTGCCATTCAGTCTGCTCCTGCATCTGCCCGTCCTGTCCCTTCCAGCGCTCCGTGGTGGCTACCCGGAACGTGGCCACAGGGGCGCCGTTCTGGGTGTAGCGTACCTCCGGGTCTGCGCCCAGATTGCCGATTAAAATTACTTTATTGATCATTGTTCACCTGCCGGGATGAGTGTCGCCGATGGACGGAAGCACAACCTGTCGCCCACAATCCGTTTGAGTGCGCCATCATAATCCACTTGTCCCGTGAATGCAAAGAGCATGTGCACCCCTCATTCACCTCCGAGGCGCCTCACCGGCAGCACTGCCAGAGACGGCGCACAAATGAAAACGGGCGCCCAGTGGACGCCCGTTGCATAGAACTATTGCGGAACAATCCGATCAATAATGGTAGGCTGATTCACCGTGGCTGACCGTGTCGAGACCTTCCCGCTCTTCCTCCTCTGTGACCCGCAGCCCGATGGTCAGATCAACCAGCTTGTAGGCGATGACCGAGACCACGCCTGACCAGAGGATGGTGGTGCCAATGCCCCAGAGCTGACTGATGACTTGGCCGCTCATGGAATACTCGGCAACCTTGTTGGCCACGTAATCGTATACACCCACACCGCCCAGCGCCGGATCAGCGAAGACACCGGTGAGAACCGCACCCAGCATACCGCCAACGCCGTGCACACCGAAGACGTCCAGGGCGTCGTCCGCGCCGAGCATCCGCTTGAGGCCATTCACGCCCCAGAGGCACACCACGCCTGCGGCCAGACCGATCACCAGAGCTCCACCGATGCCAACCCAACCGCAGGCCGGAGTCACCGCGACCAGACCGGCCACCGCACCCGAGGCAGCGCCCAGCATGGAGGGCTTGCCTTTGAGAATCCACTCTGCCAGGGTCCAGGAAAGAGCCGCGGCCGCTGTGGCCAGCATGGTGTTGCCGAAAGCGAGGGTAGCAAGGCCGGTTGCCTCGAGGTTTGAGCCGGCATTGAACCCGAACCAGCCCACCCACAGCAGACAGGCGCCGATCATGGTCATGGTAAGGCTGTGCGGAGCCATGGACTCCCGGCCGTAACCGACCCGCTTGCCTACCATGAAGGCGCCGATCAGGCCTGCAATGGCGGCGTTGATATGAACCACTGTGCCGCCGGCAAAGTCGATCGCACCCTTCTGAAAGAGGAATCCTGCTGTCGCTCCTGCTTTGGCAGCGGCATCGGCGTCAGTGTAAGCATCAGGTCCTGCCCAGTACCAGACCATGTGCGCCATGGGCAGGTAGGCAAAGGTGAACCAGAGGACGATGAAGGCCAGGACCGCAGAGAACTTCATCCGCTCGGCGAAGGCGCCGATGATCAACGCCGGTGTGATGGCGGCAAAGGTGGCCTGGAAGAAGACATAGATGAGCTCTGGGATCACCACGCCTTTGCTGAAGGTAGCGGCAACCGACTCAACCGTCACCCCTTTCAGAAGCACTTTGCTGAATCCCCCGAAGAAGGCATTACCTTCTGTAAACGCCAGGCTGTAGCCGTAAAGCACCCAGAGGACGACGCAAAGCGAAAACACGGTGAACACCTGCATCAGCACGGAAAGCATATTCTTGCTACGGACCAGACCACCGTAAAACAGGGCCAGACCTGGGATGGTCATCAGGGTGACCAGCAAAGTAGAGACGATCATCCAGGCCGTGTCGCCCTTGTCCGGAACAGGGGCAGCCGCAACAGTCGCAGCCTCGTCGGCAAGGGCGCCGGTGGCCATGACGGCAAGAAAGGCCAGCATCACGGGAACAAAGAGAAAAATCGATTTTTTCATGGTTAGGCTCCTATTGATCAAAGTGCTTCCGGACCGGTTTCGCCGGTTCTGATTCGCATGACATGTTCGAGATCGAAGACGAAGATCTTGCCGTCACCGATTTTCCCTGTGCCCGCCGATTTCTTGATCCCTTCGACCACCTGTTCGAGTTGACTGTCGTCAATGGCGATCTCGATCTTCAGTTTGGGAAGGAACTCGATGACGTACTCAGCCCCTCGATACATCTCGGTGTGTCCCTTCTGGCGCCCAAAACCCTTGACCTCGGTCACGGTCACCCCTTTTACTCCCAGCGCGGTCAAACTCTCCCGCACCTCGTTCAACTTGAACGGTTTAATAATGGCACTGACAAATTTCATGGCTTTCTCCTTTTTTCCTGCAGCACTCGGGCCCCTGGCCCCGATGCCACGGTTGCCCCACTCCCCTTGCCACATGTTGCTCCAAGAGTGCTCTCCCCGCTGACAAAGCCCGATGAGCTGCGATTTTTTCCTAGTTAAAGCAAGGCCTGTGCCACTCTTCCTTGCAAAAAAACAAATAACACGATTTCAATATGTTAAAACATGAGATCACCAACTTCCCAATAGAGGAACGGAATTTTGAACCTATTTTGCAATTTTATTGGAATAATAGTTACAAAATTGGAAAGAATGCGGACAAAAACAAGAGAGGCCATGGCCTTCCCAGGGATACAAGGTCACGATGGCCGGCCAAGAGGTGAAAACGAGAGATGCAAGGAGGAGAGGGTAAGGCGAGCCTTCAAACGGGGGGGGGCGACTTTGGCAAGAGGATCGAAGATCGGTGACATGCACCGGGGGAGACGCCATGGAAGCAAGAGCAAACTAAGCAGTGGAGAGAGTCCGGCAGCGTCGGGGTATAGGCAATAAACGCGCGCATCTGCCCCGCTTTTGGTTCGTCTTTACCGGAAAGCCCCCCCTGAAAAAAAGAACGGGTAGTTAGATTGCTCCAACTACCCGTATATACTGGCGGGGCCGACGAGACTCGAACTCGCGACCTCCGGCGTGACAGGCCGGCGTTCTAACCAACTGAACTACGACCCCAGTATGTTATGTGGTGGGCGAAACAGGGATCGAACCTGTGACCCTCGGCTTGTAAGGCCGATGCTCTCCCAGCTGAGCTATTCGCCCCTCGCGGTGAGGTGAGTATTTATCAGGACAGCCCTTGTCCGTCAAGCAAAAAAACAGAGCCTCGACAAAGTATTACCTTAATTTGGCAGGCCAGCCGGACCTGACTGCCACCAACCTTTTCTACTGGGCAGTGGTATTGTGCGATGACAACGTAAAATCGTTAAAAATGGATTCCATGGGCACGTCCTTGAACAACACCTCTCCCTCCTTGATGATCAGGGCCCGCTGCAGCACCTCATCGACATCATCCACCAGTTCGATGGTCAGGCTGCCGCGGACCTTCTGCGGTACATCGCGCAGATTGCGTTCGTTCTCCCGGGGGATGAGCACGTTGGTGATGTTGCCGCGCTTGGCTGCCAGCAGCTTTTCGGTCAGGCCGCCAATAGGCAGCACCCGCCCACGCAAGGTGATCTCGCCGGTCATGGCGAGTTTGCGGTCAACCGGCAGCTTGAGTATTGCCGAGACGATGGCGGTGGCGATGGTGATGCCTGCCGACGGCCCGTCCTTGGGGATGGCCCCTTCGGGCACATGTACATGAATGTCAATCTTCTGGTAGAAATCGGCGTCAATGCCGAGTCGCACAGCGCGGGAACGGACATAGGACATGGCCGCCTGGGCCGACTCCTGCATGACATCGCCGAGTTTACCGGTGATGGTCAGTTTACCGGAACCGGGCATGAGCGTGGCCTCGATCTGCAGCAGTTCTCCTCCAACCTCGGTCCAGGCCATGCCGGTGGCCAGGCCGATCTCGTCACGTTCCTCAGCCAGACCGAAGCGGTACCTGGGCACACCCAGATATTTTTCCACCGCCTGGGGCGAGATACGGTAGCGCTTGCGCGGCTCCTTGTTCTTCAGCCGTTCGCGGGCGACCTTGCGGCAGATACTGGCAATGGTCCGCTCCAGACTGCGGACGCCAGCCTCTCGCGTATAGCGGCGGATGATGTCGAGGATCGCCTTGTCGTTGATCTGAATCTCTTCGGTTTTGAAACCATTGGCGTCCAGCTGCTTCGGCAGGAGAAAGTCGGTGGCGATACGCAGCTTTTCCTCCTCGGTGTAGCCGCTCAGGTGGATAATCTCCATCCGATCCTGGAGCGGCGCCGGGATGCCGTGCAGATTATTGGCCGTGGTGATGAAGAAGACCTCGGACAGGTCGTAATCCACATCCAGGTAATGGTCGTTGAACGAGTAGTTCTGCTCGGGATCGAGCACCTCCAGCAGGGCCGAGGAGGGATCGCCGCGGAAATCGACGCTCATCTTGTCGACCTCGTCCAGGCAGAACACCGGGTTGATTACCCCGGCCCGCTGCATAGAGAGGATGATCTTGCCCGGCATGGCTCCGATATAGGTGCGCCGGTGACCCCGAATTTCCGCCTCGTCGCGGACCCCGCCCAGGGACAGGCGGACGAACTGGCGGCCGATGGCGCGGGCGATGGACTTGCAGACCGAGGTTTTGCCTACACCGGGAGGCCCAACCAGACAGAGAATCGGTCCCTTGATCTTCTTCACCTGGGCCTGGACGGCCAGGTACTCAAGGATGCGCTCCTTGGGTTTCTCCAGGCCGAAATGGTCTTCATTGAGCACCATCTCCGCCCGCTCGATGTCAATTTTGGAACGTGACTTCTTCCTCCACGGCAGGCTGAGGATAGCGTCGATATAGTTGCGCACCACCGTGGTTTCGGCGGACATGGGCGGCATCTGCCGGAGTTTCTTGAACTCCTTGGCCACCTTCTCGCGCACGACCTTGGGCAGGTTCTTTTTCTCGATTGCCTGCTGCAGTTCACTCAGGTCGTCCCCGCCCTCGCCCTGCCCCATCTCCTCCTGGATGACCCGCATCTTCTCGGAGAGGTAGTAGTTGCGCTGGGTCGCGCCCATCTTCTTCTTGACCTTGGCGTGGATATCCCGCTCCATCTCGGAGAGTTCCATCTCCCGATAGAGGATTTCCAGCACCCGGGCGATGCGCTGCGGCAGGGACACCAGTTCGAGGATCGACTGCTTTTCCTCGGTGTTCAGCTGGATGTGGGACGAGATGAGGTCCACCATCCGAGAGGGGTCTTCGAGCGAGGTGATTGATTTCAGGACCTCGCGCGGCATCTTCTTGTTATTGAGCGCATACTGGTCAAAGGTTTTGCGCAGTTCGCGGATGTAGGCCGGGACGTCGGCCCGACTGATGTCCACGTCCGGGGCCTCGACCAGACGGACGGAATAGAAGGAATCCTCGCCCGTTCCGCCTTCGAAGGCGCCGACCACCAGTGCCCGCCGCTTGCCCTCGACCAGGGCCTTGATGGTCCCGTCGGGAAGGCGCAGAAGCTGCATGACCGAGGCTAGGGTGCCCATGGCATAGAGGTGCCGTTGCCCGGGCTCGTCCACCTTGGCGTCCTTCTGGGTGACGAGAAAGATCAGCGAGCGGTTCTCCATGGCCGCTTCCAGGGCCATGATCGATTTCTTCCTCCCGACCACCAAGGGGGCAACCATGCCGGGAAACAGGACGATGTCCCGTAGCGGCATCAGGGGGTAGGTTTCAGCGGTCAGTTCTGTCATCGGTGCGTCCGGGACGGCGGTTGTCAGGCAATTTTCTTCGTTTCGCTGGTATCATAGAGTATCACCGGGTACTCGCCGTCAGTGACCACCTGCTCGTTGATCACGCATTCCCTGGCGTGTTCGTCGGAGGGCAACTCGTACATGACGTCGAGCATGCACTCCTCCATCACCGAGCGCAAGCCGCGAGCACCCGACTTGCGGGCCAGGGCCTTCTGGGCAATGGCCTTGTAGGCCCCCTCGGTGAAGCGCAGGGTGATGCCCTCGTATTCGAACAGCTTCTGGTACTGTTTGCTGAGCGCGTTCTTCGGTTCCTTGAGGATGCGGATCAGGTCGTCCTCGACCAATTCCTCCATGGTGGCGATCACCGGCAAACGTCCTACCAGTTCGGGGATCAGGCCGAACTTGAGCAGATCTTCGGGCTGGATGCTGGCCAGCACCTCGCCGAAACTGCGGGTGTTCTGGCTCACCACCTTGGCCCCGAAGCCAATGGCCTGGGTGCCGGTGCGCCGCTTGATGACGCTGTCCAGACCGACAAAGGCACCGCCAACAATGAAGAGGATGTTGGTGGTGTCGATACGGGTCAACTCCTGCTGCGGGTGCTTGCGGCCTCCCTTGGGCGGGACCGAGGCCATAGTGCCCTCGATGATCTTGAGCAGGGCCTGTTGCACGCCCTCGCCGGAGACGTCGCGGGTCAGCGAGGCCGAGTCGGACTTGCGCGCGATCTTGTCGATCTCGTCGATATAGATGATGCCCCGCTGGGCCTTCTCGATGTCGTATTCGGCGGCCTGGAGCAGGTTGACGAGGATATTCTCCACATCTTCGCCGACATAGCCGGCCTCGGTGAGGGTGGTGGCGTCGGCGATGGTGAACGGCACTTTGAGCAGGCGAGCCAGGGTCTGGGCCACCAAGGTCTTGCCGCTGCCGGTCGGACCGATGAGGATGATGTTGGATTTCTGCAGCTCCACCTCATCCTTGCCGCTGGCAGGCGGGGCGAAGATCCGCTTGTAATGGTTGTGCACCGCCACCGAAAGGATCCGCTTGGCCTGTTCCTGGCCGATGACGTATTCATCGAGGTAGCCCTTGATCTCCTTGGGCTTGAGCACTTGACGGCCGAAATCCACCGGAGCCTGCTCCTCCTGGGAGGAGTCGGTCATGATCTCGTTGCACAACTCGATGCACTCATCGCAGATGTAGACATTGGGCCCGGCAATCAGCTTACCGACCTCTTCCTGGCCCTTGCCGCAAAAGGAGCAGGAGCAGGAAACGCTCTGATCGTTGTGAAAATCGTTATTCACCTTTTTCCTTCTCCGCAGCCAGCTCATCGCGGCTGGTCAAGACTTTGTCGATGAGGCCGTACCGGCAGGCCTCGACCGCGCTCATGAAATTGTCCCGCTCAGTGTCGGCCTCGACCTTCTTGATTGCCCTGCCGGTATGCTTGGCCAGGATGGTGTTGAGATCGTGGCGCATCCGCAGGATCTCCCGGGCATGAATGTCGATGTCCGTAGCCTGGCCCTGATACCCGCCCATGGGCTGGTGGATCATGATCCGGGAGTTGGGCAGGGCAAAACGCTTGCCGGCCGCACCACTGGCCAGCAGCAGGGCGCCCATTGAGGCCGCCTGCCCCATGCACAGGGTGGCGACGTCGCAACGGATATACTGCATGGTGTCGTAGATGGCCATGCCGGCGGTCACCGAGCCGCCCGGCGAATTGATGTAGAAAGTGATGTCCTTGTCCGGGTCATCGGCCTCGAGAAACAGCAACTGGGCGATCACCAGGCTGGCAACGTCATCGTTGACCTGGCTGCCGAGGAAAATAATCCGCTCCTTGAGCAGCCGGGAATAAATGTCAAAAGCCCGCTCACCGCGCGGGCTCTGCTCGATAACCATGGGAACCAGATTCATGCGTCTCTCTCCGTGAAACTTAAAACCCGCGGCGGCAATTCCACCGCGGGATATGCGTGGGGCAAGTAGTCCAGCAGTCCGGACGTTCAGGCCGCGTCCCCGGCGGCGGGTGCCACGACCGTGACTTCAGTCATATTGGCCTGTTCGCGCAGGAAGTTGAGCACCTTCTCGTTGTGCAGCTCGTTCATGAAGGGCAGGATTTCCTCGCGACGCTGGAAGTACTTCTTTACTTCGTCCAGGGTCATCTTGTACTGGTCGGCGATGCGCTGATACCCGCGCTGGATGTCCTCGTCGGCGATCTTGATCTCCTCGACCTCGGCAATCTTCTTGAGGAGGAAATCACCCTTGACCCGCTTGACGGCCACTTCCTTATTCTTCTCCACCCACTCTTTCAAGTTAATGCCTGCGGACTCGAAAGACAATCCACTGCGTTTGAGATTCTCCTCGACCTGCTTGAGCATCTCCTGGATTTCAAAGTTGACCAGACGCTGTGGCACCTCGAAGGGGTTGAGCTCGATCAGCTTGTGCATGATCTTGTCGTCCAGGTCGCCCTTGAGGGCATCGTCCTTGGACTTCTGCAAGCGGTCGCGAATGTCCTTTTTCAGGTCATCCAGGGTGGTCAGTTCGGGCTTGATGTCCTTGGCGAACTCATCGTCGATGGCTGGCTTGATCCGCACCTTGACATCCTTGACGTCAACCTTGAACTCGACCTTTTTGCCAGCCAATACCGGGTTTGGGTAGTCGGCCGGGAAATCGACATCGTACAGGGTCTTGTCCCCCTTCTTCAGGCCGATGAGTTTCTCCTCGAAGTCCTTGCCCAGCCGGTGCATGCCGATATCAACGCTGTAGTTCTCGTTGCGCACCTCCTTCATCGCCTTGCCATTGTGGAAACCCTGGAAATCGACCACGGCCACGTCGTCAGCGACAAGCAGGTGCCCTTCCTCCGCGGTCTGCAGCACGGCCTGATGCCGCTGCAGCAGGGTGAGTTCCTTGTCGATCTCCTCGTCGCTTACGACCATGACAGGTTTCTCAACCTCCAGCCCTTTATATGCCGTCAGGTCAAACACCGGTTTGACATCGACCAGGGCTACGTAGACAAAGGTGCCGTCCTCCGGGAACTTGTGCTCGGCTATCTCGGGATGCACCACCGGCTCGATGCCTTCCTTCTCCACGGCATCGAAATAGGTCTCCTGGACCAGTTGCTCGCCGACCTCGTTCTGGACCTGCTCGCCGAAGTTCTTTTCCAGAACCGACTGGGGGATCTTGCCGCGGCGGAACCCCTTCAGCCTGACCTCCTTGTTGATTTTGGCGTAGGCCTTCTCCAGCGCGGGGGCCACGGTTTCCCTGGGCAGGGTGATAGTCAATTTTCTTGTCAGGTCAGAGAGGTTTTCGACAACGATTTCCATGGACAGAGATTCCTTTTGTTCGATTATCCGCAGGGAGAGCCCGGCAGCGTTATCTGTTTCGGCGCGCGGTTCCTGCACCGTGCGCGCCGCGCCTTGCTTGGTTGCGACTGGTGCGAGAGGGGGGACTCGAACCCCCACGAGCGAGGCCCGCTGGATCCTAAATCCAGTGCGTCTACCAATTCCGCCACTCTCGCGCTAGGTCTTACAAAATTCTTCTTAATAATCAAGATAGCGGGTCTCGTCAAGTGATCCCTCACCTGAAAAAGATGTATTATCAACAAATTTGGGCGATTAGAGCACCGGAGAAGACGTCGATTTCGCCGTCCCGGCCTCACCGGCGGCCTCGCCTGCACGGATAAGCTTTGCCGCGACCAGGGGCAGGAGCAGAATCGCCGCGGCCGTGGCATGATAGGCCTGGCGCATGCCCAGGGAATCCATGCTCACGCCGGCGAGCATGGCGCCGGTGAACACGCCCGCGCTCATGGCCAGATTGAAGACGCCCATCATGGTGCCGTGGCCGAACCGCTCCCGACCCTCTTCGGCGGCATAGGCCCCAAGCACCGGCCAAAGGATTGCCTCGCCGAAGCCGAGGAAAAGGTAGACGGCCATCACCGAGGCGAAACTGGTCATCAGGGGGATGAGGAACACCGCCAGACTCATACAGAGACAACCGCCCACCAACAGCCGCACCTTGTCGCTCCTGTCCGCAAGCCTGCCGAACGGTGCCTGCAGGACGGCATTCATCAACGTCCGGCAGGCGATGACCAGCCCCACGCGCAGACCCGAGTTACCGGGCCAGTCGGCCATCATCAGCGGCAGATAGGCCATGGTGGGCACCATCATCAGCATGGTGGCGTAGCGGGCGAGCAGGATGCCGACAGTGCGCTTCCGACGCAGCATCTTTCCGAGACTGGCGAACACCCCCGCCCGGGGTTTGAGGTCGATGGGGCAGACGGGCGGCATGTTGACAATTACCAGGAGGAAGGCAATAAAAGAGAGCCCGGCCATGGCGTGGAAGACCGAGGCCAGCCCCCAGGCGTCGGCAAACATCCCGCCCAGGATGGGGCCCGCGCCGATGCCGCAGAAGATGGCGGTATTGACCACGCCCATGTAGCGGCCTTCCTGGCCAGGGGGCGCCAGGACGCTGGCGTAGACCATGGCCACCGGGACGATCATGGCCGAACCGACCCCCTGGAAAAAGCGGATGAACACCAGATGCAGGACCGACCCGGCGTGGGGAATGAGCAGGCCGACCAGGCCATAGATGAACAGCCCCGTGACGAGAAAGCCCTTGCGGCCCCACCGGTCGGAGAGATTGCCGACTACCGGCTGCAGCAAGCCGCGGCTGATGGAAAAGGCGGCGGTGATCAGGCCCAGGGTGAAGCCGGTGGCGCCCAGTTTGGTGGCCAGAAGCGGCAGCACCGGGATGATGATGCCGACCCCGAGCAGGGCAATGAACACAGAAACAACGACGGTGACGAGGATCCGATTGAACATGGGCCAGAAAGGGGTAGGCCGGCCCTGATCAGCCGGAATGACGGGAGGGCGCGGGCATGGCAAGGAGGCGCACCGGTCCATTTACCACAGCGGCCTATCCTTCGCCAGCAGTTCCAAGGGTGAGACGGGCCGGCAAACCGCCAGAGGCCGTTGCGAAACAGCTCCTCGCGGCAATCATTGCCATTCTCTTTTCTTGCCGGTTGACACCCATTTCTCTCTCGGTGTAAATGGAAGGCAACGGGTCGGTTCCCGGCCCGCCCTCCACGATCAGAGAAAGAGAGGTTTGGCATGAACGTACAGGACGAGTTTGACAAGTTGGTGGAAAAACTGAAAACTGAACGGGACGAGATCAATGTAAAGATGCACCTCGCCTCCATGGACGCCAAGGAAGAATTTGCCGAGGCAGAGAAGAAGTGGGAACAGGTCAAGGTCAAGATGGCCGAGATCGCCGACGAGGCCGTGGACACCTCCGAAGACTACATCGCCAAGGCCAAGATCGTCGGCGAGGAGTTGAAGGATTCCTACAGCCGTATCATCAAACGCCTGAGCAAGTAGAGCGGCTTGTCCGGGCGCCGCTCTTGGGGCGACGGCCCGAATAAGGGTTAGCAACGGTTTCACCACTTCAATCTGACAGGAAATAACACGGCTCTCTGCCCAGGTCGTCGTACCGGCCCAGGGGAGAGCCGATGTCTTGTCATCCCAGGAGAAGCACCAAAATGCTGCGCGATCTAGCACTGGCGGCCAAGTCCGCCTGCAGTCGGGAAGACCAGGAAAGTCTTGTCCCCATGGTCAAGCAGTTGCGCGACCTGGGGGAAATTGGGTTCAAGCGGGGGCTGCTCGCCCTGGAAGGCGAACTGACCCAAATCAAGGATCCCTTCCTTAAACTGGGCATCCAGCTCATCGTCGACAAGACCGAGCCGGAGAACGTACGCGACATCCTCGATTCAGATATCTATTACAACGAATCCAACGGCCGGGAACTGCTGAAGAAAATCATCATCCGCGAAGGGCTGTTGCGCATCCAGGCAGGCGACAACGCTCGCAACATCATGATCTGCACCAAAATCTTCCTTGGCAAGGTCGATCCGGCGGCCTGGTGACGGCCCCGCCGTGCGCCGCATCAGCTTTCGGCAGGCCTGGCCATGAATGACCGCAAGTTTGTCGATCTGCCGTCTCAGGAGCAGAGGCGGCAGGTGCAGGAGCGTTTCCGCTTCCGCCAGGGGACAGGCTGGTTCACCGCCGAGGGCGAGTTTGCCGGCACGGCCGAGGAAGACGTCATCGCCGCCCTCATCGACCTGGAAGCGGCGGAGATTGATGCCATCGGCGACTGCATGTCCGGGTGCTGCATGGTCCAGCCGAAGCTGACTGATTTCGTCAGAAAACCATAAACTCCGTCATTTGAATCGCAGGGGCTTGTCACCGATGGGTGCAGCTGCATCCCCCCTGATTGCGGTCGGGCCCAGCCGGCCGTCCTGCGCCGGCGTCTGACGCGGCGAGGCCATCGTCTGCCTTTTCCCTGCCTCCTCAAGCAGTTCGATGATCCTCGCCATCTTTTTATTCATGGCCGAAACCCGCAGCATGATCTTGAAGACGAGAAACGGCAGGAGGATGGACATCACCCCCACCGTGACCGTGACCACCAGGCCGGCCAGCACCAGCATATAGCCGGCGCCGTCGGCGAGCAATTTCTGTATCATCGCATCGTTCCTCAATTCGGTCTGCCCGGGCCGCAGCCCGGACGCCGTTCTTCCAATCAGAAGCGATTGTCGATCGCCACCTCGGCCAGCGGCAGTTGTCCGCTCCGGGGTACGGCATCCTGCGTGCCCTTGCCGATAGCCACGCTCATCACTATTACATGGTCCTCTGGCAAGTTGATCAACTCGCCCACCGCCTTGAAATCAAATCCGGAGATCGGGCAGGAGTCGTAGCCCAGACTGGCTGCGGCCAGCATCAGGGTCTGGGCGGCCATACCGCAGGAACGCATGGCCTCGTCGCGCTGGGCCATACTGTTGCCGTTGTAGTACTGGTCCATGGTGGTAAGGATCATGGCGCGCAAATCCTCCGGCGCGCTGGGCCAGTAGCGGGCCGGCTCCTTCTCCCAGGCCTTCAGGTCAGCGCAAAGGACGACGAACAGCGAGGCGTCGGTCACTTGCGCCTGATTCCAGGCCACGGCCCGGATCTTTCTTCGCAGTTCCGAGTCCCGGATCACGACAAAGCGCCAGTTCTGGAGGTTGAAAGCGGTCGGCGAAAGGATCGTCAGCGACAGCAGCTGCTCGATCTCAGGCTCTTCCATGTGGTGGTTAGGGTCGAACTGACGTATCGCCCGCCGTCGGGCAATGGCTTCCAAGGTATCCATGAGAGGCTCCTCCATCGTTGCGTCTTAGCCGCCGCCATCCGGTCCAAATCGGTCGGGAAGACGACTGCTTTACCATGACAAATCCGGGCCGGGGCTGTCAAGCAACTCGGCTGGCCAGCCTGCACGGGGGAGGAGGTTCCGCACCCTTCGACCCGCCCAGGTCAGAACAGGGACAGTTGCTTGCCTCGAACTGGCGCCCCCTGCTTGACCGCGATGAACTCGTCGCCGCGCAATCGGCCGATGAGCAGCGGCGATGATGGGTCGTGAGCGGCCGCCTGCCTGGTGACCGCGACCGCGCTGCTGTTGGCGTAGCAATAACGGCAGCTATTGTATGCGCCGATGTCCACGCTGACGGCGCAGCCGCACCCGTGCCGCTGCGAACTGTCCCTCCCGGCGGCAACCGGTCGGCCGAGGATGGCGGCCAGCAATCCGGTATCAATACATCGCGACGCCTCGATGCCGCAGCGATCGGTCAGAAAACGATCGCAGCAGGCAGAAAGCGACAGGCCATGGTCGCGGGCGATGGCCGCGAGTTCGGCGGCAAAGTTGATCAGTGTATCTTCCGTGGGCTGCACCAGTTCGATCTCCCGCAGGTTCCGCCGGCATTTGGCATACAAGGTGAGCAGGCTGACTGTGCAGCGGCGGGTATGATGGTGCAGCTGCCTGGCCAGGGAGGAAAAACATCGAAGGTGTTCGGCCGGGGAAAAGACCGGCGTGAACAGGATTGGGTCATAACGCCACATGACTCGCTCAGGCCCAATCCGATCGGCCAGCAACCGGAAGGCGGCAATTCGTGCCGCCAGGGGCGGGACCAGTGGCTCCAGATCGGTTCCGTAGGGCGTGAGGGTGTACTGGAAGCAGTATTGGTAGCCAAGGCGCTCGATCTCAACCAACCGTTCTACGAGCGGGGCCGGATTCTTGGTCCAGAAGACGAAGGCATCGATGGTTTCAGGCGCAAGGCTCAACTGGGTCACCCGGTTGGGGTTGAAAGGATGACGCACCATAACCTGCCCCTGCCGCATTCGGTTGAGCAACCACTGGCCGTAATAGGCCGGGATATCGGTTCTTCTGCTGGCGCTGATAATCATGGTCCCTCCCCCAACTCCAGAGACTGCCTTGACCGCCCCTTCAGCGTCGCTTCCGACAGCAGCCCGCACCACGCGAGCCCATGTCCATCATGGAGGGCGGACAAAGCCAAACTTCGAGCCAAGCCAAGGATGCCTCGTCTCCCTGCCCCTCAGGATAACCAAGTCGCGCCATCGCCGGTGAAGGTTGTCACAATTCCACGGAACCCGGGGTTCTTCAAGCCCTATCAACCGCGTCAAAACGAGTCATCATGACCCGGTATCTTCTTAAAATGAGTCATGATGACCCGGTTCCGTTCTTCGTTCCTGTTCATTTCCTGGTATCTTGTTCCCGGATCGCTTCATTTCCCGGGACAGGAGATGGAACAATACGGGTCATTTGTACCCACTTCACCATCCAGACAGACGATAACAGCGCCCCGCCCCCTTATTCAGGCATATTCCGTGCAATAACAACCTTAGGTCCCGCAGGCCGAATCCTTCTCCCCGGGCGCTACGGAACCAGGGCATCCCCACGTATCCTATCCCTTTCACCAGGAATCCGCGCCATGGACGTCACCAAATTCGCCATACCGGAAATCATCTTCGGTCGAGGCAGCCTTAACCATGCCGGCCAGTGCGCCCTACGGCTCGGGGCCAAGAAGGTTTTCCTGGTCAGCGACGAGGGGATCGAGGAGGCCGGCTGGCTGCAACTGCTCATGGATATCCTTGAGAAGGCCGGCATCAAATGGGTCTACTATCCGGGCGTCACCTCCAACCCCCGCGACTTCCAGGTCGAACAGGGGGCCGAATTCTACCTCAAGAACAACACTGACGTCATCATCGCCATCGGCGGTGGCAGCGTCCTCGACACCGCCAAGGGCATCGCCATCATCGCCAGCAACGGCGGCAGAATCCGCGACTACGAGGGCGCCAACCGGGTGCAGCGGCCCCTGCCGCCGATGATGCTGATCACCACCACCGCGGGCAGCGGCTCGGACATCAGTCAGTTCTGCATCATTACCGACATGAACCGTGGGGTCAAAATGTCCATCATCACCCGGACCATCGTCCCCAACATCTCCATCGTCGATCCGCTCATCCTGCGCACCAAGTCCGAATCGCTGATCATCCAGTCGGCGGTGGACGCCCTGGCGCATGCCATCGAGGCGTATATGTCGCGCATCGCCTCGCCGTTCACCGAGATGCACTCGCTCAAGGCCATTGACCTGATCCTTGAACATCTGCAACACGCGGTGGCCACCCGCTCGCTCGATTCGCTGGAGAAGTTGAGCATCGCCGCGGTCTCCGCCTCCATGGCTTTCAGCAACGCCGGCCTCGGCGCCGAGCACGCCCTGGCCCACAGCCTGGGCGGCCACTTCGACATGCGCCACGGCGTGGTCCACCCCATCCTGCTCACCCGGGTGATGCGCTTCAACCTGGACATCAACCCCCAGCGTATGGCCGAGATCGGCCGGATCATCCTCAAGCGCTCCCTTGGCTCGGACCGGGACACAGCCCTGGCCGGCATCGAACGGCTGGAAGAGTTCTTCGCCTCCTTCAACGTGCCGCTCCGCCTCGGCCAGATCATCGACATATCGGAACGGCGCCACCTGGAACCGATCGCCAAGATGGCGGTATTGGACGCCTGCAACCTGACCAATCCCCGGCCAGCGACCTGGGAGGAATTTCTGCAGATCTGCGAGGAGGTCTGGTGATGCCGCACGCGACAACCCTCGAGGATCTGGTCGGCATCGAGCACTGCAAGCTCGGCTTTTACCAGGAACTGCAGCAGAAGGTCGAACAGCTCAAGGGCTCCAACCTGGAACTGGAAAAAAAACGCAAGGAGATCCAGGCATTGCTCGACGGCATCACCGATCTGATGGTGGTCCTGTCGGAAAACCTGATCGTCCAGCGGGTTAACCACGTATTCAACGAGTGGTTTCCGGGGGTCGATCCCATCGGCCTCCACTGCCACACAGTCCTCCGGGGCAGCGACGAGCGCTGCGCCGACTGCCCGGCCCTGCGCGCCCTGGACCGTGACGAGGTGGTCAAGGACCTGTGCATCTACAAGATCGGCGACACCTTCAAGCACTTCGAGATCATCGCCTCACCGCTCAGGACCAGCCCAACCGGCGAGCGGCAGGTGCTGTTGTTCAAGCGAGACGTCACCCTGGAAAAGGAATTCCAGGCCCAGTTCTACCAGGCCGAAAAGATGGCCACCGTGGGCACCCTGGCTGCCGGCGTGGCCCATGAGATCAACAACCCGCTCACGGCCATCCATGGCTTCGCCCAAGGCCTGCACCGCCGCATCAACCGCCTCCAGGGCCGGGTGGACGACGATCTCTTCAACGATTTCAAAGAGTACACCGAGACGATTATCAAGGAGTGCCTGCGCTGCCGCGACATCGTCCAGACCCTGCTCACCTTCAGCCGACCCACCGCGGCCAGCCTGGGCCATGTGGATTTGAATCAGTGCGTCAGCGATACCCTGTTCATCCTCAAGCATCACTTCAAGGAACACCACCACCTGACCGTGAAAACCGAACTTGCGGACCACCTGCCCCTCATCCTCGGCGACGAGTCGCAGCTCAAGCAGGTAATCATCAACCTGCTCACCAACGCCTTCGACGCCACCGGCGAGGGCGGAGCCATCCTGATCAAGACCCAGGCAGGCGAAAACGGAGGCGTGGAGCTGGTTATTGAGGATTCGGGCTGCGGCATACCGCTCGATCTCCTGGACAAGCTCTTCGAGCCTTTTTTCACCACCAAACCGGTGGGCAAGGGTATCGGCATCGGGTTGTCCACCTGTTACTCCATCGTCAAAAAACACAACGGCGAGATCACCGTCACCAGCACCGTGGGGGTGGGCTCGGCGTTTCGGGTTTCTCTGCCGGGTATGGAACAGCCATGAATACTGCCAATTATTCCATCCTCGTCATCGACGACGAGGAGTCGATCCGCCGCCTGCTGGAAAAAGAACTGGCCTCAGCCAGCCGCCAGATCCACACCGCCGCCGACGGCGCCGAGGCCATGGCGCTCGTGCGCAACCACTGGTTCGACGTGGTCATCATGGATCTGTGGCTGCCCGATGTCTCCGACCTGGACCTGCTGATCAAGATCCGCGAGTCGATCCCGCATATCGAAGTGATCATGATCACCGGCCACGGCGACGTCGATATCGCGGTCGAGGCCATGAAACTCGGTGCCTACGACTTCATCCGCAAACCTTTCAACCTCGATCGGCTCGACCTTATCGTCGAGAAGGCGCACCAGCGGGTGCTGTTGTCGCGGGAAAACGCCATGCTCCGCCACAGCACCGACAGCGACCGCAACGCGGTGCGCTTCATCGGCAACTCGCAGGCCATCCGCGATATCCAGTTCCTGATCGACAAGGTGGCCCCGGCCCGGATACCGGTGCTGATCACCGGAGAGTCGGGCGTGGGCAAGGATGTGGTGGCACGCTCGATCCACCAGCGCTCGCCGCTCGCCGCCAACCCGATGATTATCAAGAACTGCGCCTCGCTGCAGAAGGAACTGGCCCGCAGCGAGCTGTTTGGCCACATCAAGGGCTCGTTCACCGGCGCCAACGAGTCGCGCGAGGGGCTCCTCACCTATGCCCACGACAGCACCCTGTTCCTCGACGAAATCGGCGAACTGCCGCTGGAGGTGCAGGCCTCGCTGCTGCGCGTGCTCGAGACCGGAACATATCGCCGGGTGGGCGAGAAGGAGGAGCGCACGGTCAACATCCGCTTTCTCTTCGCCACCAACCGTCACCTGGCCGAGGAGGTGGAGCGGGGCCAGTTCAACGAGGCCTTTTTCCACCGCATCAACGCCTTCAGCATCAAGATCCCCTCGCTCAAAGAGCGCAAGGAGGACCTGCCGCTCCTGGTCGATTACTTCCTCGCCTCACTCAGCCCGGACAACACCAGCTACCGCATCGTTGAGAGCGCCATGGCCTGCATCCTGCGCTACAACTGGCCGGGCAACATCCGCGAACTGCGCAACGTTATTGAGCGTTCGATCATCCTGGCGGAGAACGGTATCATCACCGAGCGCTGCCTGCCGCGCGAACTGGTGCTCTCCGCCGAGAGCGGCGGCGCCGAACTGACGCTGGAATCAGTGGAACGGCAGCACATCCTCAAACTGCTCGAATTCCACGGCGGCAACCGCCAGAAAACCGCCGACACCCTGGGCATCAGCCGCAAGACCCTGTACCGAAAGCTCTGCCAGTACGCCATCGAGTGACGGCCCACCGCATACCCTTGTTTTTCCGGTGCGCACAAGGTATTGTTTACCAGATAATCAAGGATGTGACCGACAGCCCACTTGCCTCTCGGGCGCATCGCCATCCAGGGAGAACGCCATGGACAGACGCCGATTCCTCCGCGAGGTTTTACTCTGGTCAGCTGGGGCAGGCCTGACCATTCCCCGTTTCACCATCCTGCCTCCAGCGCTGGCCGCCGAGCAACCAGCAACCCGGATCAGCCTGGCCAGAGGTGAGGACTACCAGCAACTGGTCGCCAAGGTGCTGGCGCCGCTGGGCGGCATGGGCCAGTTCGTCAAGCCCGGCGACCGGGTGGTGGTCAAGCCGAACATCGGCTGGGACCGCAGTCCGGACCAGGCTGCCAACACCCATCCCCTGGTGGTCAGAACCGTGGTAGCCCAGGCGCTCGAGGCCGGGGCCAAACAGGTGCTGGTGTTCGACCGAACCTGCAACGAAGAGCGCCGCTGCTATGCCAACAGCGGCATCGAGGAGGCGGTCCGGTCGCTCAAAGACGACCGGGCCCGCATTGAGCACATCGACCAGCGCAAGTTCGTACCGGTGGAGATCAGCCGGGGCAAGGCCCTGACCCGCTGGGAGATCTACAAGGATGCGCTCGACTGCGACTGCTACATCAATGTGCCGGTGGCCAAGCACCACGGCCTGTCCGGCCTGACGCTGGGACTGAAGAACGCCATGGGGGTGATCGGCGGCAACCGCGGCCGGCTGCACCAGAACCTGGGCCAGAGCCTGGCTGACCTGGCCACCGTACTCAGGCCCAAGCTGACCCTGATCGACGCCACCCGCATCCTCCTGCGCAACGGCCCCCAGGGCGGCGACCTCAAGGATGTGCGCAGGACCGACACCCTGATCGCCTCGATTGATCCGGTGGCTGCCGATGCCTATGCCACCACTCTATTTGGCCTGCAGCCCGGCGATATCGACGCCATCGCGGCGGCCCATGCCCTGGGCCTAGGTGAAATGGACCTGAACCGCATCCAGGTGCTGAACGCCTGATGGCCCGGCGCGGCGCACTGCTTTCGCCGTCGAGTTGGCGACGCATCGGCCAGGGTTTGTTTTTCGCCCTGTTTCTCGTGCTTTTCATCAAGACCGACTACGGCGGCACGGATGCGCTGAACTGGGCGGTCAACCTGCTCTTTCGCATCGATCCCTTCCTCGCCCTGGCCGCCACCTTGGCGGCCAGGGCCGTGGTTGCGCAGATGCTGCCGGCCCAGGCCACTGTACTGCTCACCCTGCTCTTCGGCCGCTTCTTCTGCGGTTGGGTCTGTCCCATGGGCACGCTCATTGACGCCTGCCGCCTGCTGTTCGGTCGCCCCGGCGGAAGCCCCGAGCCGGGTCGCCGGCACCTCAAATATCTGCTGCTGTTCTTCCTCCTGGCAGCCTCGCTCTTTGGCCTGCCCCTGGCCGGGTATCTCGACCCCTTCTCACTGCTGGTGCGGGGTTTTACCTTTGCGGTCCAACCCGGCCTTGACCACGCTGTCACCACCCTCTTCACCTGGACCTACCAGCACCTGCCGGCCTGGGCCAACGCGCTCACCGAACCGGTCTACACCTTGCTCAAGAAGGGACTGCTGCCCTTTAGCGCCAAGGTCTACGAGTTGTCCGTGCTCTCCCTGCTGCTGCTCCTGGCGGCACTGGGACTGAGTCGGGTGGAGAGCCGCTTCTTCTGCCGCAAGGTCTGCCCGCTGGGAGCGCTGCTCGCGCTCTGCGCCCGGGTGTCCCTGTTCCGGCTGATGGGCGGCTCGGAGGATTGCGGCCAGTGCCGCCTCTGCCGCAACCTCTGCCGGATGGGAGCCATCGACGGGAACCGGGCCATCGATGCCGGCGAGTGTATCCTCTGCCTGGACTGCCAGACGCTCTGCCCCCGCAACCGCATCCACTATCGGTTGCGCAGCGCGGCTACCAGCATGGCAGCGCAGCCGCTGAATGTGACGCGGCGGACCGTACTCGCCTCGCTGACTGCCGGGGCGCTGGCGCCATTGGTTCTGCCCTCGCGGCCGCTGGCCCGCCACGCCGAACCCCGGCTCATCCGCCCCCCCGGAGCTCTGTCGGAGCAGGACTTCCTCGGCCAGTGCGTGCGCTGCGGCGAGTGCATGAAAGTCTGCATCGGCAACGCCCTGCACGCATCCTGGCTCGAGGCCGGCCTGGAAGGCGTCTTTACGCCCAGACTGGTCGGCCGGATCGGGTACTGCGAGTACAACTGCACCCTCTGCGGCCAGGTCTGCCCCTCCGGGGCGATCAGGCGTTTGACCCGGGAGGCAAAGCACCAAACCGTTATAGGCCTTGTCCATTTCGACAAAAACCGCTGCCTGCCCTACGCCGGCACCCCCTGCATCGTCTGCGAGGAGCACTGCCCCACCCCGGACAAGGCCATCAAGTTCCGGGAAGTGACCATGGCAAACCAGCGCGGCGAGCTTGTCCAGGTCCGGCAACCTTTTGTGGTCGAGGAGTTGTGCATCGGCTGCGGCATCTGCGAACATAAGTGCCCCCTGCCCGGCCAGGCAGCGGTCCTGGTCACCTCGGCCGGTGAGAGCCGCCACAACGACCTCGGCGGGTATGGGTACTGAGTAGCTCAACGTCAGAGGTGATAATAACAAAACCCCCGATGACCAGGATCGGTCATCGGGGGTTTTGTTTATCTCTGTGTTGGTTGGACTCGCTACCTAACGAAAAAAGGTGTCAGTTTTCTTTCATACAAATTGCTCAACAGGCATGGTGAGCGAAGCCTGTCTAGCAAAAAGGAACCATTTCTCGCTCCGAAAAAAATAAACTCTTCAACTAGTTCGAAGAGGCAATGCCACAAACTCACGAGCGCCGGCCGTATTTGGCTTTACTCTGGCCGCGTTTTTTCATCCAGATGCCGGCGGCGACGAAGGCGATGAGAAAAAGGGCAAAGCCCACGCCCAGGCCGACAAAGAATGGGCCCCAGCTCTTACCTTTGGCCTTTGATCCGGGTGCGGGCGGCTGCGCCGCGCCGGCGACCACTGCGGGTGTGCTGGCCTCGGGCTGTTGAACCGTGGCCGTCTGGGTCGGGCTGGGCGGGGTAGTCGGCGGCTGCACCTGTTGCTTCTGCTCGGCTGCCTGCTGCGCCGCCTGCTGGGCCTCGGCCGTCACCAGTTCGGGTTTGGGCGGCACGATGGTGAAGCCCTTGGCCAAGAGTTCGGCGGCCTTGGCATCGCGTATCTTGCGATCCTTGCTGCCCATGACCAGGGTGATGATCCGCACCCCGCCCTTCTTGGCCGTGGCGGCGATGGAGAAACCGGCCGCCTGGTAGTAGCCGGTCTTGAATCCGTCACAGCCGGCCACCTGTCCGAGCAGCTTGTTGTGGTTGTGCATAACGAACTTCTCGTCGCGGAAGCCTCGACTCTGGGTGCCGGTGTACTTGAAAGTTTCCGGCTTCTGCGCCAGCGCGCGGCAGAGAATGGCCAGGTCACGGGCTGTGGTCAAGTCCGGTTGCTGGCCCACGGATGGCGGCAGGCCGTGGACGGAATGGAAGGTGGAATTGGTCATCCCCAATTCCTGCTCCTTCTGGTTCATCAAGGCGACGAAGCCCTCCTTGGAGCCGGCGACGTGGGTCGCCAGGGCAACTGCCGCGTCGTTGGCCGACTGCACCATCAGGGCGTAGAGCAACTCCTCCACCGAAAACTGCTCCTTGGGATCGAGGTAGACCTGGGAGCCGCCGGTCTTGAAGGCCTCGGGCGTCACCTGGACCATGTCGTCCAGCCGCAGTTCACCCTTCTCGATCCGGTCGAGAATGACGTACAAGTCCATCAGCTTGAGGACGCTGGCCGGATAGACCTTGCCGTCGGCGTTGTCCTCGAACAGAACCTTGCCGGAATCAGCCTCGATTACCAGCGCCGCGAGATAGGGATCCCTGCTCAGGGAGGCAACCGGGGCGCGGCCTGACTTCGTTGCCTGGGCGGCAGCCGGAGCCGCGGCCGGGGTGCGGGCCGGGGTTGCT
>JBGSPP010000024.1:0-6527 GCA_041738515.1 Desulfobulbus sp.
GCGCAGGGCAGCACGACTGTCGCGCCGGCAACTCCGGTGAATCCCCCGGCGGAAGCGATGCGACTGCCGGAGCCTCCGGTGGAACCCAAACAGCCTGCGCCAGCGCAATAGCGCCTCAAACGATGTTCTCCGCCGGCCTCGGGCCCATCCTGTGCGTCCAATGACTTGCAGGCTCGCCCCCTTTCTGCCAGCGGTTCGACGCCCAAAGAAAAAGGCCCCGTTGTGCATTGCACAGGGGCCTTTTTTGTGCCGCGCGGCGGCTGTCGAGGTGGAACTGGTCAGGTGGTCTGTGCGAAGAGGATGCCTTGCCGGGAGGTCATCCTCAAATCGGAACTGGTCGTGCGCCAAGTCCTGCGGCTGCCGGCCGGAAACAATGCCCTGCCCCCGCCCCGGTTATACCCAGGCCGACCGGGGTCCTTCCGCGCCCTGACATCCAGGCGCGGCCTATTCGCCCCCGGGGCGGTCACCCTGCTCTCTGGACAGGCGAACGGTCAGCACCGGCACGGCGCTCAGGCGCACGATCTTACCGGCCACGGATCCGAGCAGCATGTCCGCCAAGGCCCCCCGCCCGTGGGCCCCAATGACCACCAGGTCATAGTCACTGGCGGCCAGTTCCGCGAGAATACAGCTTGCCGGATCGCCGTACTCGATCTTGATTGCTGCCTTGGCCACCGGACATCGCGGCCCATCGACGCGGCATTCGGCTGCCGCCTCGCCCACCCTGACCCGCGCCTTTTCCAGGGCCTTGTTTTTGCCGGAAGTGTTGAGGTTCTGCCAGGTTTCGCGGTCAAAGTGGGTTTCGATATCGAACCCGGCCTCCTCGCTCATTAATGCCACCAGGTCCGGCAATACATGGAGAATGGTCAATGTCGCACCATATCGTTCGGCGATGGAGGCGGCATGGTGAAGAGCCAGCCGCGCGCTTTCAGACAGGTCCGTGGCATGCAGAATTCGTTTGATGACAGGCAGCATAGGTCCCTCCTTCCGGAAACAACGTGCTCTGAAACAGCCTACGGGTTCGATCCCACGGCCGGCACCGGAGCAGGCGCGGGCGGCGGTCCGAACAGGCGATCGGTGAACTTGACGTACCAGGCTGCGGACTGCACCTGGATGATGTAGGCCAGGGCCACGACCAGAGCGGCGTCCGAACCGCCAGCGCCAAAGGCGTTGATGGCCACAGCCAGGGCGATGGAGAGGTTGCGCATCACCGTGCCGTAGACCATAGCAATGGCCTCGCCCCTGGGCAGCAGCGCCCGGCCCAGCACGGTGCTCAAGACATAGTTACTCCCATACATGAGGAGCAGGGGGAGGAAAATCCCCAGCAGCAACCCGGGTGAGGCCACGATGGTCCTGGCCTTGAGGGCCAGGGCGATGAAGACGATGCCGAGCACCCCGAGCGTTGACAGAGCCGGAAAACGCGGTCCCAGTCGTTCGGTGAAGACCTTCTGACCATGTCGGGCGATCAGCGCCCGCTGGGTCGCATACCCCAGCGCCATGGGCAGAAAGACGATCAGGCCAATCTGGGTGAACACCGCGCCGATGTTGATGGTCACAGTCGCCCCCAGCAACGCCTTGACGTAGACCGGGGTCAGGAGCGAACCCAGGATCAGGCCCAGCACCGTCATCTTCACCGCCGCGGCCACGTTGCCCTTGGCAAAGCCGGTCCAGGAGATGGTCATGCCGCTGGTCGGTACCAGGCCTGCAAGCAACAGGCCAAGCATCATGTAGGGCTGCCCGGGAAAGAAGAGTCTCCCAAGGGCGTAGGCCAGAAACGGGACCACTGCGAAATTGACCAACTGGGTGATCAGCTGGGCGCGGACATGGCCGCCGGAGAACACTTCCCGCACCTTCAGGGTGACCATCATGGGGTAGACCATGAGGAAGGTGAAGGGCACGATCAGGTTCTTCAACCAGGCCGCGTTGCCGGCCAGACCGGCGATGAATCCGAGTACCATGGCCGCCGGGATAGCCAGCACCAGATTTTTAGCGATCAACTGCAACAGGCTCCACATGGGCGTGTTCCTCCTCCAGATGGGTTCAGGGTCGCGCCTGACCTAAATCAAACTAATAGGATGTATCTCGTCTCTTTTTCAGACAAAAAAAATCCCCGTACACTGGGAAACCCCCTGTTCCGTCATGACGGCCCAGGTTGCGACCTCTCGGAATCGCTCATGATGCCCGACCACGTTACTGCTCGTAATGACAACAACGAACTTTTGCTCAAATTCCAGAAAGAGCCGGGCAGACCGGGCGGCACAGCCGCCGCCTGGTCCGTCCGGCCGAAGGTCGCGGTCTTCGCCTGGCGGCAATCTACCAGTGAGCCTCCTTGTTGGCCCCGGTGGAGAAGGTGACCTGCCCTGCCTTCAGGATCGCGACCGCGTCGCGCACCCTGCCGGTGACGTCGCTGACCACCTTGACGCCGGCTGCCTCCAGGGTGGCAAAGGCCTTGGGGCCGCAGTAGCCGGTCATCAAGACCTCCGCGCCCCGGTCGCTGACCATGGTCGCCGCCTGGATGCCGGCGCCCTTGAAGGCATTGACGTTGTCGCTGTTATCCAACGCCTCGAAGGCCAGGGTCTCGGTATCGACAATGAGAATGTACGGAGCCCTGCCGAAGCGGGGATCGATCTCGCTGTCCAGCATAACGCCCTTCGCTGTGACCGCCACTTTCATGCTGTTTCTCCCTGTGTTCACTGTTCAGTGGCCGCCGCCACAAACTTGGTCGTCGGCAATCCGGGGCAGCTTGCCTGCGAGGAAATCCTCGACCACCGGCCTGATCTCCGGCCGTATGCCGTCATGATAGACCTCAATACCGACCTGCTTGAACCCCATCAGGGGCCGCATGCCGATGCCGCCGACCACCAGGGCGTTGACCCCGGCTTCGGCCAGCAGGTTGACCGGTACCATGCAGCCGCCCTGCACATGCTCACGGTTGGGCAGGATGGTGACGCCGGTGATCTGGCCGTTCTCGACATCGACGCAGGTGAATACGTCGCAGTGGCCGAAATGGCCTGCCCGCATACCATCCAGACCGCCGTTACCCTCGGAGGGGATTGCTACTCGAACCATGGGACCTAACTCCTTCATTATTGAATGGTGGTGTGAAAATCCACGATCCCCAAGGGGTTCATGGAAGGTGAGTTGACAATGTTGGCCCAGACCTGGCGCACCACCTGGTGGGTGTCGGTCTCCGGGCCGTACTCGAACAGGGTCTGACCCTCTACCATGGACCGGGTGAAGGCCGGATCAAACGGAATTCTGCCGATCGGAGTGATCCTGCGTCGGCTGGCCAGCGCCTCGATGGCCTCGGTCATGGCCAGATTGAGATCGAACTTGTTGACGCAGACCATGCCGGGCACCTTGAAATGGGCAGCCAGCTCGACCACCCGCTCCATGTCATGGAGACCGGAGACCGTGGGTTCGACCACGATTACCAGGGCGGTGGCCCCGCCGATGGCGGCAATCACCGGGCAACCGATGCCTGGAGGTCCGTCGGTGAGAATCAGGTCGTGCCCCTGCTGTTCGGCCAACTCCCGGGTTTGTCTGCGCACCAGACTCACCAGCTTGCCCGAATTTTCCTCGGCTATGCCCAGACGGGCGTGGACCATGGGCCCAAATCTGGTATCCGAGATGTACCACTCGCCGCAGCGCTGCACCGGAAAATCGATGGCCCCGGCCGGGCAGAGATCGACGCAGACACCGCAGCCCTCGCACCGGATGGCGTCCACCTGGAACCGGTCGCTGATGGCGTCAAACCGGCACAGCTCCAAGCAGTAGGCGCATCCGGTGCAACGGCCCGGATCGATGACGGCCTTGCTGCCGCCCATGAAGTCGGTGCGTTGCCTGACCGTGGGCGCAAGCAGCAGATGGAGATCCGCCGCATCGACATCGGCGTCGCAGAGCACGGCGTTATCCGCAAGCGCGGCAAAGGCCGCGGTCAGGCTGGTCTTGCCGGTGCCGCCCTTGCCGCTGACAATGACGATTTCCCGCATCACACCGCCCCCTGTTCGCAAACTATGGATTCTATCCGCCCATACAGGTCGACAAACCGCTGCCGCCACTCGGGCAGGGCCTCGGCCATAAGCTCGCCCCGGCTGTAGGCCTCGGCGATCCGCCGGTCATAGGGGATTGTCATCAGCACCGGCACACGTTCGCGGTCGGCATAAGCAAGCACACGATCGTCGCCGATATCGGCCCGGTTGAGCACCAGGCCGCAGGGGATTCCCAGGAGCCTGACCGCCTCCACCGCCAGTTGAAGATCGTGCAGGCCAAAGGGCGTCGGCTCGGTCACCAGGAGGATGAAGTCGGCGCCCTGCATGGCCGCGATCACCGGGCAAGAGGTTCCCGGCGGGGCGTCGATGAGGGTGATCCGTTCCGGGTCGCGCAGGGCCCTGACCCGCTTGATCAGGGGCGGGCTCATGGCCTCCCCGACCCGCAGCCGTCCGTTGATGAAGCCGATGCCGTTACGCCGGCCAAAGCTGACCGTGCCCAACTCGCGGCCGATCTCGCTGATCGCGCCCTCGGGGCAGACCACCAAGCAGCCGCCGCAGCTGTGACAGAGCTCCGGAAAGACCAATACCTTGTTCCCGACCACGGTGATGGCACTAAAGCGGCATATTTCCGAACACTTGCGACAGAGGCTGCACTTGTCCATGTCCACCAGGGGGATAGGGGTGGTCATGATCTCGTCGCGTTCCATTTCGGGCTTGAGGAACAGGTGGGCGTTGGGCTCTTCAACGTCGCAATCGAGCAACTCCACCCCCTTGCCCAGGGCGAGCGCCAAATTGGTGGCCACCGTGGTCTTGCCGGTACCGCCCTTGCCGCTGGCTATGCTGATAATCATGACCGGACCGCCTTACCGGCATTCGGGAACAGCAGGCCGGTGATCCTGGCGAGTACCGCCAGCAACGCCTCGGCAGCGCCCTCATCCGGATGTGGCGGCAACTGCATGAGCACGCCCAGCCCTTCAGTGGCCTCGTGAAACTCCTCGTCCGGAAGCGAACCGACAATGGCCGTGTTGACCAGCGGGTTGACCTTGACCAGTTGGCTGACAAACTCGATGCCGCTCATGTCGTCCAACTGCTCATCGACGATCACCAGATCCATGGTCCTGCCCTGCAGCAAGACCAGCCCGGCCGCGCCAGTGGCCGCCGGCGCCATCTCTACGTCCTGTTCGCTCCGTAAACGGGCTACAATCCGAGCAAATCGGGAAAAATCCTTGGCCACAAAAACAATCTTCAAGCGTACTCTCCATGATAAGGCCGCCCGCGGCGAGCAAGGCGGCCATGTGTTGGCAATGATGCGGGCATGGATACGGCAGAGACTCAGCGGTCGCCCCGGTTCTGCCCCTGGCCGCCGCGTCCACCGCGTCCCGCGCCGCCCTGGCCGCAGTTGCCCATCCCCTTGCCCCGTCCCTTTCCTGCCGGCGTCGGCCGCGGATCAGGCGTTGTCGTTGTGGTTGTGTCGTTGCTGACGTCGTTCGGCAGGCATCCGCCGCGTCCGCGACCGGCCGGTCCGTTACCCAAAGGCCCTTTTCCGTCTCTTGCTGGCATGATCATACCTCTCAGTACGTGTCTTGGTATATTGCTCGCTCAACTCGGCGAGCGTTCGTTCCCGGTGGCCGCCACAGCGGCGGCATCGGTCGGTTCTTCGGCCCTATGGTCTCTTCCCGGCACCCCGGCATGCTTGCTCCGACAGGCTCTTGATCCGGAAGGATTTGCTGCTGCTCGCTCGCACCCACTTCTGATCCGGCCCCGGCAGCAGACGGTCTTGCCGCATCCCGGCATCCTGAACTCGCCGCCGAGAGCGTCTCCCTCCAGCACCGTTTCCAGCACCCGCTGAACATTGCCAGCGACAAAAGGGATCAACTCCAAATCCGCGGCCTCAAACAGGGCCGCCGGCTCTTCGGAGATGGCGCCGCAGATCAGGCAGGTCACCCGGCGGTCACGCAGTACGCGCAACAGTTCCAAGGGACGCTGGGGATCAAAGGCAAGACTGGTGCTGCCGATCAGGGCGCCGCCCTCAATCTCGGCGATGAGCATGGTTCCGGCCGCGTCGAAGACCGGCGATACCCGCTGACCCCAGACCGTGACTGCAATGGTGCGTCTCGTCTCCTGCCCGTTCATAGGAACAGGGAAGCAAAGGGCGTGCCACGCGTGGCGAGAGAAATAGAATAGAGGATAACAGGGCAATATACGGTGGATTACGACCAGGCAGCCGTATCTGATGGCGAGGCGACACGGTCGCACATGATCGCGTAAAGCGACGATGCGCGACCCTACAGGGTTGCGTTAATGCGACCCAAGGCCGGATGGCCTCAGGCTGCGACCATCGGTGTCGGGGAGTTCGATGTTATATTTTTTCAACTTGCGAAACAGGGTGCTTTTGTGCATGCCCAGTTCCCTGGCGGTGGCCAGGCGATGGAAGTTGTTGCGCGCCAGCGCCGCCCGGATGGCCTCCTCCTCCGAACCGCGTCGAGCGTCCTGGAGGGAGGCGGCCGGCGTCTGTGCCGGTGGCACTTCCGCGCCGCT
>JBGSPP010000090.1:0-6973 GCA_041738515.1 Desulfobulbus sp.
GTGGTTGCGCCGCGGCCGGACACTAGGCCCCGGGCGCAGCTCAATGCCTGAAACGACCGGCGGCCGATCGGTTCGGCCGCCCCGATCCGCAAGATGGAATATGGCGCCCAACAACCAGAAAGGAGCGAACAATGCACGGGCCAGTGAATGAAGTGATCCAGTTTATCGACCTCAACGCGTACAGCATCATCTTCCTCTTTCTGGTCGGCTTCATCGGCGGGCTGGTCAGCGGATTCATCGGCAGCGGCGGCGCCTTTGTTCTCACCCCGGGCATGATGAGCCTGGGCGTGCCCGGCACCGTGGCCGTGGCCAGCAATATGTGCCACAAGTTCCCCAAGGCCCTGGTCGGGGCGATCAAGCGCTACCGGTACGGCCAGGTTGATATCAAGCTGGGATTGATCATGGGCCTGTTCGCCGAGATCGGGGTCCAGGTCGGCATCATGATCCAGAAGCATATCCTCGACAAGTGGGGGCAGGCCGGGTCGAATCTCTACGTCAGCATCATCTTCGTGCTCGTGCTGGTGATTGTCGGCTCCTTTGTCATGCGCGACGCCATCAAAATGAAGCGTTCCGGCTCCGAGGCCGAAAGCGTCACCTCGCTTGCGAAACGACTGCAGCAGATCGAACTCTGGCCCATGCTCAGCTTCAAGACCGCCAACCTGCGCATCAGCATGTGGTTCCTGGTGCCGGTTGCCATCGCCACGGGAATGCTCGCGGCCACCATCGCCGTGGGCGGGTTCATCGGCGTCCCGGGCCTGATGTACATTATCGGCGCCACCAGCATCGTCGCCTCGGCCACCGAACTTGTCATCGCCTTTGTCATGGGCCTGGGCGGCACCCTGATCTGGGCCTACTACGGCATGGTCGACATCCGCCTGGTCATGCTCATCCTGGCGGGATCCTTGTTTGGCGTGCAGCTGGGCGCCATCGGCACCACCTACGTCAAGGAGTACATGATCAAGTACGTCATGGCCACGATCATGCTGATCGTCGCGGTCAGCCGCTTCTTTGCCCTGCCCAAGTATCTCAACGAGCTGCGGCTGATCAGCCTCAACGAGACCATCGTCGGCCTGATGACCAAGACCAGTTTTGCTATCATGTGCTTTGCCCTCCTGGTCGGGGCGACGATCATCCTCTCCAGTCTGTTCAAGGCCAGGCGGCTTGAAAAACTGGCTTCCATGAACGCCTGACCTGACCCGAGGAGGCTCGCATGCCAACCGCTATCGCCACTATCCTTGTTGCCGTTGATCCCGGCAGTGCAAGCAGGGCCGCCTTTCGCGAGGCCCTTCGCCTGGCCCAGTTCCTCAAGGCGCGGTTGATTGCCGTCACGGTGACGCCCCGGTATGAGGGCAACATGCACCGGTGGAAGATCGCCAATGCCGATGCACAGTTGAGCGAACCCTTCACCCGCTGTCTGGAGGAGATGAAACAGGCTGCTGCCGACAAGGGGCTGACAGTGGAGGCGATCCACACGGTCGGCGATCCGGTGGAGGAGATTGTGCGGGTGGCCGAAGAGGAGCACGCCGGCCTGGTGCTTATCGGGTATCCGAAGCGTTCCCTGATCGCGCGGGTGCTGCTCGGCAGGACCGCAGCCAGCGTCATCGGCTACAGCCCCTGCGACGTGCTCATGATTCCGGAACACTCAGAGGTCAATTTCACCCGCATCCTGGTGGGCATAGACGGCTCACGCTACAGCATGGAGGCCGGGCAGCGGGCGCTGGATCTGGCCGCGGTCTTTGGGGGCGAGGTGCATGCCCTGACCGTGCTCGACATCCCCCTGGAACGGACCATGCTCTACGGGGTGGTCAAGGAGGCGGAAAAGAAAAGCTTCACGCCCCTCCAGACCCTGGCCGGCCAAGGCGAGCGGTTGGGAGTGCGGGTGGTGACCGAGATCCGCGAAGGCTCTCCTTATGCCACCATCGTCAAATACAGCGAGGAAAAACAGATTGATTTGATCGTGCTTGGCACCTACGGCCGGACCGCGCTCGGCGACATCCTCATGGGCAGCGTGGTCGAACGCGTTGCCTCGTTGTCGGCGCTGCCGACCCTGGTGGTGAAAAAAACCTGAAATTGTGCGTCAGGGAAGCCGGGGGCAACGCGCCCCCGCCCAGGCGAACCCCTTGTCCATCCATGCCTTTTGGAGGTCATCATGGAACCCGGACTGCTCATTGTTGGCCTGATCGCCTCGATCAGCGCGACCCACCTGGCTGTCAAGGCCGGGAAGTACATCCACTCTCGCCTTCCTCCCCACGATCAGGCGCAGGCCGATCGACCGGGGCCGCAGCAAATGCGCAGTGACTGGTACGTGTTCTTTCACTGCGCCGACCTGCTGGGCCGGGAAACGGAAGGTGTGGCCATGGAATCTCGGCAGGCCACCCAGATCGGAATTGGACAACCCGTCCCAGTGAACCAACGCCCGTCGCGGCCGAGAGCACGACTCTAGTAATCCTGTTGTCAGCTCCTCCGGGCGAGAACCGGGAGGTGTTGCCTTGTCCCTGCCTGAAGGCTTGCCGGCCTTCAGGTCTGGCAGGGAGAGATTGGCTTGCCCTTGTTTACCGCCTTGGATGCAAGCGAGAGCAACAGTCGCCTTTCCCCGCAGGCTTCTCCCCTGTTCCCTTCGGTCAACCTTTTCCTCATCTTCCCGATTGCCCCCCTTCCCACCCACAAAACAATCTTGTCCAGCAAGGCATTGCCTGCTGTAAGGTCTGCTGGTCGCTTCTGCCACCTCCCCGTCTGCTTGACCATCCCGAGGTATTGATTCGCAGGGAGTTCAGCCCGCTTTCCTCGCACGGAAAGCCGAACTCCTTGCTGTCGGGGTGTGCGCTCTCCCACTGACCATAGAGTGAACGTCAACAGGAACAGTTCGCCCCCCATTGACCCACCAAAATGAAGGCACACGAACAAAACTGTTTCGCAACACCTGGAAATCCAATATGACAAAATGCTGTTGACAAGGAGCCTGGCCCCCAGTTGCGACCCAATCGTCCCACCCCTCCGGCAGGCAGAACAGGATCATCGGAACAAGGAGAATACCATGCGAGATGCAGTGATAGTCAGCGCGGTACGGACCCCGCTCGGCGGTTTCAACGGCGCCCTGGCCTCCGTGGGCGCCACCGCCCTGGGCGCCATTGCCATCAAGGAGGCAATCCTCCGGGCCGGGATACCCGCCGAAGAGGTCAACGAGGTGATCATGGGCATGGTCCTGCCCTGCGGTTATGGCCAGAACCCGGCCAAGCAGGCTGTGGTGCAGGCCGGTCTGCCCTGGGAGGTCGAGGCACTGACCATCAACAAGGTCTGCGGCTCCGGCCTGAAAGCGGTCATGCTCGCCGCCCAGGCGGTGCAGTGCGGCGACGCCGAGGTGGTGGTGGCCGGCGGCATGGAGAACATGAGCATGGCCCCCTATTTCCTGAAAAAAGCGCGCTTTGGCGTCCGCATGGGCCATGACACCCTGTTTGATCACATGCTCCACGACGGTCTCTGGGACCAGGTCAACGACTTTCACATGGGCATCTCCAATGAGCTCTGCTCCGAGCGTTATCAGGTGACCCGGGAGGAGCAGGACCGCTATGCCGCCGAATCCTACCGCCGCACCCTGGCCGCCCAGGATGCGGGCCGGTTCGAGCAGGAGATCGTGCCGGTGGAAATCCCCCAGCGCAAGGGTGAACCCAAGGTGTTTGGTCAGGATGAATGCCCCCAGCCGACCAGCTACGAGCAGTTGGCCAAGATGAAGCCGGCCTTCAAGAAGGAGGGCGTCACCACCGCCGGCAACGCCTCGATCATCAGCGACGGCGCCGCCGCAGTGGTGGTCATGAGCAGGGAAAAAGCCGAGGCCCTTGGGTGCACCATCATGGCCACCATCGGTGCCCAGGCCTCCTACGGCATTGACATGAAGTACGTGCTGGTGGCACCGATCTGGGCCGTGCCCAAGTGCCTGGCCAAGGAAGGGATCTCCCGCGACGACATCGACCTCTACGAGATCAACGAGGCCTTCAGTGGCTCCACCGTGGCCGCGCTCAAGGTGCTGGAACTCGATCCGGCCAGGGTCAACGTCAATGGCGGCAGCGTCGCTCTGGGCCATCCCATCGGCGCCAGCGGCTGCCGCTTGCTGGTCACCCTGCTGCACGAGATGATCCGCCAGGAGAAACGTCGCGGGCTGGTTTCGCTCTGCCTCGGCGGCGGCGAGGCCGTGGCCATGATCGTCAAACGGTAAACCGGGCGATTGCCCTGGGGCAAGGGGCATCAGAGGATCGTGACAGGTGCCGGCAGCTTGGCGCTGGCCTTCGATCCGGATCCGCGCCGAGGCGCGAAGGAGACAGGCATGCACTTGGATTTAAACGAAGAACAGAAACTGATTCAGGAAACGGCCCGTGACTTTGCCCGGGCGGAACTCGAACCGGTGGCGGCAAAGCTCGATGCGGAAAAGGACCGCCCCACCCTGCTCGCCAATCTGAAGAAGTTGGCCGAGCTCGGTTTCATGGGCCTGAATGTGCGTGAGGCCTACGGCGGCTCCGAGACCGGAGTGGTCGCCTTCAGCGTGGCTATGACCGAGATTGCCCGGGCCTGCGCCTCCACCGCGGTCACGGTTTCGGTCAACAACATGGTCTGCGAGGTCATCCAGGCCATCGGCACGGAAGAGCAAAAGCAGACCTACATCCCCAGGATCTGCTCTGGCGAATATGCCGCCGGCAGTTTCGCCCTCACCGAGAACTGCGCCGGCTCCGATCCGTCGGGCATGTGCACCACCGCGACCAGGGCCGGTGACAGCTACGTACTCAATGGATCCAAGATCTTCATCACCAGCGCCCCTTACGCCGGGGTGTTCGTGGTCTGGGCCGTGACCGACAGGGAGGCGCCCAGGGGCAAGGGCATCAGCTGCTTCCTCGTCGAAGCCGGAACGCCCGGGCTTGCCATTGGCAAGGAAGAACAGAAGATGGGCCAGCACGCCTCGGCCACCAACGAGCTGGTCTTTGACAACTGCCGCATCCCGGCCTTGGCCATGATGGGCAACCCCAACGACGGCTTCCGCATCGCCGTAGCCGAACTGGCCGGCGGCCGCATCGGCATCGGTTCGCTGGGTCTGGGCATTGGCCTGGCCGCCATGGACCATGCCGTCCGCTATGCCAGCGAGCGGGTGCAGTTCAACCAGAAGATCAGCAATTTCCAGGCGATCCAATGGATGATCGCCGATTCCAGCACCGAACTGGAAGCGGCCCGTCTGCTGCTGATGAACGCCGCCTTCCGCAAGGAACAGGGCCGCCCCTTTGCCAAGGAAGCCTCCATGGCCAAGCTGTACGCCACTGAGAGCGCCAACCGGGCCTGCTACAATGCCCTGCAGATCTTGGGCGGCTATGGCTACACCAGGGATTTCCCCATTGAACGCTATGTCCGCGATGCCCGCATCACCACCATCTACGAAGGGACCAGCGAGATTCAGCGAGTGATCATCGCCCGCGAGATTCTCCGGTCCGTTTCGGCCTGAACCGAAAGGAGGAATACATGAGCAGTGGCAAACGCATCACCCTGCAGCAGGCGGCCGAGATCGTCAAGGATGGCTCGAGCCTGACCTTTTCCGGTTTCACCATCTGGCGTCGACCCTTTGCCGTGGTCTTTGAGCTGATCCGCCAGCAGCGCCGCGGCCTGCACCTGATCGAGGTCAACGGCGGCCCCCAGACCGAGTTCCTGGTCGGCGCCGGCTGCGTCGACATCTGGGAATCCTGCTGGGTCGGACATGAATTGTACGGCAAGTACGGGGCCAACCTGTCACGGCGGGTGGGCAAGAAGGAAATCCTGGTCGAGGACTACAGCCACGCCGAGATGCTATTCCGGTTCGCGGCTGCCGCCCAGGGCGCACCCTACGCAGTCACCCAGACTTCGCTGGGCACCGACATCCATAACCCGGATTTCGACATCCTGGGCAAGGCCGGCAAACGTGACGGGCTGCGGATCGCCAGGCACAAGTACCTCTTTGCCGACGATCCCTTCTTCGGCGCCGGAGCTCAGGTCCTGATCCCGGCGGCCAAGGTGGATGTGGCCATCCTCTGCGTCCAGCAGGTGGGCGAGGAAGGCACGGTGCGGGTTGGCGGCCAGATCTACTCCGACCCCGAAGTCGCCCGGGCCGCGGACATCACCATCGTCATGGCCGAGGAGATCGTGCCCGAGGAGTACCTGCGCCGCCACGCCGACCAGAACACCATCCCCACCTTCGAGGTCGATTACATCCTGGAATGCCCGTTTGGGGCGCACCCTACCGGCATGTTCGGCAAATACGACGTCGATGGCGCCTTTCTCAAGGATTTCTACGGCCGGACCCGTACCCAGGAGGGCTTTGACGAGTTTGCCAGGGAGTGGATCTTCGGGCTCGATCACTTCGGCTACCTGGAGAAGCTCGGCTGGCCGCGGATGCTGAACCTGCGCGCCAACACCGCCCTCAATTACCGTCCCCGCAAATAGAAGGGAGGAACATAACAATGAGCACGTATGCATCGCCCGAGGAATACAACCTGGCCGACCTGCTCTGCTGCGCAGCCTCGCGGGAGGTCCAGGACAACGAGATCGTCTTTGCCGGCACTGGCCTGCCCATGGTGGCCATCATGCTGGCCCAGAAGACGCACGCCCCCAACCTGAAGCTGATCTTCGAGGCCGGCACCTTGGACGGACGGCCTCCCGAACTGCCGACCTCGGTGGGCGACGCCCGCTGCGAGTCCGGGGCCTCGCGCTCGTCCGGCCTGTTCGACGCCTTTTCCATCGCCCAGCGCGGCTACGTCGATCTGGGCTACCTCGGGGGGGCGGAGATCGACCGCTACGGCAACGTCAACACCACCTGCATCGGCAACTATCTTGAGCCGGAACTGCGCCTCACCGGCAGTGGCGGCAACCCGGACATCAACTCGTTCGCCAGGCGGACGGTGTTCATCATGGTCCACGAAAAACGCCGCTTCGTTGAAAACGTCAGCTACATCACCAGCCCCGGCTG
>JBGSPP010000092.1:0-2671 GCA_041738515.1 Desulfobulbus sp.
AGGAGCCCCTGGCTCTCTTCCCCGCAGAGAAGTGGCAGGGCCGCCATCCCTTCCGTGCCCAGGAGGCGAAGCAACTGGGCGTCGAGCAGGTTTTTGGGCGGCTTGCCTGTCGCGGCGCCATCGCCGAAGGAATGGGTCATCCTTCCTTGGCGCAGCGCCTGGCCGGCCAGGCTGGCGCCCAGGTGCTCCGGGGTGAAGGTCAGCCCCTGGACCTCGCGCGCCAGCTTGTTGTCGGGTGAAACCAGGCAGCGCAGCGTCTCGCCCGTGCCTTCGGGAATCAGGAGCAGGCAGGCATCCTCGTTGAACAGGATCTTCAGCCCCTGCTCCACGGCTGCCACGATCCGGTCCAGGCTCTCGGCCCGCAAGAGGTTGTCCAGCAGGCCGCTCAACTGGCTGATGTCGCGGACCCGGTTGATCAGGCCAAGCGAAATCTCCTTGTGCACCTCCTCGCCCTCGGGCTCCAGATCATGAGAGGTGCGGGCGTTGCGGGGGATGCGGATCCCCAGTTCGGCCGCGATCCGTTCGACCTGGTCCTCGACCCCGTCGAAGAGCTGCTCGACCTGGGACGGGGCCAGGCGGAAGAAGCGATCGGCCACGGCCAGGCATTCCGGATCGCCGGCCTCGCCATGGGCGAGCAGATCGCAGAGGCTGACGATTCTGGTCAGCGGCAGGGCCTGGGCCACCTCGTCCACCGGGTGGTGATGGTAGCGCAGGGCGTCGGCAAGGAAGGCCGGCAGCCGCCATTGCCCGCAGAGCCAGGCCCCTGCCTCGCAGTGGTTGATGTGCAGCTTCTCCTCCTCGAGGAAGGTGAGCCGGCCGCTATGACAGCGCACCCCCTTGAGCAGCAGGGGGGCGTACTTGCCGGGAAAAGCCATCCACAGGAGCAGCTTGCCGATGTCGTGCAGCAGCCCGGCCAGGTAGGCCTCGGAAGCGTCGGCATGGCCGACGGCCGCGGCGATATTGCGGGCGAGCAACGCGGCCAGGGTGGAATGGTGCCAGAACCGGTCGATGGAGAGCAGGCCGTTGGTTTCCACCCGACGGAAGATCTGCTGCACCGAAACGCTGATGGCCAAGTTCCGGACCGCATCGACCCCCAGGTAGACGACCGCCTGCTCTAGATTATTGAAGGCCCTGCGGGCGCCGATGAAGGAACTGTTGACCAGCTGCAGGATCTTGGCGCTGATGGCCGCGTCCTTGTCGACGATGCGGGCGATGGCCTGCATCTGGATCTCCGGATTGTGGCAACTGTCGATCAGCTGCACCAGCACCTGGGGCATGCTCGGCAGATTGCCGGAGACCTTGAGGTTGTTCAGGGTGTCGAGCGGGTTGGTCATGGTAGCCCGGCGAAAAGTTAGCCGGGGGCGCCCGGCCGGAACTGACTGATTCCCAAGGGTTATAGCAGAGCGGAAAATAAAAATCCAGCAACCGGCGCATAATTTCCATTTTCTTCACCCACACCTCCACGCAGACCCGAAAACCACGCCCCCTCGACTCGGGCAGGAAAATTTGTCTTGACCCGTTCCCGACTGGTTAGGTAGTGTCCCTGAGTAGGCAAATATCAGCCTGACCGCTCTTTAGTTGCGGGATTGCGGCAAATTTTCCGGCGTGATCGAAAACAGGGGCCACAACCGGCGACCGCTTGCGGCAACGCAGGCCGCTGCCCCCTGTCACTTGTATTCGGTAATATTAACCAGGAGGTATAGAATGCAGTTTCAGACCATTGGCCGTTTCACCCTTCTGCTGCTCTGCCTTGCCGCCCTGCTGGGCGCCTCGGGATGCGCGAAAAAAACGATGTACGGCGCGGTGAAGTTTGAATCCGACCCGCCCGGCGCCGAGGTGATCAACCTCAAGGATGACGCCTCGCTCGGGGTCTCGCCAGTGGTGGTGACCTGGGAGACCAGCGACGGCGCGCCGCAGTACGTCACTGTGCAGATGCGCAAATCCGGGTACCTGGAGGACATCACCTCCTTCTGGGTGAATACCCGGCACGAGTCGCGGGAAGATGCCCAGAATGAGGCCCAGCCCATTTTTGTTGAACTGAAGCCGAGGAAGTAGCCATGGGTTACGCATATCGGAATGCCGCCGGCCGGGGCATGGTCGGCCTGCTCGCCATGCTCGCGGCAGCGCTTCTGCTCGGCGGTTGCGGCGACAAGTCCGCCTCGGTGCGCTTCAAGGTGAACACCGCCCCTGAGGGGGCCTATGTCGTCTACCAGATGAGCGGCAAAAACGCGCCCTGCGCGGGGGAGTGGATCTACATCGGCAACACGCCGTTGCAGGGGGTGCACCAGTTCAGCGAGGAGCAGCTGGAAAACAGCGACAAGATAACCCTCAAGGTGATGCAGCCAGGGTACATCGACCAGAAGAAGGAATGGTCGGGGCCGGCTTTTTATGAGGAGTCGGAGCAGAAGGGCGGCATCTTCTGGGCCCCGTCGATGATCCCGGGCAGCGCTCAGTAAACCGCGGACCATCCGAGGGGCGGGCGTGCTGGTCAACGGAATCCCATACCGGTCGATCCGGCTGGCGACCGATGGAGTCGGGGTCGAGATTATCGACCAGACCCTGTTGCCGTTTGCGTTTGAGGTCAAGCGGCTCTACCATCCGCAAGAGGTCATGACCGCTATCCGCCGGATGGAGGTGCGCGGTGCGCCGCTGATCGGGGCCACCGCGGCCT
>JBGSPP010000116.1:0-7388 GCA_041738515.1 Desulfobulbus sp.
ACCCGGCAAGACTAGCTCGGACCACCAGCCCGCCCCTGCCCCGGAGCAGCCCAAGGCAACAAACAGCAAGGACAATGCCGCCCCAGCTGCCTCTGAGCGGAGCGCCCGCAATTCGCCGCTCCCTATCGATGCCATGGCCGCCAAGTCCCGCGAGGATGCCGCCGCCTACATTCGCAGCCTGGCGCAGCTTCGCGGTCGCAATGTCGAGTTTGCCGTGCGGGCCGTGAACGAGGCGGCCAGCCTGTCGTCGGAGGAAGCGTTGGCCGGCAATGTGATTGATCTGCTGGCTGTTGACCTGGCCGATTTGCTTGCCAAGGTGGAAGGCCGCGAGGTCGCCCTCATGCAGGGAAAGGCCGTGCTGGCAACGACCGGCGGGGCGGTGGAACGGCTCGAACCGGACTGGCGGAACCGGATCCTGGCCGCGGTAGCCCATCCCCAGGTCGCCCTGATACTGATGCTGATCGGCATCTACGGGCTGTTCCATGAGTTCACCTCGCCGGGATTCGGCGTACCCGGGGTGGCCGGGACCATCTCGCTGCTGATCGCCCTGTACGCTTTCCAACTGCTTCCGGTCAACTGGGCCGGGGTACTGCTGGTGATCGTCGGCTCGGTCCTGATGCTGGCGGAGGCCTTCTTGCCCAGCTTTGGAGCGCTAGGGGTCGGGGGCATCATCGCCTTCATTGTCGGCGGACTGTTCCTGATCGACACCGAAACCCCGGGATTCGGCATTCCGCTGGGTCTGATCATCGGCCTGGCTCTGGCCAGCGCCGCCATTCTGCTTGGCATCGGCAGTTTTGCCGCCCGCAGTCGCCGCCGCCCGCTGGTAAGCGGCCGCGAAGCCATGGCCGGCATGTCCGCCACCGTCATCGGGCAGGCCGAAGACGGTCACTGGTGGGTGCTGGCGGACGGCGAACGCTGGCGGGCGATGACGGATGCCCCCCTGCACGTCGGCGAGGCGGTGCGGATCGACCGCATAGACGGCCTGACCGTTCACGTCTCCACTGTTACGGACACCTAACCTCCTGGAGGCCCACAATGTTTGATCTGCAACTTGGTTTCGCCCCCCTGGCGATTGTGCTCGCCCTGATTGCCTTCTCTTCCATCAAGATCCTGCGGGAGTACGAGCGGGGCGTGATCTTTCTCCTTGGCCGCTTCTGGAAGGTCAAGGGTCCTGGGCTGGTGATCGTGGTGCCCGGCATCCAGCAGATCGTCAAGGTGGATCTGCGCGTGGTCACCATGGACGTGCCGCCGCAGGATGTGATCTCCCGCGACAACGTCTCGGTCAAGGTCAACGCCATTGTCTTCTTCCGGGTGGTCGATCCAGAAAAAGCGATCATCAAGGTTGAAAACTACTACATGGCCTCTAGTCAGCTGGCCCAGACCACCCTGCGGGCGGTGCTCGGCAAGCACGAATTGGATGAAATGCTGGTCGAGCGTGAACGGCTCAATCTGGATGTGCAGCAGATCCTCGACGCCCAGACGGACAGTTGGGGCATCAAGGTGAGCAATGTCGAGATCAAGCACATCGATCTTAACGAGAATATGATTCGTGCCATTGCCCGCCAGGCCGAGGCGGAGCGCGAGCGGCGAGCCAAGGTGATCCACGCCGAGGGCGAAAAGCAGGCCGCCCAGGCGCTGCTGGAGGCTGCGGAGATGCTGTCGCGGGAACCGGCAGCCATGCAACTCAGATACCTCCAAACCCTGACCCAGGTAGCCGGCGACAAGACGTCCACCCTGGTCTTCCCGGTACCTCTGGACATGATCAGCAATCTGATGGGTGGGGCGGGGCGAAAGGCCGCGACCAAGGAAGCCGAAGGCTGATTCCGGTCAGACCGTAAGGGTGTATCCGACCGGGACATGATCAAGGAGTGCGGGGCCGCTGCACAAACCTGCCAAGTATGTACCCGGCCATCATCTCCAGCGGACCGTAACCTGGTTGGAGCACATGCCGCTGTTGCCGTAAACGCACACCTTGTAAGTTACCGAGCGAAGGCTGCCGCTCACCGGACCATCGCTAAAGGAACCAATGGCCCGGGTTTTCACGCGTCGGAATATTTTGTCGTTCCGGTACAGGTCCACAGCGCTCGAGGTAGCCTGACTCCAACGCAGGGCGCTATACTGCTTGGCCCCCGACTTGAAAGCCCGGGCTACCATTTTCATTTTTGGTACAATGGTAACCTTTACGCTGGTGCTGGCGGTCGCCCCCCCCCTGGAATCGTTCACCAGGGCGGTGATGGTGTGGGCGCCGACCTTGAGTCCGGATGTACTGAATGAACCGCCATGGCCGATCTCACCGTGCAGATTGGAGATCCAGGTGATGCCGGCGGTCAGGCTGCCGTCCTCGGCATCGGTGGCTGCGCCGGTGAAGTTCAGCCTGGTTCCGGCGACGACCTTGGCCCCGCTCTTCGGGCTGGTGATTTGCACCTTGGGGGGCGAATTGGGTGTTGCCGGGCTGTGCCAGCGCCGGCAATCATTCTGGGCGCGAACACGTTGACGTTGAGCAGGTCGAGCAGCGGTTCCTTGAAGCCGTCGCCAGAGTCATCCGTCCAGGCGCTGCTGCCGTTGGCTTTCAAGGTGTTGTACAGGGCCTGAACCTGAGCGGCATTGCCGGGTTTGTTCACGCTCGCCAGCAGGGCCAGGGCTTCGGCCACATGCGGGCTGGACATGGACGTGCCATTCAGGGTGCCGAAATGGCCTCGCCATTCGATCGGGATGGTCGAGATGATGCACAGGCACCGGGTGCGGCGATATCAACAACGCCGCCCCGGTTGCTGAAATAGGCCAGGGTGTCATCCTGGTCGCCCCGGTAGGTCGGGGCGGCTCCACCGCCGGCGGCTCCGTTGAAGTCGGCCAGGGCGCTGACGCTCATGACGTTATCAAAGGCGGCCGGGCTGTATTTGGACGCATCGTTCCCCGAGTTGCCGGCGGCAACGGCAAAGGCCACACCCTTGTTGACGGCTCGCTGAATGGCCTCGTATTCGGCCTGGCAGTAACCATCTCCGCCTTGGCTCATCTTGGCCACTTCGATAGTGTCGGCATGGGCAGTCACCCAGTCGATGCCGGCCAGGATCCAGGAGAGTTGGCCGCTGCCGTTTCTGTCCAGGACCTTGACCGCCCAATACGAGCGCCCGGGGCGACGCCGGAACCGTTGTCGATGGCGCCGATGGTGCCGGCCACGTGGTGCCGTGGTAATGGTCGTCATCACCACCCGCGGAGCAGGCTGCCGTGGTTCCGATCTGGCCGACGCAGACGACGCCGCCGGCAACGTTCAGGTCCGGGTGATCGAAATCCACGCCCGTGTCGATGACCGCCACGTCCACATCCACCCGCAGAGCGTCGGAACCGTCGATGCCGATCTGAGGATTATCCAGGGCAGCGATTCGCCGGACGCCGGTGGGCACGCTCTGGGCACAGGCCTGAATGGTGGTGCCGGTTTCCACGTATTTCACCCGGGGGTTCTTCTTGATAACCTCCGCGGCCTGCACCGGCACGGTGATGGAAAACCCTTTGAGGGCGTGACCGTAGAAAAAGCCCACCTGCCCTCCGGCCAGACCGGCCATCTCCTTGGCGTGGGCGGCAGGCGCCTCTTCCTGGTCGTGGAAGGCGACGATCAATCGCACCTTTTCAATGGAGGCGGTCATGGCTGCCGGAGTGTATCCCTGCGCCAGGGCCAGCATGGTCATCTTGGCGTAACTGCTTTGTTCATCGCGTCACCCCTGTTAATCCGATGCTCTGACACCCCGGAGCAACTTTCCAGTTACCAATCGAAATTTTCGATCACGAAACCTGGCCTGCTTCCGCCCGGAGTTTTTTGCTCGGCCACCTGTTGCCATCCAGGCCCGCCGAACCGTCAACCCTTGCCAGTCCTTGGCTGGCGGGGTACGCGGCCTGTTTGCCGCCCAGTTGCGCATGGTCCTTGCCGCGGCCAACCGGTATCCCCTTGCTTGCAGATGTGCAAGCAAGGGGGCCAGACCGTGCGCAGAGAAGATGGAGTGTAGTGAGGAGACGCTCCAGCGGTGCGAGGAGGTCGAGTCGCGGAGGAATGGCGCTGCCGGGACTGGGCCGGATTGCAACTATTTATTAAAAATTACAATATTTTAAATCAATTCAACTCCTCATACCTGGATCGCTGCAAAGGTTTTCAGGGCTACCTGAATCGTATTTATGGTGTGTTTTTCTCGGGGCAGGAGACTGTCGACCGTCGGTCCGAATAAATAGGCGCAACTGGTCTTCACGTATCCGAGTTACGATTTCGTGCTTACCTCTGGTAATCCCAGCGACAGAACCCTTGCCCCGGCTTCACCGTGCCCCCGTCAGGTTAACGGCATATCCCGAGGCGAGAGCATCTCCGTATAAAAGGATAAGTAATATACTGAAAACATGAATTTTTTTCTATTCGACAACCAACACCATTTCTCCGACCAAGAGAAGAAGTATCTAAAAAAAACGTGGTTTATTGTCTAAATTCAGACGCTTATAGCAAAGCAGCTCCGGACGGACCTTGGAAGACTGTCATCACACGGGAGTTCGAATAATGACGGAATGAGGATCGGGATTATACCGATTGGGGCTGCCAGGTGTTGAAGGGGGCGATGCAGAGGGCAGCGTTGGCGTAACGGCGGTCGGCGGTAACCTCCCGACCGATCCATTCCGGACGCTCAAATGGTTGATTCTCATAGGACAATTCAATTTCAGCGACGATCAGCCCCTGGTTGAGGCCGAAAAACTCGTCCACCTCCCAGAGAAACCCCTTGAAGGGAATGGTGTAGCGTTTCTTTTCGATCTGGGGTTGCGGGCAGAGGGTGTCAAGCAGAGCCCGGGCATCCTCGACGGGGATCGCGTACTCGTACTCTGATCGGGTAATGCCCGCTGCGGCCCCTTTGATCGTCAGGAAGCCCTGGTCTCCGGCGATGCGCACCCGGACGGTGCGCGCCTGTTCGGCGCAGAGATATCCCTGGCGATACTCAACGCCCTCGGCCAGGCCGCGCCAACCATCGCCGGCGAGAAGGAATTTCCGTTCTATTTCCTGAGCCATGCTGTTCTCCTGTTCTGAGAGGATGACCGGGGCCGCCAGAATTCGAGGGCATGGGCCTGATCGATCGCGAAAGCGGACGAGTCCGCAGGTGTGGCCAAGCGTCTTCAAAATAGCCCCTTTGCTGCCATTGTTCAAGTCATGTCCGGACGATTGTCCGCCATGCCGTCTCCAGCTCGCGACAATTCAGAGTTCCACCAAGACATTGAATCTCCGTTTGTATTCCACCCCACCCCCCCGTCCCCCGTTCTTTCCTTGACACCTCCGGGACAGCTTGGTATCAAGGGGCTGCATCCCCTCCCGTTGCCAGATACAGGTATCCCATGCATGACAGAACTGCCCGGCCCCTCGCCCTGCTTGCCGTCCTCCTGCTCCTTGCCCAGCCCCTGCACGCGGCCGAAGACACCATCCTGAGCGCCATCAAGGAAGCGACCAAGCAATACCAGAGCGGCGATTACAGCGGCGCCTCCTCCAACCTCGACTACGCCTCCCAGCTCATCCGCCAGAAGAAGAGCGAGCGAATGAAGGCCCTGCTGCCCGGCCCCCTGCCGGGCTGGGAAGCCAAGGAGGCCAGCGCCCAGGCGCTCGGCGCCGCGGTCCTGGGCGGCGGCGTCACCGTCAGCCGGGATTACACCAGAGGGCAGTCCTTCATCAGCGTCGAGATCGTCTCCGATTCACCGGTGCTGCAGTCGGTGCTGATGATGATCAACAACCCGCTGTTTGCAGGCGCCGGCGGCGGCAAGTTGGAGACCATCAAGGGCAACCGTTCGATCCTCAAATTCGATTCCGGCAAGAAGAGCGGCGAGTTGTACATCGTGGTGGCCTCGAGGTTTGTGATCACCATCAAGGGCCGCCAGGTCTCCCGGGAGGATCTGCTCGCCTACGGCGAGGCCATGGATTACCGGGTGCTGGAAAAGAACTAAAAAAATCCGAGAGAACCGGCGGACACGCGACAAGCAGCGTCCGCTGGATGCAACAAGCCATGGCCTTGCGGGGAATGCTGACGAGGTTTTTCCCGAGAGAGGGTGGGTACCCCTGTTACACTTGGTAAAGAATTGGCCTTCTTCCTGTAACAGGGGTTTTTTTTGTCTTCACACAGAGGGTGCGCGACGTGGGCAACGAGGAGAAGCACAAGCAGCCGATTCGGCAGGAAATCACCGACGAGGCTGTGTTCAAGGTGGCCAAGGAGATTGTGGTCAAATTCATCGAGGTGGGGAAGATCTCGCCCGCTTCCTTCGAGGAGACCTTTGACCGGGTTTTCAAGGCTGTCGAGCGGACGGTGCGCTCGAAATGAGCTCCGCCCAGCTTGACCCGACCCGCAACTCGGCCCCGGCCGATCCCCGGCACGTCCACCTCATCGGCATCTGCGGCACCGGCATGGCCGCCCTGGCCGGAATGCTCCAGCAGCAAGGGATGCGGGTCACCGGCTCGGACCAGAACGTCTACCCGCCCATGTCCGACTTCCTCGCCCGACTGGGAATCGAGGTGATGGCCGGTTACACCGCCGCCAACCTCGCGACCCGGCCGGATCTGGTGATCGTCGGTAACGTGGCCCGGGTTACCAATCCCGAGGCCATTGAACTCGGACGGCTTGGCCTGCCCTACCTCTCCATGCCCCAGGCCCTTGGCCATTTCTTTCTTGCCGGCAAGACTTCGCTGGTGGTGGCGGGCACCCACGGCAAGACCACCACCAGTTCGCTGCTTGCCACCACCCTGCACCGCATGGGCGCGACCCCCGGCTTCATGATCGGCGGCCTGGTCGAGGCCTTCGGCCGCAACTCCAACGTCAGCGACGGGCCCTATTTCGTGGTCGAGGGCGACGAGTACGACACCGCCTTTTTCAACAAGGTCTCCAAGTTCCACCATTACCGACCGCACTGCGCTATCCTCACCTCGGTGGAGTTCGACCACGCCGACATCTTTGCCGACCTCGCGGCTATCAAGGCCTCCTTCGCCGAGTTTATCCGCCGCATTCCGGAAACAGGCGCTCTGGTGGCCCATGTGGACGATCGGGTGGTGGCGGAACTGACCGCCGCGGCCCGCTGTCCAGTGATCGGCTACGGCGTGGGCGAACGATGCGCCTGGCGGCTCGTCGAATACACCGCCCACGGGCTCACTGGCGAGTTCACAGTCCTGCACCAGGGCCAGACCCTTGGGCGCTGCCGCCTGCCCATGCCCGGACTGCATAACGGCCTCAACGCCTTGGCGGTGATTGCCTTGCTCAGCCATCTCGGTTTCGCCTTTGACGCCATCGTCCAGGGGCTTTCCGCCTTTGAGGGCGTCAAACGGCGGCAGCAGATTCGCGGCGTAGCCGGCGGCGTCACCGTGATCGACGATTTCGCCCACCACCCGACCG
>JBGSPP010000124.1:0-3651 GCA_041738515.1 Desulfobulbus sp.
CGGCCGCGGCATTGCGCCCAGGCGACTAACACAAGCCCTGTCTCAGTGCTACAGGGCGCAGATCTGCTCGCCGGTCAGCAGGGTGAAGCCATTGGTCTGCAGCACGGCGATGGCCTTGTCCATGTCGTCGAAGCGGAAGATGAGCACCGCGTTGGAGCCGCTCTTGTTGACGAAGGCGTACATGTATTCGACGTTCAACCCTTCCTGATGCACCGTCTTGAGCACACTGGCCAGGCCGCCGGAGCGGTCCGGCACCTCGACCGCGACCACGTTGGTCTTGCCCACGGTGAAGCCGCCGCCGCGCAGGGCCTCCTTGGCCGTGTCCACCTTGTCGACGATCAGCCGCAGGATGCCGAAATCGGCGGTGTCGGCCACCGACAGCGCCCGGATGTTGACGTCATGCTCGGCCAGTATCCGCGTGATCTCGGCCAGACGACCCGATTTATTCTCGAGAAATACCGCAATCTGTTCTACGCGCATGGAATCCTCCAGAGTTGTATGGCACTTTTGCGCCGGCCGGCCGGGGCAGTCCCCGCCCGAACCGCCTGCGCCCTCACAGTTTCCGCCGGTCGATTACCCGCTGGGCCTTGCCTTCGGAGCGCTGGATGGAGCGGGGCTCCACCAGCTTCACCTGGCAGGTGACGCCAAGCATGTCCTTGATCTCCGCCTTGATCTTCTGCGACAAACGCTCCAGCACCTTGATCTCGTCGGAGAATATGTTGTCGCTCACCTCGACCAGCACCGCCATGACGTCGAGGTTGCCCTCGCGGCTGACTTCGATCTGGTAATGGGGCTCGACCCCCTCGATGCCGACGAGCACGTGCTCCACCTGCGACGGGAAGACATTGACCCCGCGGATGATGAGCATGTCGTCGGTGCGGCCGGTGACCTTCTCCATGCGGATCAGCGTGCGGCCGCAGCCGCAGGGCTCGAGGAACAGCCGGGAGATGTCCTTGGTGCGGTAGCGGATCAGGGGGAAGGCCTGCTTGGTCAGGGTGGTGAAGACCAGTTCGCCCGCCTCGCCGTAGGGCAGCGGCTCCAGGGTGTCGGGGTCAATCACCTCGGGGAGGAAGTTGTCTTCGAGAATGTGCATGCCGTGCTCGGAGTGGAGGCATTCCATGGACACGCCCGGGCCGATGATTTCCGACAGGCCGTAGATGTCGAGCGCCCTGATTCCCAGCTTGCGCTCCACCTCCTCGCGCATGTTCTCGCTCCACGGCTCGGCCCCGTGCACCCCGACGCGCAGCTTGAGGTCGTCGGGCGAAACGCCGGCATCGGCCATGGCGTCGGCCAGATTGAGGGCGTAGGAGGGGGTGGACATGAGCACGGTGGAGCCGAAATCACGCATGATGGTCACCTGCCGCCGCGAATTGCCGCCCGAGACCGGGATGACCGTGGCCCCCAGGGCCTCGATGCCGTAATGCGCCCCCAGGCCGCCGGTGAACAGGCCGTAGCCGTAGGCGTTGTGGACCATGTCGCCCTTGGTCACCCCGGCCATCATCAGGCAGCGGGCCATGACCGAGGCCCAGAGGTCGATGTCCGTCTGGGTGTAGCCGACCACGGTGGACTTGCCGGTGGTGCCGGAACTGGCGTGCACCCGGATGACGTCCTCCATGGGGGTGGCGAAGAGGCCGAAGGGGTAGTTGTCGCGCAGGTCATCCTTGGTGGTGAAGGGCAGTCGCCGCAGATCGGCGAGCGAGCGGATGTCGGCCGGCCTGATGCCGGCGGCGTCCATCTTCTCCCGGTAGGGGCGGACCTTGTCATGCACCCGCTGCACCAGCAACTGCAGCCGCCGCAGTTGGATCGCTTCCATGCCCTGCCGGGGCAGGGTTTCAATCTCTTGCCAGTTCATCATGCTCCCTCGTTCTTTGCCTGCCATCACGCCTTGGCGTAGACCGCCGCCCGGCCGGCGGCAAAGGCCTTCTTGTTGACCTCGCGAAAACGCTCCTTCACCGTCTCGTCGATCACCTGGAGAAAGATTTCCGGGTTGACCGCGAGGAAGTTGGACATGGCACCGACCATGGCCACGTTGGCGGTGCGCAGCTCGCCCACCGACTCGGCCACGGCAAAGGCGTCGATGGCCACCACGTTGATGTGCCGCGACCGGAGTTCATCGAGGATATTGTCCGGGTAGGTGGCCCTGCCCAGCGCCACCGCCGGCGGCAGGATCTTCTGGGTATTGACCACCACGGCGCTGTCGCGGTGCAGGTAGGGCAGGTAACGGGCCGCCTCGAGGATCTCGAAGGCCACCAGGATATCGGCCGTGCCCGGCTCGATCAGCGGCGAGTAGACCTTCTCGCCGTAGCGGAGGTGGGCCTCCACCGAGCCGCCGCGCTGGGCCATGCCGTGAACCTCGCTCTTCTTGACATCAAAGCCGGCAGCCAGCTGGGCATGGGCCGTGAGCTCGCTGGCCAGGAGGATGCCCTGACCGCCCACGCCGGAAAAGAGAATGTTGCCGCTTTGTTTCATTACCTGGCCTCCTTTCTCGTGATTGCCTCGAACTTGCACACCGATGCGCACTGGCCGCAGCCGTTGCACTGCACCTCGGCAATCATGGCGAACCCTTTCTGTTTTTCGCGATAGCCCCGGGCCACCGCCTCCTCGGGGGTGAGCGGCGTCCAGCTGATGGCCGGGCAGCCCATCTGCACGCAGAGGGTGCAGCCGGTGCAGTTGTCGAGCCTGGTGTAGTAGACGGGCTTGACCCGCTTGACCTCCTCGGGCAGGAGCACGCAGGGGGCGCGGCTGATGATCACCGAGGGCTCGGTGGACCCGATCTCCTCTTTGAGCACCTTGCGCGTGGCCTCGACGTCGTGGGGGTTGACCACCACCACCCGCTTGACCCCAAGGGCGCGGCATAACTGCTCCAGATCAATGGCCGGCGCGGCCTCGCCGCGGATGTTCCGGCCCGAGGCCGGGTTTTCCTGGTGGCCGGTCATGGCCGTAGTGCGGTTGTCGAGAATGATCACCGAGGCGTAGGTGTCGTTGTAGACCATGTTCAGCAGCCCGGTGATACCCGAGTGCATGAAGGTGGAGTCACCGATCACTGCCACCACCCGGCCCTCGCCGCTCTTGCCCAGGGCTTTGGCCATGCCGTGGGCCATGCTGATCGAGGCACCCATGCAGACACAGGCGTCCATGGCCGACAGCGGCGGCAGGAAGCCCAGGGTGTAGCAACCGATGTCGCCGGAGACAAAGACGTCCTTCATCTTCGACAGCCCGTAAAAGAGGCCGCGGTGGGGGCAGCCGGCGCACATGTTCGGCGGCCGCATCGGCAGCTCCAGCGGGGCGAAGAGCTCGCCAATGGATTCGGGCTCCACCGCCTTGCGGACGATGAACGAGTTGAGCTCGCCCTGGGCCGGGATCAGCTCCTTGCCGCGGCAGGCGATGCCCATGGCCTTGAGATGGGTCTCGAGGAAGGGATCCAGTTCCTCGACCACGATCAGCTCATCCACCGAGGCAGCGAAGGCGCGGATCATCCGCTCGGGCAGGGGCCAGACCATGCCCAGCTTGAGCACCGGCGCGGTGGGGAAGGCTTCCTTGACGTAGTTATAGGGCACACCCGAGGTGATGAAGCCGCGCCGGCCGCTGCCGGGCTCGACCCGGTTTTCCGGCAGGGTTTCGGCCAGCTCACGGGTAGCGGCCATGCGCCGC
>JBGSPP010000125.1:0-10077 GCA_041738515.1 Desulfobulbus sp.
CCGCTGCTTCGCCGACCAGGGTCAGGCTGAAGTTGAATCCCGCAGGACTGGCCACGGTGTCGCCACCGATGATGGTGCAGCCGTACTCGCGGCAGGCCTCGGCCATGCCCCGGCTGAAGGCGGTAAACCAGTCCTGGTCAAATCCAGGCGGCAGGCCCGCTGAAAACAGGACAAAGGCCGGCGTCCCGCCCATGGCGGCGATATCGCTGACATTGACCGTAACCGCCTTGCGGCCGAGTTTTTCCGGCGGGTGGAAACGGCGATCAAAGTGCACGGATTCGATCAAAGTGTCCATGGTCAGCAGCCAGACGCTCGCCTCGTTGCGGACAATGACGGCGCAATCGTCGCCAATCCCCTTAAGCAGGCGGGCATCGGCCGGACCGGCCAGGGCGGCGATGTGGTCGATGATCTGGCGTTCGTTCACGGCTGTTCGAACTCCTGGGGGTAGGTGTGGGGAAGGGTGCGTTCGAGATAGCCTCGAACCCGTTCGCTGTCCTCGCAGCGCAGCACCCGGGCGCCCAGTTCCCGCAGCATGCCGGTTTCGGAATGCCTGAGCAACCGCTTGATGCGGGGGATCACAGCCGGCCGCATGGACAGTTCATCCACGCCGAGGCCCAGCAGCACCGGCGCGCACATGATGTCGCCAGCCATCTCGCCGCAGACCGAAACCGGGATGTCGCGGCCATGCCCGGCCTCCACGGTCTGATGTATCATCCGTAGCACCGCCGGGTGAAAGGGATCGTAGAGATGGGCCACGTACTGGTTGCCCCGGTCGATAGCCAGGGTGTACTGGATCAGGTCGTTGGTGCCGATGGCGAAAAAGTCCACCTCGGCGGCGAGCACGTCGGCCATGATCACCGCGCTCGGCACCTCGATCATAATCCCCAGCTCCACATCCCGGGCGTGCGGCAGCCCCTCGGCGTTGAGCTGGGCCAGCACCTGGGCGATGATCTCCCTGGTCTGGCGCAGTTCGGAGATCGAGCTGACCAGCGGCAGCAGGATGCGCAGCCGGCCGTGCACCGAGGCCCGGTACAGGGCCCGCAGCTGGGTGATGAACAGGCCGGTCTCGTGCAGGGAAAAGCGGATCGAGCGCAGGCCCAGCGCCGGGTTGCGCTCCCGGTCGATCCAGGCCATGCCGCCGGGGAAGTAGCGGAAAAACTTATCGCCGCCCACGTCAAGGGTGCGGACGGTCACCGGATGGGGGGCCATGGTCGAAAGCAGTCTGCGGTAGGTGGCATACAGCTGTTCCTCCCCGGGCGGCCTGCGGCTGTGGAAGTAATCAAATTCGCTGCGGAACAGGCCAATACCCTCACTGCCGTGGCGGAGTACGCCCGGCAGTTCGTCAAGCATCTCGATATTGGCGCTCAGTCGGACCGTGTAACCGTCCAGGGTTTCCGAGGCCAGGTAGATGTAGCGGTCGAGTTCCGCGGCCCGGTCCTGGCGGCGGTGTTCCTCTTCCCGGCAGCGGCTGACCTCTTCGGGCGCGGGATGGAGGACGATCCGGCCGCTGCCGCCGTCGAGGATGATCTCGTCGCCGCTGGCCAGGATCGAGGTGGCGTGCTCGATGCCGACCACGGCCGGGATACCCAGCGAACGGGCGACGATGGCGGTGTGCGAGGTGGCGCCACCCCGCTCGGTGATGAATCCGAGGGTGGTGCTGGCGTGCATTCGCATCACGTCCTCGGGGGAAAAATCGTTGGCCACGACCACCACCGGGCTGTCGGCGGTTTGGGCCTGGTCACCCTCGCGGCCGGCCAGATGACCGAAGACCCGGTCGGCCACGTGACGGATGTCGGCGTAGCGCTCGCGCAGGTAGGCGTCGTCGATGCGTTCGAACCGCTCCCGGATCTCGTTGAGTGCCTGGGCCAGGGCCCACTCGGCATTGACATTTTTCTGCCGGATTATCGCCACCGTACGCTCGTGGATCATCTTGTCCTTGAGCATCAGCAGGTGCGAGTCGATGATCGACAGCGCGTCGGCCAGGTGCGCGGCAAGCCGATCCTTGAGTTCGACCAGATCCTTGCCCGCGGCGACCACGGAGCGAATGAAACGCTCCACCTCCCGGTCGATATGCTCGGCCGGCAAATGGTACCAGCCGGCCCTCCTGGTCTGCCGTTTGAGCACCACCACCGGGGCTGCGACGATCCCGGAACTCACGCCGATGCCCTGGAGGAGGCGGGATTCCCGGCCTTTTTCGTTGCTCATGTCGCTCATCTCAGCCATCATCCTGCCCCATGAGCACCTCCCGCGCGACCACCAGAGCCGCCCCGGCCTGTTCGCCTTCGGCCCGGAGGGTGATCACGGTCCCCTGGACCAGGGCGAGGGCAAGGACATCGAGGATCGAGGCGCAATCCACCATCTCCCCGTCCCGGGTCAGGGTCAGGCAAACCTGGTGGTCGGCCGCGATCTCGGCCAGCCGGGTGGCCACCCGGCCATGCACGCCCCTGGTGTTGCCGACGGTCACGGTTGTCTCAAGCCGGCTCATTTGACAATTCGCAGGGGCGATCTGGCCTCGCCGCCCCTGCTCGGGGCTTCAACCGGCGGCGGCGCGGCTGGCACGGCCAGGTGCACCGCCTTGATGAACCGGCCTTCGCCGCCCATGGTGAAGGGTTCCCGGCCGGTAAACTGGGGCTCGCGCAGGGTCCAGACTACGGTCTGCGGAGGTACGGTGAGGATGTGCAGGGTCAGATGCCACCACTCCTCCTTGCGGGTCTGATCGCGGACGATGTCGCCCACCTGGGCATAGACCAGCATCCGCGGTTCCTTGGCGGCGATCAGCACCAGGTCGCCGGTCACGGTCTCGTCCTTGAACGGCATGATTTGTTTCAGTTCGGCGGCCAGTTTTTCCATGGAGGGACGGATCGGGTAAAGGAATGGGGGGAGTCCGGCCGGGTTGGGGCCAGACGTTGCGCGCCAAGCCGTATGTCCGGCGACGATTTCCGTATACCACAATTTCGGCGGCAAGCGCAATCGATCCCGGCGGGCGCCTGGTCGGGATCAGGACGGTTCGCTCTCAGCAGCGGCCGTTGCCGCTCGGGTCGCCTCCTCATCAAGGTAATGCCTGATCAGCGCCAGCACCGTCTTGCCGTCAATGGGTTTGGCCACGTAATCATCCATGCCGGCGTCCAGACATCGCTGCCGGTCGCCGCTCATGGCGTGCGCGGTCATGGCGATCACAGGGATGTGCTCGTTCTCCTGCTCCGCCTCGCGGATGCGGCCCACCGCCTCGTAGCCGTCCATGATCGGCATCTGAATGTCCATGAGGATGCAGTCAAAGATGCCTCCGCGCCAGGCGTCCACCGCGGCCCGCCCGTTCTCGACTACGGTGACGTGAAAGCCGGCCTCCTTGAGCAGGGTGCGAATCAGGAATTTGTTGATGTACTCGTCCTCGGCCACGAGAATGCGCGCGCCCTGGCCCTGACTGCGGTCGAGTTCCTCGGCATGCTGGGCCACGGCCCAATATTCAGAGACGGGATTATCCGGCTCCGGATTGATGAAGTCCATGGTGAATCGGAAGCGGGAACCGCGTCCGGGTTCGCTCTCGAGCCAGAGTCGGCCGCCCATGAGTTCCACCAGCCCCCGGGAGATGGACAAGCCAAGGCCGGTGCCGCCGAACCGGCGGGTGTGGGAGCTGTCGGCCTGGGAGAAGGACTCGAATACCTTGGCCTGGACCTCCGGGGCAATGCCGATGCCGGTGTCGGCGACCTCGAAGAGCAGTTTCGTATCCGCCGGGCCATCGCTCGTCAGCCGCACCTGGATGGCGATGTGGCCCTTGCTGGTGAACTTGAGGCTGTTGTCGATCAGGTTGGTCAGCACCTGCATCAGCTTGGTTTGATCGCCCACCACTACCTTGGGCACGGCCGCGTCGATGGTCAGCCGCAGTTGCAGGTTCTTGCGCAGGGCGGTGGGCTCCATCGGCCGGATGACCTCTTCAAGCATCGGCCGCAGGGCAAAGGGCCGCCGTTCGAGTTCGAATCGGCCGGCCTCCAGCTTGGAGAAATCGAGGATGTCGTTGATAATGGTCATCAGGCGGATGGACGAGCGGTGGATCAGTTCCAGTCGCTCGCGCTGGCCTCCGGTCAGGGTTTCCAGCAGCAGCAGGTTGGACAGACCGATGATGCCGTTCATCGGCGTACGTATCTCGTGGCTCATGTTGGCGAGAAACTCGCCTTTGGCCACGCTTGCCGCCTCGGCTGCCGACCTGGCCGCCTTCAGTTCCCGTTCCGCAATCTTTCGCCTTGAAATGTCCTCGAGAACCCAGACCGTACCCTGGGCCAGGTTGGCCGGGTCGATGGCCTTGCCGCTCAGGGTGCAGGGGATGATCGCATCGTCCTTCCGGCGCATGAAATACTCCACCTGCTGGACGTCGGAATCGATGAGGAGGCGGAGATTGCGCTCGATAAACACTCGAAAGGCGCGGCGTCCCTGAAAAAATTGCCGGATGTCGAGGCCAAGGATTTCCTCGCCGCCGTAGCCGAACATCTCGGCCATGCGCAGGTTGGCGTTGGCAATGCGGCCATCGCGCACCAGCACGATGCCCACCAGGCTGGTGCGGAAGATGGTTTCCAGCTCGCGCTCCGAGGCCAGGCGTGCGACCTCGGCCCGATCACTGGCCTCGCGGCCGGCCTGAACCTGGCCGGCCAGTTGCTCCGCCTTGCTGGTGTGGAAGGCGATCACCGCAAACAGCACGCCCAGACCGACGGCCATGCTGCCGAGCACTACCACGGTGGTCCAGGGAAAGGGCACGGGCACAAGCGTCGCCAGCCGCCAGCCCTCGATCAGGACCGGCTGGATGTCCACGGAAATGCGCGTGTTGTCCAGCCGCAGGATCCCGCGATCCAGGGAAAAGGGCAACGGCGTCAGCGGGTGGTCGCTGAACTGCCGGCTGCTCCTGATCTCCTGCAACCGGGTTTCGGCGATGGGCATGGCGCTGAGATACAGCCACTCGCCCCTGGTAGCGGCAAAGACAATGCCGTCCGGAGAAAGCAGCACGGTTTCCATGTCCGTCGCCTTGGCCGAAAAATAGGCGTCAATGACGTCGCTGCGAGTCTTGATGACTACCACGCCTGCCGGCTGCTGCCTGCCGCCGGCATACACCGGGGCGCTGAAATAGATGCCCTTGCGCCCGGTGGTGACGCCGACCGCCGGGAACAGGTGGGGCGTGCCGGCCATGGCCCGGGTAAAATATGGCCGAAACGGATAGTGGTTGCCGGTCAGGCTCTCGTCCTCTGGCGTCGAGGAACTGCCGACCACATGGCCCTTGCCGTCCAGAACGTAGACCAGGGCGACGTCCAGGGTGCGCTGGATCGCATTGAGCGTCCGCAGCAGGGCGGGATTGTCGATCGCGGTGCGGCCGGCGCAGACCTCGGCTATCTCGGCAAGTTTGGAGAGTTCCACGGCGGAATGACTGAAGCTGCGAACGATGAAGGTGTCGATCTCCCTGGCCAGGTTGGTGGTGATGGGCTGCTGCTGCCGCCTGCCCAGGCGCACGGCGGCCTGGTCGGCGCCGAAGACGATGAGGACCAGGGCTGCCAGGGTCAGGGCCACAATCCACAGCAGGGTGGTGCGCAGAGTGCGGGACCTCGCCGTTGTTTCGTCTGGAGGCAGGGCTGCCTTGTGAATGGTCTCTTCCGTGTTCATGCTCAGGTGTCGCTGGTGTTCTTTCCTTGGCGGCGCCGCTCGCCGGAAGCACGGTTAAGGATAGGCCCGAAGTGAACGGCCGGCGGATGGCCGTGAATTTTCTGTCCAATGGTCAGAAGATACTCGGCAATTGCCCAAGAATCCACGGAAAAATCAGGACGCACCGATGCGGAAGAGCCGTGACGCCCCCTGCCCCACCAGGCCGTGCCCCGAGCTCGAACGGCACCTGTCTTCCTTTCTTGTACGTTTCCAGAATTGAACCATTGCCTAAACTGTCATTTCAAGACATATTGGATTAAGCGACCCCTTCCCATCGGCTGGAAGCCGCCATCGCGACATCGGGCCCCGTTGTTTTTTCTGTCATTATCGCGAGGTCTTCTCCTTCATTGGGGGCAAAATCATCTGTCCCACAGATCGTTATCGGTCCCTGCAGCGGATGAACAGCAACATCCTTCCCTCGTACCTACCCTCTGCCGCAATCAAGATCGCCCTGCTGTATCTCGCCGTCTCCCTGCTCTGGATCACCAGTTCCGACCGTCTCATCCTCATGCTGTTCGCGGATGCCGACATGCTGACCCATGCCCAGACCTACAAAGGCTATTTTTTTGTCACCGCCACCGCCATCCTCCTCTTTTCCCTGCTGAAACGGGAGATCAGCCGGCACGAACAGACCAACCTGGCCCTCCGTGCCAGCGAAAACTATCTCAGCAGCATCTTCCGCGTCGCTCCGACAGGCATCGGCGTGACCTGCAACCGGATCCTGCTCGACGTCAACAACCGCATCTGCGCCATGACCGGTTACGACCGGGAAGAACTGATCGATCACGACGCCCGGATTTTCTACCCCAGCCAGGAGGAATACGAGCGGGTCGGGACCGAAAAATACCGCCAGATCACAGAACAGGGCACCGGGACCGTGGAAACCAGATGGATGCGCAAGGACCGCCGGATCATTGACGTCCTGCTCAGTTCCACGCCCATGGATCCGGACAATCTGGCCGCCGGCATCACCTTCACCGCCCTCGACATTACCGAGGCCAAGCGGACCGAGACCGTGCTCCGGAGCAGCGAGGAACGCTACCGGGGCCTGGTCGAACTGGCGGTGGACGGCATCCTCCTGGGTTCCCCCGAGGGGGTAGTCACCGAGGCCAATCAGCAGTTCTGCGCCATGACCGGCCTGGACCGGAACCAGTTGATCGGCAAGCATATCTCCGAACTGCCGTTTACCAGGGACAGCCAGCACAAGACGCCGTTCCGCTTTGATCTGCTGCAGCGGGGCAAGACCGTCATCAGTGAACGGACGATGTCCCGCGTGGATGGGTCGCAGGTGTTCGTCGAGATGCGGAGCAAAATGATGCCCGACGGTTCCTATCAGTCTATTCTCCGTGACGTCAGCGAACGGAAACAGACCGAGGACGCCTTGCGGGAGAGCGAGGAAAAGTTCGCCCACGCCTTTTCCGGCACTCCGGACTCCCTGGCCATCTCGCGCGTAGCCGATGGGTTCTTTGTAGAGGTCAACCGGGGGTTCTGCGACCTCACCGGGTACAGCCGCGACGAGGCGCTGGGCAAATCCTCGCTGGACCTGGGCATCTGGCACGACCCGGTTGACCGGTTGCGCATGTACGAGGCCATCGAGCGGCACGGACGGTGCGACAACCTGGAGGCAGTGTTCCGACGCAAGGACGGTGCCTTGCGGATCGGTCTGCTGTCGGCCAGAACCATCGTGATCAAGGATGAGCCGCACCTGATTTCGATCACCTACGACATCACCCGACGCAAGCAGGACGAGGCCGACCTGGAGCGACTGAAGGTGGCCATTGAACACGCAGCCGAGGTGATCGTGGTCACCGACGCCGACGGCAACATCCTCTATGCCAACCCCGCTTTCGAGCGTATCACCGGCTACACGGTCAAGGAGGCCATCCGCAAGAACCCGCGCATCCTCCAAAGCGGCGAGCACGACGAGGCCTTCTACAAGGATCTGTGGGCCACCATTACCGGCGGCCGGGTCTGGAAAGGCCGGCTGGTCAACAGAAGCAAGCACGGGACCCGTTATGTCGAGGAGGCGACCATCTCGCCGGTGTTCAACGTCCAGGGAAAGATTGTCAATTATGTCGCCATCAAGCGCGACATCACCGCCCATCTCAAACTGGAGGAGCAGTACCTTCAGGCTCAGCGGATGGAATCGGTGGGCCGCCTGACCGGCGGCGTTGCCCATGACTTCAATAACTTCCTCGGGGTCATCCTCGGGTACACCGAGATGGCCATGGAGCACACCGATGCCTCCCAGCCGATGCACGCTTTCCTGGAGAAAATCGCCGAGGCGGCCACCCGCTCCACCGACATCGTCCGCCAGTTGCTGGCGTTTTCGCGAAAGCAGGCCATAGAACCGCGGGAACTCGATCTCAACCAGACCGTGGCCGGCCTGCTGAAGATGCTGCAGCGGCTGATCGGCGAGGATATCGATCTGGCCTGGATCCCCTCCGGCCGTCCCCTGCCCGTGCTCATGGATCCGACCCAGATAGACCAGATCCTGGCCAACCTCTGCGTCAACGCCCGCGACGCCATCGACGGCAATGGTTCCATCACCCTGGAAACGGACCTGGTCGAGTTCGATGAGGTGTACTGCGGCAGCCATGCCGGATTCCTGCCCGGCGTCTACGTCGTCCTTGCCGTCAGCGACAACGGCCGCGGCATTCCCCGGGACATCCTCGACAAGATTTTCGAACCCTTCTTCACCACCAAGGGCGCCCTTGGCACCGGCCTGGGACTGGCCACCGTGTACGGCATCGTCCGCCAGAACAACGGCTTCATCAACGTCTACAGCGAGCCGGATCTGGGCGCCACCTTCAAGATCTACCTGCCGATGAACGCCTCCGCCGACTCGCCGAGACTGGAACCCCAGGCAGTGAAACGGCAGCAGGGGCGCGGCGAAACCGTCCTTCTGGTCGAGGACTCACCCGAAATCCTGGAGATGAGCCAGGCCATGCTGGAGAACCTGGGCTACACGGTGCTGCCCGCCAATTCCCCAACCGAAGCCCTGCAACAGGCGGCCGGGCATCCGGGATCTATCGACCTGATGCTCACCGACGTGATCATGCCGGAGATGAACGGCAAGGAGTTGAGCCTGCGTATCCACGATCTGCACCCGGCGCTCGGGGTGGTGTACATGTCCGGGTATACCGCCAACGTCATTGCCCACCACGGCGTTCTGGACGAGGGCATCCATTTCCTGCAGAAACCGTTTTCGATCCAGAGCCTGTCCCTCAAGATCAAAGAAGCCCTGGACGCACGCCAGCGGACAGCGGAGTTCACGGTGTCCTGATCGGCAGGTTGCCGCAGGGGCAAACGATTAGAATGCGCCAGGGGAGGGACGCCCGGCCGCAGCACGGGGGGGATGGCGACAGACCGGCCGGTCAGGCCATGGCCCGGTCCAGGCTGCGGTAGCGGATGGCCTCGGCAAGGTGATCAAATCGGGGCGAGGCGGCGCCATCGAGGTCGGCGATGGTGAGCGCGATCTTGAGCACGCGGTGATAGGCCCGGGCCGAGAGTCCCAGCCGGCTGATCGACTGGTTGAGCAGGTCGGCCGAGGGGGCGTCCAGGCGGCAGAACTGCTTCACCTCACGCGAACCCATCTGGGCGTTGCAGTAGATGCGGGTGGCGCCCCCGAACCGTGTGCGCTGGATGGCCCGGGCCGCGTTAATCCGCTCGCGGATGGTGACCGAGGGCTCGCCCGCCGGCTGGCCGATCAAGTCCTTGACCGGAACCGCCGGCACCTAGATGTGCATGTCGATGCGGTCCAGAAGCGGCCCTGACAGTCGGCTGCGATAGCGTTGCACCTGCATGGGGCCGCAGGTGCAGGCGCGGACGCGATCGCCAAGATAGCCGCAGGGACAAGGGTTCATTGCCGCCACCAGCATGAAACGGGCGGGAAAACGCAGACTGGTGGCTGCCCGGGCGATGGTCACGGCGCCGTCTTCCAGGGGCTGGCGCAGCACTTCCAGCACCTGCTTCTTGAATTCAGGCAATTCGTCGAGAAAGAGCACTCCGTTGTGGGCTAGCGACACCTCGCCGGGACGCGGCGCCTGGCCGCCGCCGATCAGGCCGGCGTCGGAGACGGTATGATGCGGCGAGCGGAAAGGCCGGGTCACCAGAAGCGGTGTGCCCTCGGGCAACAGCCCGGCGGTGGAGAAGACCCTTGTGGTCTCGATGGCCTCATCCAGAGTCAGATCCGGCAGGATAGTCGGCAGCCGCCTGACCATCATGGTCTTGCCGGTCCCGGGAACACCGGTTAAAAGGACATTATGACCGCCGGCCGCGGCGATCTCGAGCGCCCGCTTGGCGTATTCCTGGCCGCGAACGTCGGCAAAATCCACCGGATACTGATCGTGGCAGGCAAACAGCTCGGCCGGATCGACGCTGAGCGGGGTCAGAGCG
>JBGSPP010000140.1:0-5521 GCA_041738515.1 Desulfobulbus sp.
GGCCGCGCCGAGATCCGGCTCGCGGCAGCGGGCCTGTTTCATCCCCGGGCGGCAATGGTCGGATTCCTCGCCGCCGGCCTGCTGCACGCAGGCGTGGTCAAGCCGGACAACAATCTGGCGCCGCTCTATGTTCGAGCCTCGGAGGCTGAACTCAATCTGCGTTGAAAAGGGAAGAACCTTCATGATCGAGCGAAGACCAACCAGACAGATACACCTGGGCGGCGTAGCCATCGGTGGCGGCGCGCCCATCGGGGTGCAGTCGATGACCAACACCCTGACCAGCGATGTCGAGGCTACGGCGGCCCAGATCCACAGGCTTACCCAGGCAGGTTGCGAGCTGATCCGGGTGGCCGTCCCCGACCTGGAATCGGCCCAGGCCCTTGCGGCCATCCGTGCCCGGATCTCCATCCCGTTGATTGCCGATATCCATTTCGATGCCCGGCTTGCGGTGGCGGCCATGGAGCACGGTGCCCAGGGCATCCGCATCAACCCCGGCAACCTCGGCGGCCCGGACAAACTCGCCCGGGTGGTTGACGCGGCCAAGGCCCACGGCGTGCCCATACGGGTAGGGGTCAATTCAGGTTCCATCGAGAAGGGGCTCCTGCAGCAGTTCGGCTACCCCACCCCGGAACGGCCGGACGCGCTTATCGAAAGCGCACTGAACAACGTCCGCCTGCTGGAGGCCCAGGGCTTCCACGAGATCAAGATCTCGATCAAGTCCGCCGACGTGCTCACCACCATCGCCGGCTACCGCCAGTTGGCCGCCATGACCGACTACCCCCTGCACCTGGGCGTCACCGAGGCGGGCGGACTGATCGCCGGCACGGTCAAGTCGAGCGTCGCCCTGGGCATCCTTCTGGCTGAGGGCATCGGCGACACCTTCCGCATCTCGCTTACCCGCGATCCGGTGGAAGAGATCCGGGTCTGCTGGGAGCTGCTGCGGTCGCTGCGCATCCGCCTGCGCGGCCCGGAACTGATCTCCTGCCCGACCTGCGGCCGCACCCGCATCGATCTCTTTTCGCTGGCGGAGCAGGTCGAACAGCACCTCCAGACCATGCGGTCCACATTCAAGGTGGCGGTCATGGGCTGCGTGGTCAACGGTCCGGGCGAGGCCAGGGAGGCTGACATCGGCATTGCCGGCGGCCACGGGGTGGGTATCATTTTCAAGAAGGGCGAGCTCTTTTGCAAGGTACCGGAAGACCAGCTGCTCTCGGTTTTCCTCCAAGAGCTGGCCCGGATGGAGGCTGAGGCCGGGGGCGGCCGGCCATAAGACCGTATTGGTTTGCGTCACGGTTTGTTGATTGATTCCAACTCGAACGGAGATCGGGTATGCGCTACTCACAGATGTTGTTGCCGACCACCAAGGAAACCCCCTCGGAGGCCGAGGTCATCAGCCACCAGTTGCTGGTGCGCGGTGGGTTCATCCGCAAGCTCACTTCGGGCATGTACACGTACCTGCCCATCGGCCTGCTCGCCCTGCAGAAGGTCGCCGCCATCGTCCGCGAGGAGATGAACCGCGCCGGCGCCCAGGAGATTCTCATGCCCATGGTGCAGCCGGGCGACCTCTGGCAGGAGTCGGGCCGGTGGAAGAAGTACGGCCCGGAGCTGCTGCGCTTCCGCGACCGGCATGACCGCGACTACTGCCTGGGGCCGACTCATGAGGAGGTGGTGACCGACATTGCCCGCCGCGAGTTGCAGTCCTACCGGCAGCTGCCAATCAACCTCTACCAGATCCAGACCAAGTTCCGCGACGAGATCCGGCCGCGGTTCGGGCTGATGCGCGGCCGCGAGTTCGTGATGAAGGACGCCTATTCCTTTGACATCGACGACGCTGGCGCCAGCCGCAGCTACGAGATCATGCGCACGGCCTACTGCCGCATCTTTGAGCGCTGCGGGCTTGAGTTCCGGGCGGTGGAAGCGGACAGCGGCGCCATCGGCGGCTCCTTTTCCCACGAATTCATGGTCCTGGCCGAGACCGGCGAGGACACCCTGGTGATCTGCGAGGCCTGCAGCTACGCCGCCAATGTCGAGAAGGCGGCCATCGCCCCGGTCGCGGCCGAACCGCCGGGCGGCCCCCTGAATGAGATGACCAGGGTGGAGACGCCCGGCATGAAGAAGGTCGAGATCGTGGCCGAATTCCTCAAGGTGCGGCCCGAGAACGTGATCAAGACCATGTTCTACCTGGCCGACGGCGAGCCGGTGGCGGCGCTGGTGCGCGGCGACCGTGAGGTGCAGACGGTCAAGCTCAAACATTTGCTGGACGTGGACGACGTCGAGCCGCTCGACGAGGAGCGAATCTGGCAGCTGACCCGGCTGCCGGTCGGCTACCTCGGGCCGGTGGGTCTGGATCTGCGGGTGGTCGCCGACCTGGAGGTGATGCGCATGACCAACGCCGTGGCCGGGGCCAACGAGAAGGGCCATCACCTCATCGGCGTCAATCCGGGCCGTGACTTCCAGCCCACGGTCTCGGGCGACCTGCGCCAGATCACCGAGACCGACCGCTGCCCGCTTTGCGGCGGCTCCCTGCGGCTGCGCGAGGGCATCGAGGTCGGGCACGTGTTCAAGCTGGGCACCGGCTACTCGGTGGCCATGAACGCCAATTTCCAGGACAGCGACGGCCAGGAGAAACCCTTTGTCATGGGCTGCTACGGCATCGGCGTCAGCCGGGTGGTGGCCGCGGCCATCGAGCAGAACCACGACGAGCGGGGCATCATCTTCCCCCTGCCGCTGGCCCCCTTCCAGGTGATCATCCTCAACCTGGGACCCAAGGACACGGCCTATGGCCAAGCCTGCGACCAGTTGTACGAGGGACTTAAGGCCGAGGGGCTGGACGTGCTCCTGGACGACCGTGACGAACGGCCGGGTTCCAAGTTCGCCGACGCCGACCTCCTGGGCATTCCCTACCGGCTGACCGTGGGCAAGACCTTCGAGAAAGAGGGACGGGTCGAGCTGCGGTCGCGCCGCACCGGCGAAACCCTGACCCTTGCCCTCGACGAGGCCGTTTCCCAGATCGGCGCCCTCATCCGGCCGGCGCTTCTCGGCTGAAGGCCGGGGAACGGGCCGGACAGCGTTCAACAGGCGAAGGGGCCAATACCCCGCCGCCGTGCAGGCAATGACGATGGCTGACATCAAACACCTTATATCGCTGGCTTCCGGGTACCTCCAGGGGGTTGATCTCGCTCCGCTGACCCGTGCCCATGCGCTCGTGGCCGAGCGCCACGCCGGCCAGCGGCATGAGTCTGGCGAACCTTATGTGGATCACCTGCTGGCCGTGGCCTCGACGCTCGCGTCGATGCAGCTCGACCTCGACACCATTGTCGCGGGCCTGCTGCATGGCGCGCTCAAGGAACAGGTCGCCACCCAGGAGGAACTGAAAAAGCTGTTCGGCGCCGATGTCGCCAACATCGTCCACGGAGCCACCCGGATCACCAACGTCCGCTACAACTCCCAGCTGGCCCACCAGGCGGAGAACATCCGCAAGCTGCTCCTGGCTATGGGCGCCGACATCCGGGTGCTGCTGGTGCGTTTGGCCGATCGGCTGCAGGACATGCTCACCCTGGACGGTGTCGACGAGGAAGACCGGCGCGTCAAGGCCCGGGAGACCATGGACCTCTACGCGCCGCTGGCCAGCCGCATCGGTATCGAGTGGATGAAGCGTGAGTTGGAGGACCTGGCGTTCAAGTACCTCTTCCCGGTCGAGTACGCCGACCTGACTTCCCATCTCGAGAGCACCCTGGCCCAGCGCCAGGCCTACGTCGACGAGGTCATCGAGGTATTGCGCCGCAAGCTCACGGCCAACAAGGTCGTGCCGGTGCGGATTATCGGCCGGCCCAAGCACATCTATTCCATCTACAAAAAGCTGGTGGTGCAGAAGATCCCGCTGGAGCGGGTCTACGACAAGGTGGCCTTCCGTATCATCGTCAATTCGGTCAAGGAGTGCTATCAGGCCCTGGGCACGGTGCACGCCGACTGGACGCCGGTGCCCGGTCGGATCAAGGACTTCATCAGCGCTCCCAAGGCCAACAATTACCAGTCCCTGCACACCACCGTGGCCGGTCCGCGTGGCCATTTCATCGAGATCCAGATCCGCACCGTGGAGATGGACCGGATCGCCCAGGAGGGCGTGGCCGCCCACTGGGCCTACAAAGAAGGGCAGAAGATCACCAGCGGCGACGCCCGGCTGTTCAAGGATCTGAAGAAGCTGGTGCAGTCACTGCAGGAGGTCGAGGATCCCCGCGAGTTCATGGAATCGGTGCGGGGCGAGCTGTTCGAGCCGGACATCTACGCCCTCACGCCGACCGGCGAGGTGCGGGAGCTGCCCCGGGGCAGCACCCCGATCGATTTCGCCTACGCCATCCACTCGGCCGTGGGCGACACCTGCGTCGGGGCCAAGGTCAACGGCCAGATCGTCCAGCTCAAGTATGAACTGCAGAGCGGCGACATCGTCGAGATCTTCACTCAGAAGAACCAGCACCCCAAGCGGGCCTGGCTGCAGCTGGTCAAGACCAGCCGTGCCCGCACCCGCATCCGCCAGTACCTGCGCCTGGAGGAGCGGGAACGGTCCCTGAAGATTGGCCAGGAGATCTGCGACCGGGAACTGAAAAAGTACGACGTCAACCTGCGCGGCCTGCTCAAGAGCGGCCATCTCCGCCTGCTGCTCAAGGAACTGCACTGCGCCTCGCTCGATGACATGCTGGTACGGGTGGGTAATGGCTCGCTCACCATTCCCCACCTGATGCGGACCCTGCAGCCGGAAGAGTTCCGCGAGGCTGAGGAACGGCGGCGCATAGCCGAGGTGGCCGAGCGGGCCCAGCGCGCGGTCAAGGACGGCAAGGCGCATCCGTCCAAGCGCAGCCTGCTCGACATCGACGGCGTTGATGGCATGCTTATCCGGGCCAGCCAGTGCTGCCACCCGGTGCCGGGCGACGCCATCATCGGCTTCATCACCACCGGTTCGGGCATCAGCATTCACAAGGCAGAGTGCGCCAACCTGCTGGCCACCGACCCCACCCGCTGGATCGATGTCTCCTGGTCGGCCTCGACCCACAACACCCACCGGGCGGCGCTCCTGGTCCGGGCCGAGAACCGCAAGAGCCTGATCGCCGACATCAGCGGCTCGCTCAGCGCCGACGATGCCGACATCGTCGAGCTCAGCGCCCGCAAGACCATGGACAACATGGCCGAGCTGGAGGTGGTGGTCGAGGTGGTCGATCTCAAGCACCTGCAATTGCTGCAGCAGCACATCCTGCAGCTGCCGGCGGTCATCGAGGTTCGCAGGCGGTAGGGGCGCCTGCCGGTGCGATCCGGGGACGGGACAACACCGCCGTTGCCAAGGCCCGCGCATTGATCGATGCGGAACTCGCCAAACAAAACCTCAAAGCCGCCGGATACCGCCTCTTCGGATACAACAGCCCGTTTATTTCCCGCTCAAAACAGACCTACGAACTGCAAGCGGTCCTCACGAAAAATTGAGCGCGTCCATATCGAAGACCACGGTGACGTCGTCAGGCAAAGGGATTGA
>JBGSPP010000164.1:0-3851 GCA_041738515.1 Desulfobulbus sp.
GCCGGCGGCGCCATCCAGGCGGCGCGTCTGGTGATGGAGCGGGAGACCCGGCGCGCCTTTGCCCTGGTGCGACCGCCCGGTCACCACGCCATGAAGGTGGTGCACGGCAACCGCGGCTTCTGTAACATCAACATCGAGGCGGTGATGGTCGAGTGGATCCGCGAACACTACGGCCGCAAGCGCATCGCCATCGTCGACACCGACTGCCACCACGGCGACGGCACCCAGGACGTCTACTGGCACGACCCGGACGTGCTCTTCATCTCGCTGCACCAGGACGGCCGCACCCTCTACCCCGGCTCCGGCTTCCCGCACGAGAACGGCGGCCCCAGGGCACTGGGACGGACGGTCAACATCCCGCTGCCGCCGCGCACTTCGGACGCGGGCTACCTGCATGCCATCGAGCAGGTGGTGCTGCCGATCCTGGCCGATTTCAAACCGGATCTGGTGATCAATTCCGCCGGCCAGGACAATCACTACTCCGACCCGATCACCAACATGCAGTTCACGGCGCAGGGCTACGCCCGGCTCAACGAGATGCTCAAGCCCGACATTGCCGTGCTCGAAGGCGGCTACTCAATCAAGGGCGCCCTGCCCTACGTCAATCTGGGCATCTGCCTGGCCATGGCCGGCTGCGACTACTCGGCGGTGCGCGAGCCTGATTACAACCGGGTGCTGCTCGACGAGAGCGAAGACACCATGGACTACATCCGCCAGACCTGCGAAGAAGTGCTGGAGGGCTACTTCCATCCGCAGCCGGGCGATTTCGAGAAAAAGGGCGAGTATTTCATCCGCGAACGCAAGATCTACTACGACACCGACGGCATCATGGAGCGGCAGCGCGAGGAACTGAAGGACTGCGACCACTGCCGGGGCCTGCGCCTGATCCGCACCAGTTCAAGCCACATCCTGCCCTGCCTGGGGGTGGAACTGCCCATCGATTGCTGCCCCGCCTGCGAGCGCGAGGGCTACGAGGCCTTTGCCAATCGCCACGACGATGTGCTCATCGCCCAGCTCCTTGATCAGAAAAACAAACAGTTCCGCTACCGGGTCAAGGAGTAGCGCATGGCCTCTCTATCATTGCGATATTCTTTCTCCACGATATCGGATATTGTTCTCATGGAAAGTATACATCGCCACCTCCAGCGCCGGCTATGACCAAGCCCCAGAACAAAACACTTGTCGCCATTCTCGCCTCGGCCCAGTTGCCGACCCTGCCCGTGGTCGCCTCCAGACTGCTGGAACTGACCGCCCGCGAGGATGCCGCCTTCACCGAAATCGTCGGGCTCATCGCCCAGGACCCAGCCCTGTCGGCCAAACTGCTCAAGGTCGCCAACTCGGCCTTCTTCAACTTTCCCCAGCAGATCGTCTCGATCAATCAGTCGGTCTCGCTGCTCGGCCTCAATGCAGTCCGCAGTTTGGTGCTGAGCTTCACCTTTCTCTCCATGGGCCGGCATCAGGAGATCGGCCTGTTTCGCCACGACCTGTTCTGGGAACGCTCCCTGAGCGCGGCCACTGCCGCCCGGCTGATTGCCGAGCGCGTGCCGGGCATGGACACCGACGAAATTTTTACCATCTGCCTGCTCTGCGACATCGGCCAGCTGATCTTCGCCCTCACCCTGCCCGGGCGGTACAACCAGGTCCTGCAGCGACTGGCGGACAGCGATGTCGAGACGGATCAGGGCGCCATCGAAGAAGAACTGCTGGCCGCGGCTCATACCACGGTCGGCGCCGAGGCGGCCCGCTTCTGGGGCCTGCCGGCCATCATGCAAGCGGCCATTTTGCACCATCACGACCCGAAAACCTCTGCCGAGACCGACGCCCAAACCGCACTGACCATCAAAACCGTGTACCTGGCGAACCTGGTGGCCGGCATCTTCCACACCCTTGCGCCCGAGCGCTGCCACCGCCGTTTTCTCGCCGAGGCTGAGTCCCTGCTCGGCCTGGAGCGGCGCGAAACGAACGCCCTGCTCGCGGCCATGGACATCGAGATCGCCAAGGCGGCCCTGTGTTTTGACGTGGGCATCCACCCGGTCCGGCCGGTGGCCGATATCATCCAGGAGGCCAATATCCGCCTGAGCCTTTTGCACCTCAGCTACGAGGAGATGAACCGGGAACTGGTGCGGACCAACGAAGAACTGGCGCGGCTCAAAGAGCAGCTGGACGCGCGCAACCGCCTGCTCGAGGCCCTGGCCAACATCGACGGTCTCACCGGCATCAGCAACCACCGCTTCTTCCAGGCCTTCCTCCAGGGCGAGATCATCCGCACCACGGCCAATGGCGGCATGGTCTCGCTGCTGCTCTTCGACATCGACCATTTCAAGCGGTTCAATGACACCCATGGCCACCGCACCGGCGACTTCATTTTAAAGGAACTCTGCCAGGTAGCCGGCGCCGCGATCCGCGAATACGACGTCATGGCGCGCTACGGCGGCGAGGAATTCGTGGTGGTGCTGCCCGACACCAGCTCCGAGGGGGCGATGACCGTTGCCGATCGCGTCTGCCGGGTAATCGCCGGACACGATTTCGCGGACGGGTTCAACCATTTCCAGGTGACCGTAAGCATCGGTGTGGCCAGCCTCGCGCCGGCGGACGCCAACAACGACCGCAACCAGCTCATCGGCATGGCTGACAAGGCGCTCTACGAGGCCAAGAGGCAGGGACGAAACCGGGTCTGCCAGTATTCGGCCCGCACACGGCGACGCCTGCCCTTCGGCTGCACATGACGGCCGCCCCGCTGAGGGCGCCGAAGGAGAAGGACATGCACGGATATCCCCGCGAGATTCGCAACCCGTACCGGAGGATCCCCCTGGAGATCCCCGAAGGGGTCTCGGCCACCGAGTTCTTCAACAGCCCCTGCAACCTGCGCCATCTCTCGCGGGAAAACGGCCTGCTGCGCACCCGGGAAGGGTTTCTCCTCTACCGCAAGGCCATCGGCCATTCCAACCTGTTCGACACCTCGATCATCCTCGACACTTCCCAGACCATCCTCGACCCGCTTGGCCGGCAGGTGCGGCGCGACCAGCTGGACCGCAAGCAGAAAATTGTCTTCAGCCGCATGACCCAGGTGGTGTTTGAGTACATGCTGGAGAAATACCCTGATCCGGAACAGCATGTCCTCTTCTGCGGCGAGGCCAGCCTGGACGCCACCTGGCCGCTCAGCAAGTCCGGCGTGCCCAGTATCCGCATGATGCACAACCATTTCCTCGTCTTTGACCAGCGCGACCTGATGGCCGCACCCGCCGCCTCCGACGACGACCCCAACCTCACCGACAGCGGCAATAACGGCCTCTTTCTCCAGTATCTGGCCAACGTCTACCACCGTTTCTTCGAGGTGCTCGACCTCGACATCCTCGAACCGCTGGAACCGGACCAGGCCAGGCTGCGGGCCACCGGCTACCCCCAGGGGCTGCCCAGCTGGCGGGTCAGGGGCGGTGCAGAAGCCCTGGAGAATGGGCGTTTCTGGCGGGAGTACGATATGGTTCTGGAGGGCTTTCTCGATTTCTACCGCGCCTTCTTCACCCTGGTGGCGACCAACGAGGCGACTGTGCCCCGCGAGGCCCACTATCCGGACCAGATCGAGAACGTGCTCTTCTTCAGCGACGAATTCCACCGCGCCGCCCGCATCCTGCGGCTGATGGTGCTGGAGGACCCGCTCTTCGCCAACGACATCCGCTGGCGGCCGGCCTACAAGCAGCTGCTCTATCGCGACGACGCCGGCCACCTGGTCATCACCATCAGCCAGAACGCAGTGGGCAACGCCATCACCGAACTGCTGGGCATCGTCGTCAAGCGGGTCGAGGATGGCGAGGCCTACGCCGCGGCCGAACCGGCGCTGGTGGCGCAACTGC
>JBGSPP010000166.1:0-23294 GCA_041738515.1 Desulfobulbus sp.
CATCGTCTGCTGCTCGGGTTTGCGTCTACCAATCGCCATGCGGTATAACTCCTTGTTCTGGAATGGTAAATTCAGATTACCGCACCAGGCGATTGGGGCAATAGGTTTTACAGGGTTTTTGCGTTTTTCAACGGGCTGTTATGACAACTGCGGCTAGTTTATCCGATTTTTCTATAGGACATAAGTTGCTAAAATTTCCTCAAAATTAAACAAATGTAATGCAGAGATGAAATAGGGGCGTCAAACGAATAGGTAAATATACCTATTTAAAAAGGTGGATCGTAGGTGCCGCCGAATGGTGGCAAGGGGACCCTTTTAAACATACCGCCTTGAGCGGATCTAAATCTTTCAAGTCACCGACTTGGTCGCTGGTTGCTGGCTGGGTATGGACCTGGGCAATCTTTCTTTTGGTCATTGAAACAGACACTGCTGACCGGCTAATTTCGAAATCGCCTAGTGTTATTTTTTAAATCAATTCTAAATATTTAGTGATCTTGCAAATTTATCCCTCATCGCCGATTTTCTGGTATGGTTTGTGTGTAAAACTTAGGGAAGTTCAACCCGGGTCTCATTAATCACCTTGTCGGCTCCCTGCAAAACAGTTCAGCCTTCGACAGGAAAATACACTTGAAAGGTCGTCCCACTCCCATGCCTGCTTACCACCGTTACACAACTGTTATGTGCCTTAAGAATACCCTGGACTAAAGCTAAACCCATGCCTCGGCCTGAAAATTTACTGGAAAAAAAGGGCTCGAAAATTTTGCTGAGATGCGTACTTTCGATCCCGCAGCCATTGTCTTGAACGTGCAGACAACCGTATCTCTCGGCGCGCGGTTGCCAGGCAAGGGGAAAGCGGTGCTCATCGGAAATGTCTGTGGCGTCGACCGTCTTTATCGCCACATGAAGGATGCCGTCTTTTCCCTCGCAGGCTTCCCAACCATTTTGTACCAGATTGGTGAGCAGCACTTGTATCTGGCCAAGGTCAGCGAGGACCAATGGGCCGGTGGCAGGAAAATCGACGTTCATTGTTCCATTACTTGGCGTCATCATCTGCAGCAGAGGAAGGCTTTGGCGGCAGATTACACTGAGATCGAGCTGCTCTTTTTTTATTAAGTTCATTCCGAGATAGGTCAACATTTTGCCGCTTATCTCCGCAGCCCTTTTTGCCCCGCTCATTGCTGCCGTCAGCATCCTGGCCAGTCCCTGCTCCCGAGGCAGATCGTCCAAAGCCATTTCAATATTTCCTATGACCGCGGTCAGAAGATTATTGAAATGATGGGCAATAGCCCCAGCCATGCGGCCCAGGCTCTCCTCTTTCTCCATTTGGCTTACCTGTCGCTGCAACAGCAAATTGCTGTTTTCGAGTTGCCTGCGCTCGGTGATGTTCTCATGGGCAACCACTACCCGCCCTTCTCCATCGGGAAAGCGGTTGACCCGGCCAACGAACCATCTGTTTTCCATCGGACCGTGACACGCATACTCATGGGAAAAAGTATCCCGCTCCCCTTTGAGAACAGCAAGAATCCCGGCGGCAAAAACTCCGGCAGTTCCGGACTCGGGCCCTTGCACCGCTAGGCACACGGAAAGGTAGTTGACGCCTTCGCTAACGGCTGCAGGGTCGGCTTGATTGGCGAGGGCATAGTCCTTCCAGGCCCGATTGACTGCAACAATGTGACCGGTCGCGTCCAGGATGGCGATATGGGCGGCCAGAGCATCCACGGTCGAGCGAGCTAACTGCTCCGAGGCCCGCAAAGCCTCTTCTGCTCTTTTCCGGTCTGAGATGTCGGTGACAGTCAGCAACCGTTCTTCGAGGTGAGGCGATTGACCATCCTCGGAGCGGTGACCGGGGTTTGCCCTCAGGCTGACATAACGAGTCGAAGTTGTCGCGTTGCCGATCCGGAGTTCAAGATACTTATCTACCGGATTCTTGAAAAAAGTTTTGGCGCGGGCCAGGAAAATCGGTTGATCCTCGCTCAAAAGAAACTCGTAAAATGGCTTGCCTAGCAATTGCGAACGATCACGGTTGACCATCATCGAGAAGGTTGCATTGACTTGGACGATGATTCCAGAATAATTAAGCACGACATACCCTACGGGCGCGTGGTGATAGAGTTGCATATAACGGGAACGACTTTCCTCTAGGGCGCTTTGAGTGCTACGTAATTCCTCGTTCTGCAGTTCCAACTCTATTTGCTGCACCTGCAGTTCATGGACGATCTGCTTGATATCATTCGTCGGTACCATGTCGGAAGAGTTTGGTGCCAACGACAGCATAGCGTCGGCCCGCCTGCGCAGGTCCTCGAGGTTTTTTTTCTTCTGGTCAGTCATGGCAGTTGCTTAAGAACTTGAAAAGGTTCATCTTTTATCTTGATCGTAAAAATAAGATAACCATCGAGTGGAGAGCACCGGGGCTACCTGGCCGTTATATCAGCGGCTGAAAAAACCGCCTTCCAATCGTCATTTTGCCTTCGCGATCAGTGATGAACCGCATTTAAATGTAACCAGGACCGGCAGGGGCACCAAACAAGCGGCAACGCTCGGTGATATCCTCAAAAGTGGTATGCACCTGATAGGGAACGACCTCTCCCTGTTGAAACTGCGGCATAGCATTGACCAGTATCCAACGGGGAGTATCAAATTTCGGACTCTGCACTCCCATAACAAAACCGAAAACCGGTTCACCGGTCCGGATAGCCACCATCGCCGGATGCTGTTCACCGGGCAAAATCACCCCTTTTTCGTCAACCGCCCGCCAGCGGGGATCCATTGAGGTTACATTCCTTAACTGATCGCCGGTTAACCCTAAAATGCGCTCGGCAGCAGGATTAGCTGAAATAATCCGGCCTTCACGATCCTGATAGACCACCCCTTGGGCCATGGTTTCAAAAAGATTGCGGTATTCACGATCTCTGTTCTCTCGCTCCTGGCGCATTCTTTCGCGTTCGGTGGTGTTTTCGTGGACGACAACCGCATGAATCTTTTCATATCCCGTTAAGCGTGACACCCGGCCGAGAAACCAACGCTGTTCCTCATTGGAGTGGCAAGGATACTCCAGGCTGAACTGATCGATAGTGCCTTGTAAAACGCCTCGAATACCGGCAGCAAACGCGTGTGCCGTTTCGGCATCGGCGCCATCGGCCTGGTCACAGATAGTTAAATAATTCGCGCCTTCATCAATATTGCCGCGAATAGGCGGATTAGCCGCAGCGAATTTGCGCCAGGCTTCATTGACGGAGATAATCGTCCCCTCTTCATCGATTACGCAGACGTGGGAAGCCAGAGAATTCATCACCGCAAGGACGAACTGCTGTGATTCCAGCAGAGCTTTCCTTGCCTTGACCCGTTCGGTAACATCTTCAAAACTCACGGCCAGGCGCTTGTCGGCAAGCAGAAAAGCACGAATCCTGAAAACCCCCGAAAAATGCTCGGACTGATAATGGAACGCCTCCAGATAACAGGTTTCCCCTGTTTTAATGACTTCTGAAAACTGGGTAGAAAGACCAAGGCGTCCAGCATCGGGCCAAATCTCATCAAAAGTTTTTCCCACCCATTCCGTTGCACGAATACCCGTAATCCTTTCCGCTTCAGGATTGGTACTCTCAAGCGTCAGCTCGCCCTTGTTGTTTTCTGCGTAAATAAAGAGTCCCGAAGGTATGAATTGGCTGATATCCTGGGTGTTTTGCCGGCTGTCGGCCAGATGACGCTGGGTGACCCTGGTTTCTGTGATATCGACAAAGGTCAGTACCACTCCTGAGTAGATTTTCGGACCAATGGTATAGGGCAGGATACGGATGAGATACCATTGGTTGTTACCAGCGCAGACCTCCTGCTCCAAAGGCCTGTTGCTCGACTGCACTTTTTGCACGGCCGCAAACGGATCAAAGTCGACTAAGCGGTGGGCAAGATGGTTGAGGGGACGACCGATATCCTTTTCCATTATATGAAATATATTAGCAATTTCAGGAGAGAATTTCCTTAATTCCAAATCCTCGTCAAGCATCAAGGTGCCTATCCTGGAACTGGTAAGGAGGTTGTCCACATCATTGTTCAACTCGGTCAGCTCAATGATCTTATTCTGATGCTCAGCATTGACTGTATAGAGTTCTTCGTTTGTGCTCTGCAGTTCTTCATTTGTGCTTTGCAGCTCTTCGTTGCTCGCGAGCAATTCTTCGTTGGTTGCTTGGAGCTCTTCGTTAGATGTTTCCAGTTCTTCAATCGTCGCCTGAAGATTCTCCCTGGCAAATTGCAGTTCCTGTTCCAAATCTTTGATGCGATTTTGGGCCTCCTCGCCGAGGTCATAAGCGACCACCGGAACCTGGTCGGTCGCTGAACGCTTGATCTCTTCCAGGAAAACAGTCACCAGCGGTTCCTGGCCTTTGCTTTCTGGGAAAGGCAGGATTCGTATGCGAATGGTGACCCCTTCGTTTTTGCGTTGCAGCCGGGCGTTGGTATAGACAATCTCCTCCCCGGTGCGAAACACCTTCTGGATGCCGGTAGCCAGGGGGATGGCCAGATCCTTGGGCGCCAGCTTAGTGATCGTGAAATCCGTCGGTCCGGAAGGCAAGGAAAAATATCCTTCGGTGTTACCGATGAAATGGATGACCTCCATCCGTTCGTTGACGATCACTGAAAGCGGCAGATAATGGCGCGAGGCCACTTCTAGGTAGTCCTTGATGATTCTGTTGCCTTCAGTATCGCCCCGCCGACGATCCCGTCCCCCGTACGTGTAGGGCTGAGCCGGATAGCTTCCATCCCTTGCCGTCACCGCCACGTCCCGATGGAGTGGCTGCGATTTCCCTTTGGATTGGTAGATCTTGTGTTTCTGATGGAGAGATTCAAAGCAATCGGCCATGTCGCCAATGGTTTCGCTGGTCCCCAGGAAAAGAACTCCTTGTTCATTCAGCGAGAAGTTGAACATTTCAAAGGCCTTGCGTTGCAGCACTGGCTGAAGGTAAATTAATAAATTTCGGCAAGATACCAGGTCGATATTAGTAAAAGGCGGGTCCTTGACCAGATTATGCTGGGCAAAAACCACCATTTCCCGCAGATGCCGGGTCACTTGCAACTTATCAGCCTTGTGATAAAAATATTTTGTGGCCACTTTATGGGATAAATCGCCAATGATGCTCTCCGGATAAATGCCGGTGCCGGCGGTGATAATCGCGTTCCGGTCAATATCGGTGGCAAATATCTTGACATCACGACTGATTCCCAATTTTTCCATAACCTCTTTGGCCAGGATCGCAATGGTATACGCCTCCTCCCCGGTGGAACAGCCCGCCACCCAGAAACGTATTTCCCGGTTTTTCACCCGCAGGAACAGTTCAGGTAGCCATCGTTCCTCCAGTTCGGCCATGGCCTCAGGGTCACGAAAAAAATTGGTGACTCCGATCAGCAGATCCCGGTAGAGGGCTATCACTTCGCCCGGATAATTTTTCAAGTAGCGGACATACTCCTCAAAATCCCCGATCTGATTGACCGACATGCGCCGCTCGATCCTGCGGGTGATGGTGCTGGGCTTGTAATAGGTGAAGTCCACCTTGGTTTTATCACGCAATTCGGCAAAAAGACGGGTCAGCCCATCGGCATCCTTGAGCAGCGGGTCCGTATGTTTTTCGCCAGAAACGTACGGGTGAGCGACATAGGCCAGCAACTGAGCCGGCATTTCCTCGGGTGGAAGAATGAAATCAGCCACGCCGGTGGAGATCGCGGAGCGCGGCATACCGTCGAATTTGGCGCTCTCCTCGGTCTGCACCATCACCAAACCGCCGAATTCCTTGATGGCGCGGACCCCCCGGGTACCGTCGCTGCCGGTGCCGGAAAGAATGATGGCTATGGTCCGTTCCGCCTGATCCTCGGCGAGCGAGCGCAGAAAAATATCGATGGGCAAACTGATACCCTGGTTAATTTCCTTATCGTTGAGCAGCAGTTTACCGTGGAAGATGGTCAGATTCTTTTTCGGCGGAATGAGATAGACATTGCCGGCCAGCACCTCCATGCCTTCCTCGGCCCGATGCACCGGCATTTCGGTCTTTTTGGAAAGTAGCTCGACCATCAGGCTTTTGTAATCAGGGGAAAGATGCTGCACCACCACAAAGGCCAAGTTGTTCCTGGACGGCATGTTTTTGAAAAAGGCCTCGATCGCCTCCAACCCTCCGGCGGAAGCGCCGATACCGACAAAATGGGTGGGGGGGGCCACAGATTCTTTCTTTTTTTTAGCAGACATATCGACAACGCTCTTTGATGATAAGGAAGTGAGGCACCGGTTTCGTCCAGTCGGGCCTCAAACCGGGCCAAGTGCAGTTCGGGTCAGGCTGTCAACTCCATGCTGGTCAACGGTTTCGATGCGAATTTAAGCATTCCCAAGGTCTTGGCTCAAGTTTCGGTCTTGTGTTGACGACTGTTTTTGATGCAAGCCAAGTCCACGGGGCATCTGGAATTCGGGGAAAAACTATTAAGTAATTGGATTACTATCGAAAAGTTCTTGCGGATGCGATTTCAAATCCAGCGTGTGATCTGTCAAGAATTCCTGCATATCCCGACCGTTCCAGTCTTGATCTGGTCGTCTCCATTTGTCATGCTCTTCAAAAGGGGATAGCTATACGCCATCCCCTCGCCTGAAATTTTCCAATCTAACAATTATACTTTGAACTGCTTCACCAACTGCTCAAGCTGTGCCGCCAACACGGCCAATCCCTGTGCGCTCTGCTGCACTTGACCGGAGCCTACACCAACCTGTGTCGACTGCTGGTTGATGCCGGCGATGTCGCTGGTGATGCCGGCGATGACCACCGTGCTCTGTGCCACGTTCTCGTTAACCTCGGCGATACCTTGGGAGGCCTGGCCGATGTTGCTGGCAATCTCGTTGGAGGCTGCCGACTGCTCTTCCACGGCGGTAGCGATACCGTTGATGACGTTGTTGATCTCGACGATAACTGCGGAAATCTTTCCTATATCCTCCACCGTGGTGGATGTCGTTTCCTGCATCTCGCCGATCTGTTCCTTGATATCCACCGTTGCCACGGCTGTCTGCCGCGCCAGTTCCTTAATCTCGTTGGCTACGACTGCAAAACCTTTTCCGGCCTCGCCTGCTCTGGCGGCTTCGATGGTGGCGTTCAAGGCCAGCAAGTTGGTCTGCTCCGAAATTTCGGTGATCGTCTCCGTCACCCGACCAATTTTCCGGGCGGCGTCACCCAAAACCGTCATCTTCTCAGAGGTGCGGCGAGATTGCTTGACCGCTCCTTCCGAAATCGAGCGGGCTTTTTCCGCACTCTGGGCAATCTCATTCACAGTGGCGGTCATTTCTTCAGTGGAGGAGGCAACCATGTTGACATTGCGCGAAGATTGTTCCATCGCCGCCGATACGGATTGGATATTGGTGCTCATTTCTTCGGTAGCGGCAGCGACCGCCCCGGATTTATCCGCAGTATCGCGGGCAGCGGTCGACAACTGTTTAGAAACTGCAGCCAGATCGTTCGATGCAGAGGCAAGGTTAGCAATGCCGCCGACCATATCCTTTATTACGCCGTGCAATTTCTCGATGAATCGATTGAAATATTTACAAACCTCGGCCAATTCGTCTTTGGTTGAATCGTCCAGACGTCTGGTCAGATCGCCTTCACCTTGGGCCATATCCATTAACATGGATCGCAGGGAATTAATGGGTTTCATGATGGTCCTCAGCATCCACCCGGCAAGGCCGAGCTGCAGAAGAATGGCCACAATTCCGATAATGAGGGCTTTACGTGTGGTGGATTTTCGCAGGCGATCAAAATTCTCATCGGCAGCGATCATTTCTTTTTCCAACGAGGCCACGACTTGCTCCATCGCAGACTCAATCTTTGTTACCAGCGTATCAATTTCGGTATCAAATTTTTTAATTTCTGGAGTGATAGCGTCCGTTGTTTTGAGCGCCGGCAGCATATTCTTTTCGAAGATGTTAACGATCTCCAGTGCGGCCGCCATCGCTTCCTTTGCCAGTTTAAGTTCTTCCGGGGTGTCAGCGGCTTTGATCGTCTTGTCGAATGCCTTAATGACCGTTTCCTTTTGCAATGCCAAAACTTTCAAAGTTTGGTTCAACTCTCGGTTTATCACGGCATCGGCGACTATCTGGTAAAGCAACAGTCCCCCATCAGCGGCCTGCTTAACGTTTATAGCGTCATGGGAACGCTTTGCCCCCTCATCCTGCATTGTTCCCAAGGTTGACAATGAGGCAATTTCCATGCCGACGATGCTGAAGATGGCCAGCAAGAGGATAAGAACGTTGGTAATAAGCTTCGATTTGATAGTTGCCATGTTCGCTTTCCTATATCGTGGTCGAGATTTGAATGTGCATAACAAGTAATGTTCTTTTTGTTATACCGTCATGGACCTTCTGATACCATTGATCAAATGTAGGAATATTTCCTGAACCTGTGGCACGTTAGCTCAGGCTCGTCTTGCACCGGCAATTTTGGGACATCTCGGTCTCCCGCATCCTGTTTCAGTCGCACGCTACGGCTAAGTTGGCGTCTTGATACTAGAGAAGGCCCCCCCTCTGAGCACCGGGCGGACTTTTCCGCTATAATGGGGGTATCTGCAACCCTTAGCCAAGGAGGCCTTCTCATGCGATTGTACACTAAGCAGCACAAGCATTACTGTGGAATTGACCTGCACACCAACAAAATGTATTTGTGCATCCTCAACCAGGAAGGGGATATTCTGCTCCACCGCAACATCAAGACCGAGCCGGCAACCTTCCTCGCGACCATTGCACCTTATCGGGAAGATTTGGTGGTCTGCGCTGAGTGCATGTTCTTCTGGTACTGGTTAGAGGTGGCTCAGTTCGTTCGGACAGTTTTTTCTATTTTTAAAGTGGAATCCCTGCCTGTTGTCAGGCTGCCTGTTCAACCGTCGGCAGCATCACGGCGTATGCCTCGTCAGGCGTCTGCTTTTCTATCCTTGAATGAGTTCTGGCTCGGTTGTACCAGTCCAGATACCCCATGATCGACCGGCGGGCCATGCTGAGCTTGCAGCCTGCACACTCGACCGCCTTGACGAACTCGATGGCAGTGAACTGGCTGCCCTAGCCGGTGTTGACGATCTCTGGTGCGCCATGGTAGTTGTTGGCCTCGCGCAGCACTTCGACCGCGTGGCAGGACTCCAGGGTGATGGCGATCTTGGCAGCCATGACCTTCCGGCTGGCCAGGTCAATCACGGCGGTCAGGTAGACAAATCCCTTGGCCATGGGGATGTAGGTCGTCTCCATGGCCCAGGCCTGGTTGGCCCGGTCGATGGGCAAGCCACGCAATATATAGGGGTACACCTTATGGCCCGGATGCCTTATGCTGGTGGACGGCTTGCGGTACACCGCCTCAACCCATCCGCTTCATCAGCGTGCCCACATGCCTCCGACCCACCTCGAATCCGGTACGGTTAAGCTGGTCGCACAGCATGCGAGCCCCCATGAACGGATGCTCCAGATGCAGTTTGTCAATCCGGCGCATCAGCCCAAGGTCAGCCTCGCCCACAGGACGAGACCGATAATAGGCACTGCCCCGGCTCATACCGGCAAGCTCCGACTGACGCTTGATGGGCAAGCTGTGGCTACGGTCAATCATCGTTTTGCGCTCAGCAACTCCGCCTTGATGAGCGCGCCCTCTAAACAATCGTTCTCCAGCGCCAGTTGCCCGATCTTGGCGTGCATAGCCTTGACGTCAACCGGTTGCTCGGTCGATCCGGTCTTGCCGAACACCTCGGCGGCTCGCTCGCCCAGCTGTCTCTTCCAGGTGGTGATCTGGTTGGGATGAATCTCAAACTGCTGCGACAACTCGCCCAGCGTCTTTTCGCCGGCCAAAGCAGCCAAGGCCACCTTGGCCTTGAAACTCGCCGTGTAAATCTTTAGCGTCTTCTTGGTCATGTTCTGCTCCTTGCTTGGCCAATTCAAAGGCCACTTGGTAGCAGATTTCCCACTCTACGGCATGTTCAAATTTCCGGAGCCACTTCTAGATGATTCCGTGCGTCAAGTGCAGTTCTGATCAGGGTGGCGATTCCCTTTTTGGTGAGCGGTTTCATGGCAAAGCCCTTGATGCCATAATATTTGGCCTGGGCCTCATTGACCAAGTTGCTGTAACCGGTGCAGAGGATGATGGGTAGGCCGGGGCGGATCTGAAGCATGCTCCGGGCGAGGTCGAGGCCGGTCATGCCCGGCATGGTCTGGTCGGTGATTACCGCGTCGAACCTGTCCGGTTCATTCTGAAAGGCGGCCAGGGCCTCCATGCTGCTATTGCGGACAATCACCTCATAGCCGAGCCGTTCGAGTATGTTTCTTCCCATTTCCAGCAGCAATTCCTCGTCATCGACTAGGAGGATACGTTCACTGCCCTGGGATATCTGTTCGGGAGAGATTTCTCCAGGCAGGATCTCGCTATCGATTGCCGGCAGGAAGATCTTGAAGGTGGCGCCTTGCCCGGGCTCGCTCTCGCAGGTAATGAAACCGCCATACTCGGCGACGATGCCATGGACGATCGAAAGCCCCAGGCCGGTGCCCTGACCGACACCCTTGGTGGTGAAGAAGGGATCGAAGATCCGTGTCTGGATATCGGGGGCGATGCCCGGGCCTGTGTCTGAAACGGAGAGGACCACGAAGTCGCCAGCCACGATTCCCTGTCGCTGCCCCAGTTCAATGGCAGTCAGTTCTCGGCCGCAGAGACTGATTTCCAGAACACCACCAGTCTGCTCCATGGCATGGAAGGCGTTGGTGCAGAGGTTCATGAGTATCTGGTGCATCTGGGTCGGATCGGCCAGAACCAGACCGGTGGCGGTTATATGCCGGCTGATAGAGATGGTTGAGGGCAGGCTCGGGCGGAGGAAAATGATCACCTCCTTGACGATCCGTGCGGGGTCAAGGGCAATACGTTCGCTGACTTCCTGGCGGCTGAAGGCAAGGATCTGTTTGGTCAGGAATGCAGCCCGGTTTGCCGCTTCCAGCACCTTGTCCAGATGCCTGGCCACGGTCGAATCCTGCGGGGCGTCGTCTTTGGCCATTTCGGCATAGCCAAGAACTGCTCCGAGAATATTGTTGAAATCATGGGCGATGCCGCCGGCCAGGGTGCCTATCGCCTCCATTTTCTGGGCCTGAAGGAGTTGCTTTTGCAACCGTTTTCGCTCTTCCTCTGCCCGCTTGCGTTCGGTGATATCGGTAAACATGCAGAAAGAACCGGCAAATCGGCCGACGCTGTCCTGGACTGCGGTGGCCGAGACCTGGGTCCAGACGATATGCCCCTCTTTGTGCCGCAGCCGGCGTTCGTAGCGGCTATTCCTGCCGTGCTGCCGTTCCCGCACTTGCAGCAAGTGGTCGGCAAGATCCTCCTGCCAGATGAAATCGTCAATGGGCCGGCCCAGCATTTCCTCTGGGGCATACCCCAGCATAGCGGTCAGATGAGGGTTGACGAAGGTGGTCCGCATCGTCGCGTCCATCCCCCATATCCCTTCCAGGGAAGTCTGGACAATGCGGCGGTACTGTTCCTCGCTTTTTCGCAAGGCTTTGGTGGCCTGTTTGCGCTGGACGATCTTCCAGACCGCATCCATCATCAACGTCAGTTGACGGGTGTCGCTGTCGTTGTAGTCCTCACTCTTGTTGGCCACGGCGACCACCGCCACGATCTGTTCTTCGTTGAATACCGGAATGGTCAGGTATCGCTCCAGCGGCACATGCCCCTGCGGGACGCCTTTTTTCAATGGATTCGGCGCGGCAAAATCGTTGACTACCAGGGGACGTTCCTGCCGGACTGCTTCCCCCCATAATCCGGTTTTCTCCAGATGGTAGACGGTTTGAGGCTCAGCGACGGCGCACTGCCCCGTCACTTCACCGGACCAGCTGTTGAGGGTAAACTCCTGTTTGGCTGCATCGTAAAAATAGATATAGCCAATGGTGCTGCCGGTGAGGGTAATCGCTTCATGGAGGGTGAAGTCGAGCAGTTCCTGGATGCCAGCGGTGGGATGCTGATTAATCCGCAATAGGCTTTCCAGGCGGGATTCATTCTGCTTTATCGCTGCTTCGGCCTGTTTGAGTTCGCTGATGTCGAGGCAATGGCCGATATACCCGAGAAAGGCCCCGTCGCTGTCGAACCGGGGCGTGCCGTTATCTTGCAACCAGCGGTATTCGCCGTTGGCGTTGCGCAGACGGTACTGCATGCTGAACTTTTGCCGCCGGTCAAAGGCGGTGAGGTAGGTGTGGACGCAGCGATCGAAGTCCTCAGGATGAACGCCTTCTGTCCAGCCGTTGCCCATCTCCTGTTCGAGCGTGCGGCCGGTAAAGTGGAGCCAGGGTTCATTGAAGTAGTCGCACAAGGTATCCTGGCCGCTGGTCCAGATCAGCGCCTGGCCGGAATTGGCCAGGGTTCGGTAGCGCAGTTCGCTTTCGGCAAGGGCACGCTTGCTTTGCCTGAGTTCGCGGTCCAGGTCGTGACGATGCAGGGCTATGGCCAGAGTGGCGGCCAGTTCCCGTTCCGGCACGGGTTTGATCAGATATCCGTAGGGGGCGGCTATCTTGGCTTGTTCCAGCAAGGGATCGTGAGAATACCCGGTCAGAAATACGATGGGCACATCCATTGACTTACAGATGATTTCAGCGGCCTCGATGCCGGTGATTCTTCCGGCCAACTCGATATCCATCAGCACCAGATCGACCTTCTTGCGGGCAACGAGGGTAATGGCCTCTTCGCCGGTAGCCAGGGGACCCGCCACCGCATAGTCCATGCGGGTGACCATATCCTGCAGGCAGGTGGCGAGTATGCCGTCGTCCTCGACTATGAGAATATGAGGCTTATTCATGAGAATGTGTCCTGTTTTGTGAGGAAAAGGTGAGGGTGAAGTGGGTCCCCTGCTGCAGGTCCACCTCGAAGCGGCCGCCCAATTGATGTTGACCGAGCATCCGCACCAGAGTCAGGCCCAATGTTTTGGAGGTACTCCAGTCGAAATCGGCCGGCAGGCCGACACCGTTATCGGCCACGGACAAGGTGAAAGTGTTGTGGGCGCGGCTTACCGCAACATGGATGCGGCAATCGCCGTCCCTTGGATGTGTCCCGTTTCCGGGGAAGGCATATTTGAGCGCATTGGTGACCAGTTCATTGATGATCATGCCACAGGGCACGGCCTGATCCAGCGGCATCGGCACCCCCAGGGCGGCGATGTCTAAGCGGATGCGAGCCGTGCCGAAGGAAGTGCGCAGATGCGAGGTGAGCGACTGGAGGTATTCCTGAAAATCGATGCTGGCCAGGCTATCGGACCGGTAGAGTTTTTCGTGTACCAGACTCATGGATCTGATCCGGCCGCTCAGTTCCGCCAGAACGGTCAGGGCCTGCGGGTCGTCCATGGCTTGACGTTGCAGGTCGAAAAGTCCGATAATGGCCGCCAGGTTGTTTTTGACCCGGTGATGCACCTCGCGCAGCAGCGCATTCTTTTCCGCCAGCGAAGCCTGCAACGCTGCCTCGGCCTGCTTGCGTTCGCTGATATCCCGGACGATATTCATCACCGCCGGTCCGCCCTCGTAGACGATTGCGCGGGCCAGCACCTCAACCGGAATTTTCCGCCTGTCCTTGGCGATCAAGATCGTTTCAAACCGGATCTGTCCGGTTTTTTCAAGGGCTGCCACACGTTGGGCAATGACATCCGGCGAGACTTCTATTTCCACATCCATGGCCGTCATCTCTGCCAACTCGAGCTTGGAATAGCCGACCATGGCGGTGGCCGCCTCATTGACGTCGACGAAGGGCGCTGGCGTCCTGTCCGGGTTGATTCTGAACAGGGAGATGCCGTCCTGATTGGCCTCAAAGAGGTCGCGAAATTTCCGCTCCTGCGCGACCAACAGCTCAACCGCCTGCTTACGTTCGGTAATGTCGCCATACGCCACGACCACGCCGTATTGTTCCAGATTAAGCGGTGCGGCGGTCACATTGATCCAGATGGTTGTCGCATCCGGCCGCACTATACCCATCTCGACATTTTCTACCGGGCAGTTTTCCCGTAGCGCCCGCACGGCGGCGTACTCCTGTGGCGGCATGGGGGTGCCATCCGGGCGGATAATAGACCATTGGTCGCTCTCAAGGCTCCGGGCGAGGTGTTCATCCCGGGGCACACCCAATAACCTGGCGGCAACTTCGTTGGTTTCCAAAATGTTGCCCGAGCGGTCGGTGAGGGTGATTCCCAGGGGGAAAATGCTGAATAGGACGCGATATTTTTCCTCGCTTTGGCGCAGGGCCTTTTGCGAGGTTTTGTAGCGACGGGTATTGCGGATCAGGGCCAGGATGATCAATCCTTGCGCCAGGGCCAAAACGAAGAAGCCGGTCATAGACCAGAGGTACCGGCTGGGCAGGGAGGGAGGGGCGTTGATCACGACGCTGCCCTTGGGGAGACTCACAGGATCGATGCCGAAGCGTTGCAGCTCGATCTGATCGAACATAGGAATATTGGGACTAGTGCGCACTATGGGGAGGAATGCGGCGGGGGTTCCCTGGAGAATCCGGGCGGCCATGCGGGCGGCGGCTTCTCCCTGCTGACGGCCCGAGACCACACGGCCGCCTAGGGCTCGCGTGCCCATCATGTAATCCCAGGAAACATAGAGCGGTAGAGCGGAGGCTTCGGCAATTAGGTGCAGCATTTCCGAGACAGTGAAATACCTGCCGGCGCGGTCCCTGAAAAAAGCAAGCAGGAGCAGCACCGTGTCGTCGGGGAGCTGATGCAGACGGCCGGTCAACTCCTCGGCGCTCATTTCCGCCAATTCAATGCTCTCGAAGCGATCGCCGAAAGAAGGCTTGATCTGCCGGAATCGTTCCAGGTTAATCCGGCCGGTTTCAGTGGAATCGGTGATCACAGCAACGTGCCTGCTGCGGGGGTGCAGTCGCAGGGCGATCTCCAGAGTGCCGTGCAGGTCGAAATCCTCGACCACCCCGGTGATATCCGTCATGCTGGCAATCATAGCATCGGTGAACTCGTTGACCCCGCAGAAGATCAGCGGAACACCAGGAAACAACGGGGCGCGCAGGGCGAGCATGGCCTGAAAGGCGGCGTCGTCACTGACCAGAATAACGTCCGGCTTGCTCTCGCCGTATTTGAGGACGAGCAGTTCCTTAAAGGATGGCACCATCTGCTCGGGTGGTGTCCGTTTGGCGTCCAGGTACTCGACATGGATATCCGCTTCGGGAGCCTCTCTGTGGATGACATCTACCATGCCGGCCATGATCGAATCGGTCCAGGGAAAGTCCTGATGGTAGGAGTGGACGATGAGTACGTGTTCGCCTGCAATGTGGTTGCATTGGGCCGAACGCGGCCAGAGGATCGCGAACAGGAACAGGAGAAGGATAACAAGGAGGCATGACCAAGGCGATTTTCCTCTGGGAAGGATGTGGCGGCGATTCATTTCAGGGCTCACTTTTTGCGGCTCAGTGTGCTTGGCGCCTTCTGCGGCGTAATTCTTCGGGGTGCTCTGGCCCTCGTCTTAGGAAATAATCCGGGCGGATGCGCACGAGGATACATCCGCCCGGGAAGGGTTTCACACTGTGCAGACCTTGAACTGCTGCACCATTTTCTCCAGCTGAACGGCTAGTTCAGCCAGGCCCTGGGCGCTCTGCTGCACCTGGCCGCTGCCAGTTCCAACCTGGGACGACTGTTGGTTGATGCCGGCGATATCGCGGGTGATGTCGGCGATGACCACCGTGCTCTGGGCCACGTTCTCGTTGACCTCGGCGATGCCCTGGGAGGCCTGGCCGATGTTGCTGGCGATCTCGCTCGAGGCCGCCGACTGCTCTTCCACGGCGGTGGCAATGCCGTTGATGACGTTGTTGATCTCGCTGATCACCGCCGAGATTTTTTCGATATCCTCTACCGTGGTGGCGGTGGTGGCCTGCATCTCGCTGATCTGGTCCTTTATGTCCACGGTGGCTGCTGCGGTCTGCCGGGCGAGTTCCTTGATTTCGTTGGCAACGACCGCAAAGCCCTTGCCTGCCTCTCCGGCTCGTGCCGCCTCGATGGTGGCGTTGAGGGCCAGCAGGTTGGTTTGCTCGGAAATTTCAGTGATGGTTTCGGTCACCCGGCCGATCTTGCGAGCCGATTCACCTAGTTCCGCCATTTTCTCGGTGGCCTGCTGCGACTGTTTAACCGCGCCTGCGGAAATAGCCCGGGCCTTTTCCGCGTTCTGGGCGATCTCGCTGACGGTGGCTGTCATTTCCTCGGTGGAGGAGGCCACCATGTTGACGTTGCTGGTCGATTGCTCCATGGCGGCGGAAACCGATTGGATATTGGTGCTCATTTCCTCGGTGGCGGCGGCGACCGTGGCAGCCCGGTCTGAAGTGTCCTTGGCATTGGCGGAAAGCTGCTTGGAAACGGCGGCCATGTCATTCGAGGAGGCAGTCAATCTGTTCACCCCGCCAATGATGTCGCGGATCATGGCGCTTAACTGTCCGGCCATGGCGTTGAGCGATGTGGCCATCAGGCCGATCTCATCCTTCTGGTTGATGTCAAGTTTGGTGGTGAAATCCCCCTTGGCCATGGTCTCGGCCAGGGCAGAAGCCTTGCCCACCGGGCCGGTGATCGAACGAACGATGAAAAAAGCCATGAGCACGCTCAGGGCCAGGGCGGCGATCAGGAGGATGGAGATCAGCCGCACGGCCGCGCGGGCCTCGATTTCGGCGTCCTTGCCATCATGTTTGGCCAGTTCAGTCTGGAAGGCGATCATTTCATTAATCGCGTCCATGTACTGGCGCTGTATTTCCCGAACCTCGGAGAGCAGCAACTTTTTCGCCTGTTCAAGCTGACCGGATTTGACCAGATCCATATAGCTCTCGATGGCGCTAACATAGCCGGGGCGGAGGTCCAGTACTTTTTTGACAGCGGCCTTTCCTTTTTCACTGGTGATCGATTTACTCAATTCGTCATAGAGTTCGCTGGCCTTCTTGCGGGCGTCGGCAATCCGCTGGAGTTCCTGGGCCTGGCGCCCTTTGTCCTCGTCGATGTAGATATTGCGCAAACTTCGAGCGAGAAGATTGATATTGTCAATGACCGCGTTGGTCTGCTCGGTCTTGACCATTCGGTCATGGACCAGCACTGTGACATGCTCATTGAGGGTTTGGATCGATCTGATGCCATACCCGCCCACCACCAGCATGAGCAGCAGGAGGATGCCGAACCCAAGGCTCAACCGCGTTCCGATCTTCAAATTCTTCAACATTATCTCTCTCCTTGTGATGCGTGTTGCGGTAGCGGATGATAGGTTGGCGTCAGCCGCTAACCCCTTGTCCCCACTGAAAGCATTGCTTTGGCAATGCTCGTTTTCTGCCGGAATGACGGATGCGTTTATCTGCTCCTTTGGGCCCACCCTCTTAACCTATGTCATTGTTCCTCCAGTGGGATTGGGCGCCGTCGAGACAGTACCTGTTTTTTCCCTGCTGTTTGGCGCTATACATGGCTCTGTCCGCACAACGGACCAGTTGCTCGGGGTCATCGCTGTCCGCCGGGAAGAGGGCGATGCCGATGCTGGCGCCCACGTTGACCGGGCCTGCGGTCAGCTCAATGGGGTTGTGCAGGGCAAGGATAATGCGCTCCGCCAAGGCCTCGACCGCCGCGGTCGAGTCAAGTTCGGCCACAATGACGGCAAATTCGTCTCCGCCCAGGCGGGCCACTGTGTCCGATTTTCGGCAATTGTCGAGGAGAAGGCCGCCGAACACCTTGAGCAGTTGATCGCCGGCTGCGTGGCCCAGGGTGTCGTTGACCTGCTTGAAACCGTCGAGATCGATATAGAGCAGACCAAAACGGGATTGGTATCTGCGGCTATGGGAGGCCGTCATAGCGAGTCGGTCAAAGAACAGGGTTCTGTTGGGCAGTCCGGTCAGGGGATCGAACAGGGCTAAGGTCTGCAACTGGGCCTCATACAGACGCCGTTTGCTGATCGCGAAGGCGGTTATCCAAGCCCCGGTGGCAATGAGGAGGAAGATGCCGGCGCCGACCGAGAAATATTTAACCCGGAATATGGCAACCATCATGGCCAGGTCTTCGGTGGAAACAAAGGAAACCAGGCGCCAGTGATAGGCATCGTGCCCGATGTCGGCGGTGCTGCGGCCAAAGGCCTCCCCCGAGCCGGTGCTGGAACGGAACGCTGCTGTGAGTGGGGAAATGGTGAGAAAGGTGTAGAGCCCCTTGGCGGTCTCGAATTGACCGCTATCGCTGAGCAGGATCTGTTTCCAGGCTGCCGGATCGACAGCCGCCAGGGTTCGGTCACTGTCCCGGAACATGAACCCCCATGTCTGTTCTGGATTTGGGCTGAGCAACCAATACCCCTCGGAGTTGAGCAGCATGGTCTTGCCCTCGCTGACCTGCTCGGAGGTCAGCAACCGGTCCAACAGGTCGTTGCCGTAATAGTTGACGAGGACAATGCCCCGCTTACGGTTGGCAGTATCGAAAACCGGCGTTCCCAGCCGGATCATCGGTTTAAACGGTTGTTCGATCTTGTTCTGCTCGATATTGAGATCAAAGGGTGAGATGAATATTTCATCCTTGCCGAGTTTATAACAGTCTTCGAAATAGTAGCGGTTCTTTTTGGATTGCAGTTCCGGGCCGGAAACCAGAATCGGCTTGCCCCGATTATAGTTCACCCTGACCCGTTCCATGCCGTCGTTGTCCAGGAAACGGATCTGGTCGTAGATTCGCTTGCGTTCGGAAGCAACGAGATATTCAGCCCCGATGGACTCAAGCAGGGTGACGTTGCCGGTGTTGAAGTAGGCGCCGAGTTCGTTTTGCCGGCTGAAGAACAGAAGATCACCGGTAATGGCGGTAAAAATATCGCTGATCGCCGCGCCTTGCATGGTGACGGCGAACTGTTCCTGTTTTTTCAGGCTTTCGATGCGGGTGCTGGTTTCAGTGCGATAAAAAGCCATGATAACCCCGCTCAGAATCGCGCCGGTCAGCATGAAGATGACCAGGAACAACTGGACGCTGGCGCGCATGACGGAAGTGGGGGTTTTCTGGCGCTCTATGCCCATTTCTGCGCTCTCCTTGGGCAAATGGTCCGGCATGCTGGAGGGGGAATGGTTTGGGCCGCTTCAGTTTTCTTCATGACCAAGCACCCGTTCGATGTTGAGGAGGCCCACCAGACCGTTCTCCAACTTGCAGACGCCGCTGAAAAAGCGGCCCTGGATGCCACGCATGTTGGCGGGCGAGGCCTCCTTGTGGCGGAGATCGACGGCAACCACATCGCTGATTCGGCTGACCAGGATACCGACCTTGCCCCCGGGGGTGTTGACGATGATGATCCGCGCCTGGGGGGTTGGCTCGGTTGTGCCCAGGCCCAGGCGGCGAGCCAGGTCAATGACTGTGACGATCTGACCGCGCAGATTGAGAATGCCGAGCACATCCGCCGGCGCCTGTGGCACCCGGGTCATCTGGGGCAGTTTGTTGATCTCCTGGATTTGCCCGATCTCCATGCCGCAGAGAGCCTCGCCTACTAGAAAGGTGGCCAGTTCCGTCAGGGTGTCTTGGTACTGTGGTGCTATTGCCATTGCTGCTCCTTAAAAAAATGCGCGTAACCTATGCGGCCGCTGTCATGCGTGTAACGGCGAACGCAGTCCACCAGCCGTTCGCGGTCGAGCTTTATGAGATATTCTTCCACCCCGGCCGCCTTGCCCCGGACGACATCCTCCTCGGCGGCCCGTGTGGTCAGGGCGATGACCGGCAGATGGCTGAAGTGCGTCGAGTCTTTGATCCGGCGCGTTAACTCAAAGCCGCCCATGTTGGGCATCTCAATGTCGGTGATCACCATGCTGATGGTCTCAATGTTTGCTTCTAGCACCCGGAGTGCTTCGATGCCGTCGACCCCTTCCAGAATCCGGAACCCGGCCTGTTCGAGAGAATTTCGCACCTGGTTGCGGTAGAAGACGGAGTCGTCGACGATGAGGACAGTGGGTTGGTTGTCCTCATCTGTTCCAGCGGATCCAGCCTCTGCAAACCATTCAGGATGAACATTCCGGCCCAGTTCGAAGATATCGACCAGCATGGTGGTCTTGCCGTTGATAATGGCCGATCCCATGATGCCGGTCTGCTTGAGGGTGGTGGCGTCGATATCGACCGAAACCTCGATGGCGTCGACCGGGCCGCTGGCCAATAGGCCAACGTCCCTGCCCATCAGGCGGAAAACAATGACCAGGAGATTCTCCTGATCGGCCAGGGGATAGACCGAGGCAACATCGTCGACACAGACCAGCGGCAGGCTGCCCCCCCGGTACTGGAGGACGCGGCGGCCCCCGATGCTCTCGATTTCGGAATGCTTGATTTTCTCCACCCGTTCCACTAGGCCGAGGGGAACGCCGAACTGTTCTTCCAGGGAACTGCGGAAGGTCAGGAGTGCCTGGAGGTCCTGTGTCCTGAGGAGGTTTTCCCTGGCCAACTCGCCAGCCCTTTTTGAGCCGTCGAGCGAGGTCAGGCCCGACATGCGGGCCAGGTTGGCGACATCGAGGATCAGGGCGATGCGGCCATCTCCCATGATCGTTGCCCCTGCATATCCCTGGCAATTCTGGAGGTGGCGGCCGAGCGGCTTGATGACGATTTCCTCGGAATCAAGGAGACTGTCGACAATCAGGCCGTATTTAAGGATGCCGGCGGAAACAACCACCACATTAAGGGCGCTGACCGGGCTCTGGCGGCGATCCGGTGTGGTATCCCGATGATCGGTAGTGATTGTGGTTTCGGTGGAAGCTTCGGAGGATTCGGTAAAGAGCGACGAGGTTCGCGAACGGCGGTCGGCAATGTTGCGGCGGCGGTCGGTTCTTATGCTTTCCCGATTCTGGTCGTAATAGGTCCGCTCAATGCCCAGCACATCAGCCATGCGGATCAGCGGCAGGAGGGTGCCGCGCAAACGGACCACCTCGGCGTCTCCTACCCGTTCGACCCTCTCCTTGATCTGGGCGGCGGGAATGCGCAACAGCTCTTCGAGATTGACCTGGGGAATGGCGTAGCGCTCGTCTCCAGTCATGATGATCTGACAAGGGATGATCGCCAGGGTGAGCGGTAGTTTGATCGAGATGCTGGTCCCCTTGCCAACCACAGAATCGATTTCGATGGTGCCGCCCAGTTGGTCGAGATTGGTCTTGACCACGTCCATGCCGACACCGCGGCCCGACACCTCTGTGACCTTGGGAGCGGTGGAAAACCCAGGGAGGAGGATGAGGTTGATCCGTTCCTTGGCCGACATCAGCTTGGCCTGCTCAGCGGAGATCAACCCCTTGGTCACGGCGGCGGCCGCCAATTGATCCCCATCGATACCCCGGCCATCGTCACTGATCTCGATGACCACCTGGCCGGCGGCATGATAGGCCTTGAGAACAATGGAGCCACGGGAGTCCTTGCCGTGCGTGCGCCGCTCGCCGGGTGATTCGATGCCGTGGTTCACACTGTTGCGCACCAGGTGGGTGAGCGGATCGCTGATCGCTTCGATGATGGTCTTGTCGAGCTCGACCTCCTTGCCGATCAGGGTTAGTTCCACCTCCTTGCCCAGTTTCTTGGACAGATCGCGAACCACCCGGGGAAATTTGCCCAGCACGTTGCCGATGGGCTGCATCCGGGTGAGCATGATGGCTCCCTGGAGTTCGGAGGTCACCAGGTCGATGCGCTGACCGACCGCCTCGGCCTCGTGAGCCGCGCCCGAGCTGATGGTTTGGAGCAACTGGTTGCGGGACAGAACCAGTTCTCCGGCCAGATTCATCAGTTGGTCAAGCAGACTGACCGACACGCGGATGCTGGTTTCAGGCTCCGCGCTGGTGGGCGTCTGGTTTTCTTGGGCTGGGTGGGCCTCAGGCTCGCTCTGCGTCGCTTTGACCTGGAGCTCTCCTGGCGGCGCTGAAGGCATCGTCTCGGATGCAACCGAATGGGGCAACGGCGTGGGATGGGGAGCTAAGGCCGCCGAGTAGGCCGGCTCTGCTTCGGACTGTGGAACCCCGGCGGCAAGGACGTTGAGGGTAGCGACATGGCTGCTGATGTCGGCCCCATTGCTGGCGGCGGTATCATCCAGCAGGTGTTGCAATTCTTCGGCGGCGAGCAGCAGAGCGTTGACCACCTCCGGCGCGGGGACAAGCTTGCGGGCGAGGATGAGGCCGAGAACGTGTTCCGCCACATGGGCCAGTTTCTGGATCGCTGTCAGCCCCACGAAGCCAGCGCCGCTCTTAATGGAATGGGCGGTACTGAAGACCTTGTTCACCAGGGCCTCGTTGATATCCGTTCCCTTTTTCTCAATGGCAAGCAGGTCCTGCTCGATATTGGCGAGATGCTCGATGGATTCTTCGATGAATGCCTGGAGGATGTCGTCGTCTTCGCTAGCCATGGATGCTTTCCTTGGTGGGATGGATAATCGATATCCGGGATATTTCCCGATTGATGTTGCATGAAAAGCTTGCCTACTAAACAAAGCAGGTATTGTGCCAGTTGCTTCTAGTGTTACTTTATAAACAACTTGCTGATATTTAAGAATTTTATTATACATCGAATACGCCTAGGGGGATAATAAGAATGGTTGTCGCTCTAGCCTTGTCTAAAAAAGTAGACAAGGCTAGACAAATAACTCAATGTGGTTGGCTCAACGCTCCTGTCCGGCATGCAGGGTTTGCTTGGCTATTATCCCCACAAGATCACCAACGGCCCACTGGAAGGCTTGAACAAAAAAATCAAGTCTATGAAATTGGCAGGCCTATGGTTTCAGCGACATGGAGTACTTCAAATTTCGGCTGTTCGATCTCCACAACTGCAGGCACGCGTTTATTGGATGAACCGTATTTACGAATTCATTCTTTTTGAATTGATCTATTGCAGCATCATCTAATTCCTTGGTTTATCGTCACTCTTGGCCCAATTTTCTGTCGCAATTTTCTCATGATAGGAAAAAATCTCTGGAATGCCATTTCATATATGCTACCATACGCTCGGACACCGACTACTGTCGGCCTATCTTGTGATATCCGTACATAGCGCGATTGCCGTACCGTTGTTGAAGCATACTGTTTCGAAACTTGATGCACATACGCTGACAATCATTGAAAAAGCGCATTCCTCCCATGCTGAAAGCCGACATCCTCATCGTAGATGACGATCCCGTCCTGGCCGAAATGCTGACCCTGCATCTCCAGCGAGCCGGATATCAAGCCACGAGCGCATGTACACTGGAAGACGGGGTAACCTTGGCAAGCAACGGCGCCTTTGACGTCATCTTTCTCGACGTACAGATGCCCGATGGTAACGGTTTGCATTTCTTTCCCCGTTTTGCCGAGGTGCCTTCCCGACCC
>JBGSPP010000191.1:0-18488 GCA_041738515.1 Desulfobulbus sp.
TGGCCGCGCATCTGGCCGGGGTGTTGGCGGCCCACACCAACCTGCCGGTGATTGGCGTGCCGCTCGATGCTTCTTCGCTGAATGGGCTGGACGCCCTCCTGTCCACGGTGCAGATGCCGCCAGGCATTCCTGTGGCGACCATGGGCATCGGCAAGGCTGGGGCCAAAAATGCGGCGGTGCTGGCGGTGCGCATCCTGGCGCTGACCGATCCGTCCCTGCTGGCCAGACTCGAACAGCACGTTCGCGAAATGGCCGAGCAGGTGGCAGCTAAAAACAAGGCGCTCTCGATGTGAGCGGCCCGGTTGCGATCGATGCTGCCTCACTCGCCCGGGCTATCGCCATCCTCCGCTCGGGAGGAATCGTGGCCTTTCCCACCGAGACGTACTACGGACTGGCGGTGGATCCGTTCAATCCCGCGGCCTTGGACCGCCTGTTTGCGGTCAAGCGGCGGCCGCGGGCCATGCCCATCCTGGTGCTGGTGAGCGGGCTTGAGCAGTTGCATCTGCTGGCAAGCGACCTGCCGCCAGTGTATGATGCTCTCATTCGCTGCTTCTGGCCCGGGCCATTGACGCTGATTTTTCCGGCCCTGGCCACGTTGCCGGAGCAGTTGACCGGCGGCACCGGTACCGTGGGCATCCGCCGTTCGCCGCTTTCGGCGGCCAATCGGCTGCTGACAGCCTTTGGCGGGCCGATCACTGCCACCAGCGCCAATCTCTCGGGCCGTCCCGCCGCCCTGACGGCAATCGAAGTGCATCGCGTCTTTGGCGATGGGCTCGATTGCATCCTCGACGGCGGGGCCACGCCGGGCGGCAGCGGCTCGACCCTGGTCGGTATCCGCGACGCCGACCTGCACTGCCTGCGCGAGGGCCAGATTCCCTTTGCCCAGGTGCGGGATTGCGCCCGCTTTGAACCATCAACCATGAACGATAACCGGTGACCACCATGGCCGATTTGCAGTGGAATAAGAATTTTGCCCTGGAACAGACTGCAGGGGACGAGGAATTGCTTGCGGAACTGCTGACCCTGTTCCGGGACAGTTCGGCGCAGGATCTGGAGCAATTGCGTCGGGCAGTGGTCTCGGACAGCCCTGCCGAGGTGGTGACCGCGGCGCACAGTCTGAAGGGAGCCTCGGCCAGCCTGGGACTGGAAGGCATCCGCCAGGTGGCCATGGCCATGGAGAGCGATGGCCGCAACAACTCGACCGCCGTCGCCAGGGACCAACTGGCCGTCATGGTCGAGCTGATCGGCCTGCTCGACAACCTCTGATGGATCCATCCTAATAAAAAGAGGGACTGTCCCGGCTGGGACAGTCCCTCTGGCGGCAGCGCTGCGTTCTGCCGGTTGCCTTCTCAGCTGCGGGTCGTCAGGGCTTGATGATCTCGCAGTCGCATTCGGCGTCCTTGATGTTCAGGAGCAGGAACTTGACGTTGAAGCCGTGCTTCACCAATTCATTGTAGGCCATGTCGGCGCGTGCACCGGTGGAGCAATGGACGTAGATCTTCTTGTCCTTGGGCAGTTCGCCCATCCGGGTCGGGATCTCATCCAGCGGGATGTTAATCGTGTTCTTGAAAATACCCAGTTCGGCAACCTCTTCCTTGGTGCGGGCATCGACGATGACCGCATCCTTGTCTTCACCCGTGGTGGCCTTGCGGAAATCAGCCACCGACACCTCGCCCTTGCCGAGTTTCCTCACCCACTTGATTTCAGTGTTGAAGATCGGTCCCTTCTCGATTTCGCCGCCAGACTTGACCCAGCCGTCATAGCCGCCCTCGACCAGGGAGACGTTGTTGAATTCTTCCCCGCGCGCCACCTTGACCGCATCCATCACTTCCTTGTCGCCATAGAGGACGAGAGGGGCGTTGCGGGGCACGTCGTCGAGTTTGTCCTCGATAGTGTCAAAGGGTACGCTGTAGGCGCCCTTGATTCTTCCGGTAATAGCCTTTTCGCTTGGCCGAATGTCGATCAGGACCACATTGCCGTTGAGGATGAAGTCCTTGGAGGAGTAGGTGGGCAGGCCGGCTGCGGCCCAGGCGGGCTCGCCGTCAAGATAGACGCGGATGCTGTTGTATCCATTTTTCTTCGCCAGACCGGCGGAGGCAGTGGACATGCCTCAAGTGGGCCCTCCGCAATAGAAGACAAGTAGCTCGTTCTTGTCCTTGGGCAGGACGGCGGCCTGTTTTTCCTCGAGCATGGGCACTGGAATGGAGACCGCGCCGGGCAGGTGCGACTGGTCAAAGCGGGCCTTGGGCCTGGAATCAACCAGGAATATCTTGGCCTTGTCACTGATCATCTTTTGCAGTTCAGGCGTCTTGATCTCGGTCACACCTTCCGGCAACTTGGCCAGCTTGAGCTGGACATCGGTGGCCACCGCGACCTGGTCGCGCATCTCATAGGCAACCTTGACCGCGCGGCCCTTGGCGGCGTTGTTGACGCCTTTGGTCTTGTCGTCGAACTTGACCATCATCACCTTGGCCGCATCGCCCTTGCCCACGGTGATGGAGATGGTCTTGGCCCGTTCCGACACGCCGGCCACCTCGCCTTCGTACACCATCGGTTGGGCCTGCTGTGCCGACTCCTTGGCCGGCGGCGCCTGGGCGACCTCGGTCTTCTTGGTCTCCGCGCAACCGACGACCAAGAGGGCCGACATCAGGCAGAGCGGGAGCAGAGATAGTACTCTTCTGTTCACGGCGGTCCTCCTTTAAAAATAGGTTACAGGGACGGGTAAGGTCCCCGGGTCGGGCATGTTCATACCCGTTGCAGCGCCTCAACATTACCTCATGGCAGGCACCCTCGGCAATTGCTATGAACGGTTATCAGGAAAAAAGAAATACGGTGTACTGATTTTTCCAGGCCGTGATGGTGTTACCCGTTGCCCTGCCAACAATCCTGTCACTATCCCCGGGTGCGCCGAAAATGCACGGATAACCACCGATCCAGTTGATTGGCAAACTGTTGTCGATCGCTCTGACTGAACGAGGCCGGCCCGCCCGTTTCCACGCCGGTCGCCCGCAGGCTGTCCATGAAGTCGCGCATGCTGAGACGGGCCTTGATATTGTCGGTGGTATACAATTCGCCGCGCGGATTGAGGGCATGACCGCCCTTGGCGATCACTTCGGCCGCAAGGGGAATATCCGCGGTGATGACCAGGTCTCCGTGCGCCATCCTGCGCACAATTTCATTATCCGCCACGTCAAAACCCGATCCAACTCGCACCACTCGGATATTTTGCAGCCGTGGAACGACCAGGGATTGGTTGGCCACCAGCGTCAGATCCACGCCGGTGCGTTCGGCAGCCCGAAAGAGAATTTCTTTGATGACTTTGGGGCAAGCATCGGCATCGACCCAGATCTGCACGGTATCCTCGTAAAAGACGTTGTTTTGTTACATCACGGTTGGTTATGGCTTCCAGATGCCACAACCAGGGCACTAAAACTGGTCAGGCCACCCGATCACCGGTCCGTTTCATGATCGCGCGTATCCCCGCCATCTGCTCCGGCCGGCCCAGGTCGGCAATGACTCCCGCCTCGACGCAGTCGCGAAAGCTCCACTCCGGGGTGGTCTCGGTTCGGTAGGTCCAGAAGAACCAGCCGGCATATCGCTCGAAAGTCAGCAATTGGGCAGCGGCATAGCCCCGGAGGGCTGCCGCTATCTGATACTCGTTCATGCCCTCCAGGGCATGGTTGAAGGGCCCTTCCGCCCAGAGGGAAACCACCTTCAGGTCAAGACCCAGGCTCCATTCGCCGCAGTAGACCTGATAGCCGCAGCCGCTGATGATCTCGTCCGCCTCGGCTCGCAGGTCCACGGCGCTCTTGCGGATGTGGCCGAGGATGTCCAGGTCGATGTCGTCCCGGCTGAAGCACTGATAGCGGTGGATATCAAGAGCCACGTTGCAAAATTCCGGCGCCTGAAGAAACCCTGCATACTCGCGGAAGTCGCGGAAGCCGTCGTTGAAGACCACCGTCACCCGCTCGGGCGGGCAGTGGCGGCGGATGCGGTGGTAGGCCTCGGCGGTGTAGCGCTTGAGGATGTCGATGGGGATATCCCAGCGCGGCTCGTTGAGCACCTCGATGCCGTGCAGCGCCGGATGGCCGGCATACCGTTCGGCCAGGCGTTCGAGCACATCGAGTGCGTGCTGGATGTACTCCTCGCGGGTATGCCACTCGCACACGCCCAAGATGCCGCCGTTGTCAAAGCCGTTCTGGCAGCCCGGCGCGGCATGGAGATCAAGGACCACCCGCAGGCCAAACTCACCGGCCCATTGGAACACCCGGTCAACCACGTCCAGCCCCCCTACAACGAAGGGATAGCGCACCCCCTGGTAGCTGCGGTGGGGGGGATAGTCCTTGCCAAACAGCCAGTGGCCGACCGGCAGGCGCACCGCATTGATGCCGGCGCGGGCCAGCCAGGCAAAGTCGTCGCGGGTGATGAAGGTGTTCCAGTGGCGGTGCAGGCGCTGCGTGGCCTCGGCCTCTCCCAGTTCGACGCAGTAGGAGGTCTCGTCGGTGGCTTTCAGACCCGCAAACAGACTGGGGGTGATCCACTTCTCCAGCAGCAGCCAGCCGCCGAGATTGACCCCGCGCAGGGTCGGGCCGTGTTCATGCACCATTGGCATCGCCATGGCTGGCCTCCTGAGGGGGGTTTTGCAGGGCAAGTTGGCGGGGGTGATTGCTGCTGTCGGTCCTGTGGGAGACCGTGACCAGGGTGGCATCGGGGCACTGTTCGCCTATCAGGCGCAGCATCCGTTCCTCGTCCCCCGGGTCCAGGGCGTCGAAGGCTTCCTGCAGGAATATCCATTGGGGCCGGTTGAGCAGCAGGCGGACCATGCCCATTCGCTGCTGCTCTTCCAGGGACAGGGCATGGATCCACAGGTCCTTCCGGTCGAGCTGGTGGATCAGGTGTTCCAGGCCAGCCAGGCGCATGGCCTGCTCGATATCTTCCTGGGCAAAGACCCTTTGGCAGGAGGGGTAGCAGATGGCGTCGCGGAGGATGCCCGTGGGCAGGTACGGCCGGGGAGGCATGAAGAAGAGGCGGCTGTGGGCAGGGAGTTCGATGATGCCGCTGCCCCAGGGGCGAATGCCGGCGATGGCGCGAAACAGCTTGGCCGCGGTAAAGGCATTGCCGGTGACGAGGACATGTTCGCCCTGGCTGATCTCCATGTTGATGTCCGCAGCCAGGATCCTGCCTTCGTAGGTGGCGATACTGAGGTCGCGGAAGGCCAGGACCGGCCGTTCGGAGCGCCGCACCTGGATCCAGTGGTCCGGCTTGGCCAGTTCCTCATCCACGCTGTCCAATGCATTCAAAAGCCCCAGGATGCGCTCCACCGAGGCGCGCCACTCGGCAATGCCACCGGCGTTGTTGACCGGCCAGCTGAGGGCCGAGGCCATGTGCTGAAAGGCCTGGGCGGATTGCATCAGGGCGCCCAGGGTGATCTTGCCGAGGATGTAACGCGGCGCGGAAACCAGGATCGGAAAGGCCATGGACAGGGTGTCGTAGCCAGTGCCGAACATCAGGATGTTCCGCCAGGCCATGGTTTGTCTGTTAAAGGCGTCACGAATCCTGGCAAACAGCTCGCGAAATTGATCCCGTTCGCAGCTCTCGGCGTGGATCAGGGCGATGGCTTGGTTGTTGTCCTGCGCTTCCAGGAGACTGGCGCGGAAGTTCGCCTCCGCGGACTGCCGGTCGTTGGTGGCGCCGGTCAGGGGCCGGCTGACCATCCAGCCCAGCCAGGAGGCCAGTGCCGAATAGACCATGGCGATCCAGATCAGGTGCCCATATATGGGGATGCTGATAAATCCGAGGTCGAGCGTGACCACCCCCGAGTGCGACCAGAGCACCTTGGTGAAGCCGATTAGCATCAGGACACTGTAAAACAGGGAATGGCACAGCATCACCGCCGATTCGGCGGCAACGCGGCAATCCTCGGCGATGCGGCCATCCGGGTTGTCGTGTTCGCCCGGCAGGTGGGAGATGAGATAGTGGCGACCTGCCTCCATCCAGCGGGAAAAGACATACTCCGTTATCCACACGCGCCAGGAGATCTGCAGGGTCCGCTTGACGACCAGGTGCGATCCGGTCAGGACCATGCCGCTGACAAAGAGGATGGCCAGCAGACCGACCTGGACCATGAGCCCGTGCATGGAGTGCTGTTCCAGGGCGTTGAACAGGCCCGCGCTCCATTGCGTCATGAGCACGGCCATGACCATCTGCAGGATGGTCAGGATGGCCAGGAGGAGGGCGGCGCCCCGAATTTTCAGTTTCTGCTCCGAGCTCCAGAACAGCTTGGTCAGGCGAAAAAAATCGACGAGAAAATGACGGTATTTGGGCATCTGGGATCAGGGTTTAAGGAATGGAGTGAGGCCCGCCGGCGGCGAAGGCTCCTGCGGTGGGCGGCACGGGTGGCGCCGTCGAGGTGCATTGGTACGGTCAGGCTGCAATGATGGCCTGGCTATAGAAGGGTCGCAGAGGATCATGTCGTGCGATCTCCCAGGGTGGGCAAGGCATCCAGATAAAGACGCACCGTCTCTCCGCTGAAGCCATTGTTCTCAATAACTTCCTGGTAGAAAAAGGCACTGGGTTTCGGCGTGCGCCGAAAGGTGGTGAAATCTACCCCCACCAGGCCGAAGCGGGGAAGGAAGGAGGTCCACTCGTAATTGTCCATCAGCGACCAGTGAAAGTAACCCCGCACATCCACGCCGCGCTCGATCGCCTCGTGCAAGGCCGAGAGGTGGAGCGCGAGCGAGACGATGCGGAAGCGGTCATCGTCGGCGGCGCAGCCATTCTCGGTGATATGGACCGGGTGGTCGTCCAACCGTTCCAGGCAGGCGATCAGTCCCTCGGGATACATCTCCTCGAGGAAGAACCGCATGGGGACCATCCTCAGTTCCTTATGGCGAAACCGGGGGCCGTCGAACCCGGCCAGGCGGGCATCGACCATGTGACGGGTATAGTAGTTGACGGCCCAGAAATCGAACGCACCCTTCACCTCGGGATCGTATTCGGCGTCAACGTTGGGATAAATCAGCTCGCCGGTGCGCAGGGCGTGGAAGAAGAACTCGTTGGTGGTGAAATCGGCAAAATCGGTCATCCGCCGGTCCAGGGCGTCATGGAAGCGGCGCGGAAACCAGTGGATAAAGGCATGGGCGCTGCTCACCGGGGCGGTCGAGTACTGCTTGATCAGGTGGTAGCCCAGGGCATGCGCCCGCAGCATGTTGAACTTAAGGGGCGCGATCGAAGGGCCCGCAGCGAGGCCGCCCCATTGGTTGAACTCGTTGATCACCAGCCAACCGCTGACATGGGGGCTGATCCTTGGCACAAGAAGGGCCAGGTAGCGCTCGAAGAAGCGGCGGTTGTCGGCCTTGCCAAAGCCGCCCAGTCGCTCGAACCAGAGGGGGTGGGTGAAGTGGTGCAGGGTGACGAAGACCTGAATGCCCTTGTGAGCCAGACGATCGAGGAGATCGAGGTAATGATCCAAGGCCTGGTGGTCCCACTGCCCTTCCAGGGGCTCGATCCGGCTCCACTCGATGGACATGCGGTAGGCCCGGTGACCCAGCGCGGCAATCAGTTCCACATCGACCGGGTAGAGCCGGTAGTGGTCGCAGGCCTTGCCCGAGGGGGCGCGGACCACGCGATCCGGGTCCCCGTGGTAAAACTCAGGCTGCTGCTCGTTGTGCCATGCCTGGGAGTGGATGTTGTCACCCTCGATCTGATGACCGGAGGTGGCGCTGCCCCACAAGAATCCCTGGGGAAAGCGGATGGGCGGCAGGCTGAAGACGTCGTACATGCAATTCCCTTGGAGTATCTCGATCTGTCGTGGCCAGATTCGAACGATGGAGGTCAGGAAGAAATTGCGGATCAGCCTGTTCTGCGCAGGCTCCTGTCAATGCACACGATCAATTCCTATAAAAAACCGGGGGGACAGTCAACAGTATCTTGCCAGAGGCGGCACATGCCGTCAGCGGCATTGAGGCGATGGTCAAGCCGGAAGCAGACGAAGCCCTTGGCTGCTATGGTCTTTCTTTGTCCCGCAGGCATCACGGCAGAGGGCGAGAAAGGCGCTGTCCGGGGCCAGGAGGCATTGTCGATGTATGCACAGTTTCTGCAGTTCATTGAGCAAGTCGATCCGCTCCTGATGATCCAGGTGTACCCAATTGAGATCGAGAAGCAAGACAGGCTCGCACCCGCAGGCGGCCTGGTGCAGTATGGAAAGACCCGCCAGCAGGGCTTTGCATTGTGCCACGGGAGGGAGAACTGTGGCCGCAAGTGGCCCTTGAGACTCGGTGGGCCCAAGGGTGAGGGAGCCCTTTTCGTTCCTGAAGTGGAGGTGCAGGTCCGGATGCAACTGGCGCAGTTGCAGGTTCATGTGCTTGATTGTGCTTGCAAGACTTGCCTGGTCTTGATGATTGCGCAACAATCTGGCGGCAAGAAACGCCAAAGGATCGACGTCCGCCCCAAGCGCAATGGCTGACAGCGTCCCGGCCGTGGCCGCAATGGAAAGAAAGAACGGCAGGCGTGATGCGACCACGTCTTTGGCTTCTTTGCAATGCTGGGCGCGATCAATGGCCTGGAAGCAGGGATCAAGCCGGGGCTGATCATTTTCCGGCAGCAGCGTGCGCAGCAAGTGCAACTGCACTTTCAACTGCAGCGCATTGGTCTCCTTGATGCGATCATCTCCGCGCCATTGTGCCAGCGCCGCCCGCAGGCCGTCGATCGTTTGGTTCGCATCGGCTCGGGCAAGTGCAAGCAGGGCAGTGACGAGGGGGGCAATCTCGCTCCAGCGCGCCGAGGAGGCCAGTTCAACGAAATTCATCCACCGGCTGTAATCCCGCCGTCTGCCCAGTTCAATCCAGCCAGTTTCGTAGAATATCGGGTCGATATCGGTCAGCGCCGCTATCAACTCGGGCGAGGCCGAAAAAATCGCCAGCGCCGCGGTTTTTTTCGCAGGAAGTATCCTTCGGGAATACGGCGGGTTGGTGCTGCGCAGGGGAAGCTTGCCGTAGGGGTTGATGCCCTGGCAGTCATACGGGGGGTTGATGGTCTGCACCATCTGGAGCAGGGCTTGGGCCTGTTGGGGGTTTTCGGTTTGCAGAACAGTCAGACCCCTGCCCACCTCGAGCCAGGAGGAATCGGGGAGGAGGGGGTGCCCTGGTATGCGAAATTTGAGAAGCTGCACGTTGCGGTGTCCTGATACCGGGGAGAATGTTTCGCTTTACACAGGCGCCTGCGGCATTGTCACCTGCTGAACTCCTGCCAGATGAGGTAACAGGCCCCACCGGCCGAGGCCACGAAGATGATGGCTCGGATGATCAGCCCTCTGGTGGTGAGCAGTTGTTGCGGCTTGGGAGGAAGCTGGGGGCCGAACTCGGGTTTTTGTTTCTTTTTCAACATGGGGTCACTCAACGCGGATTGTGCAGAATTATACAATATTTCTGGTATCATAAGCCTTGTTGGCTTGATGCCCTCACTGCCGGCTCAGATCCCAGACCAGGTAGCAAGCGAAGAGGATCGGCGGAATCAAGGCGAGCAGGCGGATCTTCCACTCTGCCATCGGCCGTTTCTGGTCGGGTGGCGGCGCCGCCTCTTGCGGATTACCGCCTTTTTTCCTTTCCCGTCTCAGTCTTGCCTTGTTTCTGGCCATAACGGCTTCATCGTTCTTCATCTGATCTCACAGGTATTGGGAATAGTGTGCCTTGGCCATACAAGGAGTCTCAATGGGTTGGGCATTGTTGAGACGCCTCGGTAACACCGGCAGGCAGGTGCAGTTGGCAGGCCGTTGGTGATCAAGATCGCCTCGTCTGGTGGACGCGCACATAGTCTATCAGCATGACCTGCGGAAAAACCGTCGTCTCGTCAGGCGCGCCTGGCCATTCTCCACCGACAGCCACGTTCAGCACCAGGTAGAAGGGACGCTGGAAAGGCCAGGGCGTTCCCTTGGGGAGAGTTGCCTGCCTGACCTCAAAATACAGGTGATTGTCCATGTACCAGCGGACTATCCCGGGTTGCCACTCCACCGCAAAGATATGGAAGGCATCCTTCAAGGCCTGCCCTGTTGGCAGTACATGCAGGCCACTTATACCATGTGCACCGGAATAACCAAGCAGATGCATGGTGCCATGGACAACGCCGGGTTCCCTGCCGATATTTTCCATGATGTCGATCTCGCCGCACGCCGGCCAGCCAACCGTACCAATATTTTCCCCGAGCATCCAAAAGGCAGGCCAGATACCCTGTCCGAACGGAACCTTGATGCGGGCCTCAATCAATCCATAGGTGAAGGTAAATCTTCCGCGCGAAACCAGGCGGGCAGAGGTGAAACGGCACGGGCCATACCAGCAGGCGCGGCGGGCCGGGTCGGCATCCGCAACCGTTGACGCGGTGATTGCAAGACAGCTGTGGCCATCCAGCGCCGAATTCTCCGACAGATCGGTGTAATACTGCAATTCACGGTTTCCCCAGCCATCGCCACCTTGTTCGCGGCCCCATTTCAAGGGGTCGGGCGGCGTCTCTGGTGCTCCTTCAAATTCGTCACTCCATACAAGCTGGTATGCTGGAGAAATCATGCTGATGAAAGGGGTGGGGTTGAGGGAGAGGGAAGTGTCGGCAATCTGTCAATGACCACCTGGCGAAACCCGGTTTTTTCCTTTTGCGGCTCATCGTTCGCTAGCCAGTTGTTCTTCGATACCATGAACAGCAGCTCGTTGTCTGGTTATCTGTTGCAAGCCGACAAGCCCTTGAACAGGAGCAGCGTCGCTCACACTGTGAAGGGTTTACGAATTAATCATGCAAGAGCAAAGGGTACAGCCAGACAGGAAAGGTTGAGGCCGGATTGACTTGCTTTACTTGTCCTGAACCAGGGCTCATCATGAGGGAACTCACGTCTACCGCCTCGAAGTCATTGCCGGTAATTCTGCTTAATTCCCTTAACTGATTGTTGTTCCATCTGCTGTCAGGGACTCCGGAAATAAACCAGTTTGAACCGTTGTCGGCGAGAATTATGCCGTATTTTTTCATGGCCTTGAGGATGACCTGCACCGGCGTTGAAAATTGGCTGATATCAACACTGGCCTTGAGGCGAAATCGCTGGCCCATGGGAGGATATTGACTGCCGGTACGGGTAGAGGCGTCATGCCGGGCGGGCCACACATGCGCCTTTCTGGTCATGCTGACTGTGAATCGTATGGCATGAGCGATCTCGCCGGCTGCGACTTCATCATAGCGGACAAGCCCTGGTAAAATGGGCAGTCCAGCTGCATCTGCCGAAGTCCAGCTGTCAGGTCGAAGCGCATTTGATCGCAGATCATAGACTGCGCCAGAACCGGCGGTCCAGCGGCCGCCCGGCTGCGGCCAGGCGTAATACAGTTCATACAGACGACAGCTGTCACGGTTCAGTACGAGGATATGGCGATCACCATCACTGTTCGCCCCACCTTCGATGGCTGCCGAGGCCGGGATGGGGTAGGGGCCAGGATCACTTTCATCAGCGTAGTCAAAGGTGACAGGAACAAGAGGCTGGCTCTTATTGACAAGAGTTATTGGAATGCCGATGGGTCCACCGTTCCAGGTCCCTGAGCCAAAATCAGGATGCACACAGGTAGTTGGGCCGATGCTGGTGACATACTGGTTGGATGCTGCCAGCACGGGCATCGTGTCTATCGGGGTATTCCAGATATTGTCGTCAGGAAGAATCTGACACCCTGCCAAGACAGGCGTTTTCGATGCAGCCGGCGAACTGAGAACGAAGATCCCCAGGAAAAACAGCGCCAGACAGAGTGATTGATGCAAAAGACACCTCACGTGGATTGATAGTACCATCGAGACAGCACGCACCGCCCAGGCAAGAACCAGGCACCAGGTGACAATGTTGGCAAAAGATGGCCCTCTGGGATCTGCTTACGCCAGGTGCTCTCGCCAAACCTGTCGAACTCGTCGGCCCTGGTCAAGGGCATGCGAATCACTCCTGGTTGAGGATAGTAACCGCCTCCAGCCGCAGGGCGCTGCCTCACCCAACAATCTATACGATTCCTTCCGCCTTGAATCTTCTTTGGACATTCTCGGCAATTCCTATCTCTGTCAGGATTTCTCCGGTGTGCTCGCCGAGTTCCGGCGCATGCCCGCGGATGGCGCCTGGCGTGAGCGATAATTTCGGGGCGATACCCATCTGCCGGTATGCACCCCAGCGTTCATGGACCAGGTCGATCACCATGGTGCGCTGGCGTACCTGTTCGTCGTCCATAACCTCGTCGAGATTCAGGACCGGTTCACAACAGCAGTCTGTGGCCTGAAAAAACTGGATCCATTCGGCCTGGGTTCTGCCCCGAAACATCTCGGCTACCTGTCGCTGCAGTTCCTGCTGATGGGGTCCGGGCTCAAAATAGTCGGGTTGATTCCATTCAGGACGACCGACCGTTTGGCAGAACAACTGCCAGAAGTGCGGTTCCAAAGCACCCAGGGACATATAGCGGTCATCACTGGTGCTGTAGAGGTTGTAACAGGCAAAACCGTGATTGAGAAAATCATCGCCTGGACTCGGCACCAGGCCATCGGCCATGTACTTGCCCCAACGGAGGCAATGCCAGGTGAGGGCGCCATCGGCCATGGCAAGGTCGATGCACTGGCCCTGTTCCAATCGTTCCCTGGCAAACAGGGCAGCCGCAATGCTGAAGGCGGCATAGAGTGCCCCGCCGCCGAGATCGGCGATCTGCACCCCCGGAATGGTCGGGTTGCCGTCGCGACCTGTATAGGAGAGCACGCCACTAAGCGCCAGATAGTTGATGTCGTGACCCGCCCGTTGCGCCCGTGGCCCATCCGTGCCGTACCCGGTGATGGCGCAGTATATCAGGCGGGGATTGATGGCCTGCAGTTCTTGATACCCCAGTCCCAGCCGGTCCATGACGCCTGGACGGAAACCTTCCAGCACCACATCAGCTTCTGCCGCTAACTGCTTGAATATGTTCCTCCCTTCCGGATGTTTCAGATTCAAGGTCAAAGACCGCTTGTTGCGATTCAAGACGATGTGAAAACCGCTGTTGTTGCCGACCAAGGGCGGCCAGTGACGGATGTAGTCACCGCCCTGGGGATCTTCTATCTTGATGACGTCAGCGCCGAAATCCGCGAGCAGCATGGAGCAGAACGGCCCCGGCAGAAGACGCGACAAGTCCAGCACTTTCACTCCCTCGAATGCCACAGCTATAACGGTCTCCATTGAGTATGGAATTAGTATCCTTGCGCCAGGAGGCGGAGTATTGAGCCATCCAGCTGAAGTAGTAGTACCGCCGCCGCGGTTTTTTGTCGTTGACTTTGCATTTGGCAGAGTTGCTGTGGCCCGGGAACATGACCTTCAAACCAGGCGTGCGCTTCGTGGCCGCCAATCAGCCACCTTCTATCTGGAGGACCTGGACGGCGGCCATCTGGTGGATGCCGCTGCGGGTGATGCGCGCGCCTTCGACCACAGCCACCAGATCGCCGGCCCTGATGTAGCCCCATTCACGGGCCATGGCCAGGGAGCGGAAGACCATCTCGGTGCGGCCGAGTTCATCGCGGATGATCAGGGGAAAGATATTGTTGTAGAGGCTGGCGTGGCGGGCCACGTGCAGCGATTTGGTCACCAGCAGGGTCGGCACGCTGCGGTTCCATTTGGAGAGCAGCGGGTAGAGGGAGCCGTCCGGGTCGAGCAGCAGGGTGGCGTTGGTGGTCTCCAGGTTGGCTACCGCGGTCAGGGCCGGGTTGGCGCCCGCATCCCTGTCCAGGTCGCGGAATCGCTCGGCGCTCGGCTGGGTGTGGAGTTCCTCCTCGCAGATGATCGAGGCCATGGTGCGGACCACGTTGACCGGATCGACACCGGTGGCCGTTTCCTGGGAGAGCATCACCGCGTCGGTGCCCTCCTTGACCGCGACGCTGACATCGGTGACCTCGGCCCGGGTCGGCCGGGCGTTGGTGGTCATGGAGTCGAGCATCTGGGTGGCAGTGATCACAGGAGTATTCATCTCCCAGCAGAGTTGGATAATCCGCTCCTGGATGCGGGGCACGCGGGCCGCCGGCAGTTCGACGCCCATGTCGCCGCGGGCGATCATGATGGCGTCGGCCACTTCGACGATCTCACGGATGTTGCGCACCGCTTCGGGCTTCTCGATCTTGGCCACCACCTTGAGGTTGCGCTTGCCCGAGGCCTTGATGTAGTTTTTGATACGCCACACATCCTCGGCCGAACGCACGAACGACAGGGCCACATAATCGATGGAGTGGTTCAGGCCCCAGTCCAGGTCCTGCCAGTCCTTCTCGGTGATGCTGGGCAGCGACAGCTCGGTCCGCGGCAGGTTGATGCCCTTGCTCGACTTGAGCGTGCCGCCGACCACCACCTCGCAGCGCACCTCATCCGCGCCTTCTCCGATCACCCGCAGCTCCAGCAGGCCATCGTCGAGCAGCACCGGGTCACCCACGCGCAGGTCGGCAATGATTGCCGGGGTGATGGTCGAGATCCGCTCCGGCGTGCCCTCGTTGGGTGCGGACTGCAGGATCAGCGGATCGCTGGTCCGCAGTTGGATGGCGCCATCCCGCATCGGCCCGGTGCGGATCTTGGGGCCGCAGAGGTCCTGCAGCACCGCGATCGGCTTCTCCCAGGCTTTTTCCGCCGAGCGCACCGCCAAAAGGGTAGCTTCGTGAGCCTCGTAGCTGCCGTGGGAAAAGTTGAGCCGGGCCACGTCCATACCGGCCAGGATCATCTTGCCGAGCATCTCCGTGCTGTTGCTTGCCGGACCTATGGTGCAGACGATTTTGGCCTTCTTGTTGACACTGGTGTGGGTCTGGGCCGGAATCCCGGCGAGGATGTCGAACAGGGCCGCAAAGTCGACCGGCTTGGCCAGGATGGCGGCCACATTGGCCTGCCGCTGGAGGCGCTCCCGCATCACCCGGTCGTCGGGCGTCGAGGTGATGATCAGGATGGGCAGGCTGGGACTCACCACCTGCATGGCCTCGATGAACTTGTGGCCGTCCCAGTGGGGCATCTGGATATCGCTGATGATGACGTCGTAGGCGTTGGACGAGGCCAGTTGGAACCCCTGGTGGCCGTTGTCGGCCGTATCGACCGCGCAGCCCTGCTTTTCCAGGCGGGAGCGCAGCAGGTGCTGGGTGGGCTTGGAATCTTCAAGGACGAGAATGCGCATGGCTGCCTCCGGGGCGGAATTACAAGTTGTCATCAAACGCTCTCTGTAGCATAGTGGAAAACCATGAAAACAGGCAAAGAGAATTCGGCTTTTCCTTGCAGCAGAATGCTTTTCATCAAGCTGGTGAACCATTGCGTGGCTCCGGCCCATCCGGGGCACTGGGGAGGACGATATGCAGGTGATTCTTGATCTGTGCGTGGTGCCGCTCGGCGTGGGCGTTTCCGTGTCCCAATATGTGGCCGAGTGCCACCGGGTGCTGCAGGAGGCAGGGTTGAAGAACCAGCTGCACGCCTATGGCACCAACATCGAGGGTGAGTGGGATGAGGTCATGGCCGCGGTGAAGCGCTGTCATGAGCGCATCCACGAGATGGGAGCACCTCGCATCACCACCACCATCAAGCTCGGCACCCGCACTGACCGGGCGCAGACCATGGCCGACAAGGTAACCAGCGTCGAGACCAAGCTGGGCTAGCCCGCCCGCAGCCACTGGCAAGGCTGCTGCCGAACCCGGCCTGCACCATTCGCTGGCGGGGCCATATGCCCGCCATGTGCAGCCATCCCTGAACCCATTGACGGCCAAGGATTTTTCCTGTGTAACCGGATTGTCTTTGGCTATAATGGTCGTGAGAGATAAGGGCAGGCGGCGAGACCGCCACCCGCGTGGTTCGACAGAAACGAGAGCGTAAATCCACTGGGGAGAGCGGAGTGACGATGGAGCAACCCGGGACAGACCGGTTTTCGCGGCAGAGACCGTGGGTGCATGCATCGCTCCTGTTGGCAAAGCGCCGGTTTGCCTTCGCCTGCAGCCTCCTGCTCCTGCTGATGGCGGTCTGGGTGCCGGTCGCGGCTGCGGCCGAACTCGCTGCAACGCCGCTTGAACCGGTCACCGTTCAGCTGAAGTGGACCCACCAGTTCCAGTTTGCAGGCTTTTACGCCGCCCGGGCCAAGGGCTATTATGTCGAGGAGGGGCTGGAGGTCCGCTTTCGGATGCGCGAGAGCGGCGAGGATTTCTTCCAGCCGGTGTCCGCCGGCAAGGCCGAGTACGGCGTGGCCGACGCCGGTCTGCTGCTCGAGGCCATGGCCGGCAAACCGGTGGTGCTGCTGGCCCAGATCTTTCAGCACTCGCCCCAGGTGATTCTCAGCAAGCGGGATTCGGGCATCAAAACCCCGCAGGATCTGGCCGGCAAACGGGTCATGATCGACACCCGCAGTCAGGGCGGGGCCACGGTGGTGGCCATGCTCCTGGACGTGCTCGGCGACCAGCGCAAGGTGACCACCGTGCCCACCACCTTTCGTCTCGACGAGTTCCTGCGCGGCGAGGTGGACGCGATCAGCGCCTATCTCACCGCCGAGCCTTACGAACTGCGCCGGCGCGGCATCGAGGTCAATGTCCTCAACCCCGAGCACTACGGCATCGATTTTTATGGTGACAACCTCTATACCACCAAGAATGAGCTGTTCCTCCATCCAGGCCGTTCCGACCGGTTCAAACGGGCCACCCTGCGCGGTTGGGCCTACGCCCTCGCCCATCCCGATGAGATCATCGACCTGATTCGCGCCGAACTGGCGCCGCATGTATCCCGCGAACAGCTGGTGCACGAGGCCCAGGTAATCCGGTCCATGGTTGCACCGGAGACCGTGGCCCTCGGCACCATCGATCCTACCCGCTTCCGGGCCATGGCCGCGACCATGACCCGGCTGGGCATGGCCAGTGCAGGCGAAATACCCGCCGGGTTTTTCCACACCCAAACCACCGGCCTTGCCCTCTCCCCCGAGGAGCGTAGCTGGCTGGCAGCGCATCCGGAAATTACCCTGGGGTTCACCACCGCCTTTGAGCCAGCCCTGTTCCGCAACCTGGACGGCAGCTATGCCGGCATCCTCTGGGATATGCTGGAACTGATCCGGCAGCGGCTTGGTCATAATATCGGCCTCGAGGTCGCGGACTGGCAGGGTATCCTGGGCAAGGCCGCCCGACGCGAGGTGGACGGCCTGCTGGCTGTGTCTCCCGAGCAGGCCAAAGCCCTCAACCTGCTGGTGGGTAGCCGTCTGCCGTCCCATCCCATAGCGGTGTTCACCCGGGCCGAAGAGGCGCGGCAGTTCAGTTCGTTGTCGCAACTGGCAGGCAAGCGGGTGGCCGTTCCCGCCGGGGCGATGTCGACCGTGAACCGTTTGCGCGCCACCGTTCCGGATATCAGGATCATGGAGGTCGAAAGCGCCCAGGCCGGCTTTCAGGCAGTGCGCAACCGGGAGGCCACAGCCTTTGTCGGCCTTGGGTTTCAGAACTCCCTCGGCCTGCAGGGCGCTATGACCGATATCATCAGCGCCTTCATCGACGAGGATCCAGGCAAGACTGCCAGTCATCATCTGGGCGTCAGGGCCGACTGGCCGGAGTTGGTCTCCATCCTCGACAAGGCCGTCGATTCGATCACCGAGGCGGAGCGGATCGACATCCTGCGGCGGTGGAGCGGGCCGACCAGAGTCCAGGCCACGGCCACCCGGGTGGTGTTGAGCGACGAGGAGCGCGCCTGGCTGCGCCAGCATCCGGTCATCCGGGTTACCGGCGACCCGGACGGGCTGCCGCAGCAGGCGCTCACCAGCGATGGCCGCTTCATCGGCATTGCCGCCGACATGCTCGATCTGCTTGAAACCCGATTGGGGGTACGTTTTGAACCGGTGGGCGCACCCTCCTGGAGCGAGGCGGTGCGCCTGCTGGCCGAGGGCCGGGTGGAGATGCTCTCAACCGTTACCACCTCCCGCGAACAGGCGGCCATTACCGATGCCTATCTCGATTTCCCGTTGGTCATCCTGGCCCGCAAGGGGGCCGAGCCGGTGTCCGGGCCGGGGGCGCTCAAGGGCAAGCAGGTGGCTGTGGTCAGGGACTCCAGCTCTGTAGCGCACCTGAAACAGCAGTTCCCCGATCTCGACTATGTGGAGGTGGCCTCTGTCCGGTCCGGGTTGACCCAGCTGAATGCCGGTCAGGTCGACGTCTTCATTGAATCCGCCTCGACGCTCGGCCATCTGATCACCGATCTCGGCCTCTCCGGCCTCACGGTCATCGGCGCCACCGGCCTGTCGAACAACCTGGGCTTCGGGGTGCAGCAGCAAGACGCTCTTCTCCTTTCCATCCTCAACAAGACGCTGGCCACCATCTCGATCGAGGAGAAATGTGCGATCCAGCACAAGTGGGCCTCGACATCGCTTGCCGGACCCCAGGCAGCGCCTGCGGGTTCGACCCAGACCGGTCCCCTGACTGTGCTGGCTCTGACCGTGGCCCTGCTGCTGGCGCTGTGCACGATGCTCTGGCTGCTGCTGCGGTTGGTCGGCGACCGCCTG
>JBGSPP010000193.1:0-20958 GCA_041738515.1 Desulfobulbus sp.
GGCAAATTGATCGTGATTGATCACCAGTTGCAGCAATTCACCTTTAGAGACCTGTCCGCGCACTTGTTCGTAACGAATACGCTCTGTATCCAACAACAGTTTATGCAAATGCAATAGCTTGATGCGTATATCAGTCAGCAGTTGATGTTGGGTAATTCGGTGTTGAAGTGTGTTAAACATGAATCTGCCCCATCCTTCCATTTCGGTAATCGTCGATCGCTTGCAGTATTTCGGCTTCAGTGTTCATCACAAAAGGACCATAGCGTACTACAGGTTCATTCAGCGGTACTCCAGCAATCAGCAGTAGATCAAGGGGTTGGGTGGCATCCGCAGGATTAGAGATCGCCACTTCCTCCCCATCCGGTGCAAAAATCACCATTTGCCCATCCTCACCCCGATCGCCATGGAGGCCGGGCTTCGTTTTGCCATCCGTGAAGGTGGACGTACGGTAGGCGCCGGCGTCGTCAGCGAGATTATCGAGTAAGGGGAAGGCTATGATTCCTACAGACAAGATTCGGATCAGGTTAAAAGGGTACGATCATAAATTGCTCGACCTGTCGACCAAAGAAATAGTCGATACCGCCCGGCGCACTGGCGCCACGGTCGTCGGTCCCATTCCCCTGCCCACCAGCGTGAATAAGTACACCGTGCTCCGTTCACCGCATGTGGACAAGAAATCGAGGGAGCAATTTGAGATGCGGACACATCGTCGCCTGCTTGATATTCTTGAGCCAACACAGCAGACCATCGACTCCCTGATGAAACTAGAGTTATCCGCTGGGGTTGATGTTGAAATCAAGCTTCCCTGACTAGTGTAGTGCAGGACGCATCCTGCTGGAAGCCTAAACAGCCTTGTGATAGATTACGACTAAGGTAGACAGATGCCGAAGACAAAAGGAATATTGGGACGGAAGATTGGCATGACTCGGGTGTACGATGAGAATGGCCGATCCATACCGGTCACCGTCATTGAAGCTGGGCCATGCACGATTCTGCAAAAGAAGACTGTAGCGAAGGAAGGCTACAATGCCATCCAGCTTGGTTTCCTGGAAAAAAAGGAATCCAAATTGAACAAGCCCGAAGCTGGGCACTTCAAACGGTCTGGAGGCAAAGGCTTTTACCACGTCAAGGAGTTCCGGGTAGACAATCCCGAATCCTTCGAAGTCGGACAGATGCTGACCCTGTCGGAAGTTGCCGCCATCGGCGATCTTGTTGATATTGTAGGCAAGACTAAGGGCTGCGGATTTCAGGGCGTCATCAAACGGCATGGGTTCAAGGGTGGTCGAACCACCCATGGTTCCAATTTTCACCGCGCACCGGGATCTATCGGTTGTAGTGCTTGGCCGTCCAGAGTAGTAAAGGGCAAAAAAATGCCCGGCCGTCTGGGCAATGATACCGTGACCCAGAAGAATTTGAAGATCGTTGATATCAGGAATGAAGAAAACGTTTTGCTCGTTCATGGAACTGTCCCAGGAGCAAAAAATGGCCTGCTCAACATCTATACAAAAGCGTAAATAGCCGGAGCTGCTTTTAAGGAGATTCTCATGGCAGTTTGTGATGTTTTTAATACCCAGTCCGAAAAAGTTGGCGAAGTCGAATTGAACGACGCCTTGTTCGGTGTTGAGGTCAACACAGGTATCTTGCATGAGGTGGTGTGCATGCAGCGCGCCAACCAGCGCAGCGGTAACGCTTGCACCAAAACCCGCGGCGAAGTCAGCGGCGGTGGTGCCAAACCCTGGCGGCAGAAGGGAACGGGGCGCGCTCGAGCAGGCAGCCGAACTTCTCCAGTGTGGCGCGGCGGTGGCACGGTCTTTGGCCCGAAACCTCGTGACTATAGCTATTCCCTGCCCAAAAAGGTGCGCCGCTTGGCACTGAGAATGGCGCTTTCAGCCCGCAATCAAGAGGGCAATTTGGTGGTGATTGATGATTTCACCCTGCCAGCTATCAAAACCAAGGATTTTGTCAAGGTCATGACTAATTTCAACTTTGACAACTGCCTGATCGTTACCGGTGAGGTTGACGACCAGATCGGCCTTTCGTCTAGAAATGCGGTCGGCTACAAAGTGCTTCCGGTCGCCGGTCTGAATGTAATGGATATTCTGAAACATTCCAAACTGATGCTGGTTCAGTCGAGCTTGGCCAAATTGGAAGAGAGGCTGATGGTATGAAGGTACTATTCGATGTCGTCAAGAGGCCTTGCCTGACCGAGAAGGGCAACCTGCTGCAGGAGACGCAGAACAAGGTCGTGTTTGCTGTGGATCCCAGGGCTAACAAGATCGAAATTAAAAACGCCGTGGAGCGCCTGTTCAACGTCAAGGTGGCGAAGGTGGCGACGAGTATCATGAACGGCAAGAAGAAGCGGGTTGGCGCGCGTTCTGCCGGCAAGACAAGCGACTGGAAGAAAGCCTACATCACCCTGGCGGAAGGAAAAATCAACTTCCTTGACGAACTGTGATTATTCTCGTTCACGGTTGACTTCTGAAGAGCCTAGAATACAGGAATTGCAATGTCGATAAAAATCCATAAGCCGACTTCAGCCGGAAAAAGACATCATGTCTCGGTTCACCAGGAAATGCTCTCCGACAAGGAGCCTGAAAAGCAACTCTTGACTTCCCTGCAGAAAACCGGTGGAAGAAACTCCTACGGTCGGGTTACTTGCAGGCACAAGGGCGGCGGGCACAAGCGGAAGTATCGCATCATCGATTGGAAGCGCGACAAGACGGGAATCCCCGCCACCGTGACTGCTATTGAGTACGATCCCAACCGATCCGCCAACATTGCCCTGCTTACCTATGTTGACGGTGAGAAAACCTATATCCTCGCCCCGAACGGAATCGCCGTGGGCGATACCGTCGTGGCAGGACAGGGCGCTGACATCAAACTGGGCAACTGCCTGCCGATGATCAATATTCCTCTGGGTACGGTCATTCACAATATTGAGATGAAGATCGGCAAGGGGGCACAGATGGTTCGATCGGCCGGAGCCGCTGCTCAACTCATGGCCAAAGATGGCAACCAGGTGCTGGTCAAACTGCCATCCGGAGAGGTACGTCGGTTTCACAAGGACTGCCGTGCCTGCATCGGTCAGGTGGGTAATGCCGAACATGGCAGCCAAAAGCTTGGCAAGGCTGGCCGTTCACGCTGGAAGGGCATTCGTCCATCAGTTCGTGGTGTAGCCATGAACCCGGTCGATCATCCCATGGGCGGCGGTGAGGGCAAAAGTTCCGGCGGCAGACATCCATGCTCACCGTGGGGCGTGCCCAGCAAGGGATTCAAAACGCGCAAACGCAAGACCTCGGATCGCGATATCGTCAACAAGCGGAATAAATAACGGAGTACATGGTTATGGGTCGTTCCATTAAAAAGGGTCCCTTTGTCGATGGCCATCTGATGAAAAAGGTCGAGCAGGCTCAAGAGTCGGGTTCGCGAAAAGTCATCAAAACATGGTCCCGCAGGTCTGATATCCTTCCAGAAATGGTAGGGTTGACGTTTGCCGTGCATAACGGGAACAAGTTCATACCAGTCTATGTGACAGAGAACATGGTCGGGCACAAACTCGGCGAGTTTTCGCCGACGCGGACCTATTACGGGCACGCATCCGACAAGAAGGGACGGTAGTCGCTCCGTCTTCCTCAAGTAAGCCTTCAGGAGTTAAACGATGGAAACTTCAGCCGTCGCAAAATACATTCGAATCTCTCCACAAAAAGCCCGTCTGGTCGCTGATGTCGTCCGGGGCATGAATGCGGATAAAGCCTTGACCACCTTGCGCTTCATGCCCAAGAAAGCGGCCAGGATAATTCGCAAGGTGCTTGAGTCCGCCGTGGCCAACGCCAATCAGTCTGATTCCATTGATGTGGACACTTTGTATGTGAAAAAGATTATGATCGATGGCGGTCCCATGCTCAAGCGGTTCAGCCCGCGGGCCATGGGCAGGGCCACACGAATCTTGAAAAGAACAAGCCATATAACCGTTGTCGTTGATGAAGCCTGAACACGGCCCGACAATTTTTCGAGATTAAACGCAGAGGGAACGGAGGAATATCTTGGGACAAAAAGTCAATCCAATCGGGTTGCGGCTTAACATCACGCGATCTTGGGAATCTATCTGGTATGCCGACAAGGATTACGCCAAAAATCTTCATCAGGATCAGCTGATCCGTAAGTACCTGAAGAAACGGCTGTACCATGCTGGAGTCTCGCGCATCGTCATCGAGCGGACCGGTGACAAAGTGAAGGTCAAGCTGTTCACGGCACGTCCCGGCATTGTCATCGGCAAGAAGGGGACAGAAATCGAGGGTTTGAAGAAGGATCTTGAACTAAAATTCAAGAAGCCGTGTTTCATAGATATTCAGGAAGTCAGGCGTCCCGAGGCTGATGCGCAACTGGTAGCAGAAAACATCGCCACCCAGCTCGAACGCCGCATCGCCTTCCGCCGTGCCATGAAGAAATCAATCAACTCGGCGTTGCGTTTCGGTGTCCAGGGCATAAAAATCTCCTGCTCCGGTCGCCTGGGTGGCGCTGAGATGTCCCGCACCGAGTGGTTCAAGGAAGGACGGGTACCGTTGCATACCCTGCGAGCCGACATCGACTACGGCACCGCCGAGGCGAAAACCACCTACGGCATCATTGGTGTCAAAGTGTGGATCTTCAAAGGTGAAATATTAGCCAGCACTGATGCCGCCTCCGAGCAGCTGGCGCAGGGAAACTGAACACCGGCATCGGTTTCTGTATCGGTGCATTTCTCCCATAGGAGCATGATACAATGTTAAGTCCACGTAAGGTCAAACATCGGAAGCAATTCAAGGGTCGCATGCGTGGCGAAGCGCAGACTGGTTGCGATATTGCTTTCGGTGAATACGCACTCAAGGCGATCGGTTGCGGTCGCATGACGGCACAACAGATTGAAGCCGCTCGTATTGCGATAAACCGCAAGGTCAAGCGCGGCGGTCAACTCTGGATTCGGGTTTTCCCGGACAAGCCGATCACTAAAAAACCGGCCGAGACGAGAATGGGCAAGGGCAAGGGTGTACCTGAGTATTGGGTTGCCACTATCAGGCCAGGTAGAGTCCTTTATGAAATCAAGGGTATTCCCGAGGAACTCGCGATTGAAGCCTTGCGGCTGGCCAGTTTCAAGCTGCCGTTTCCCACGACCATTGTCAGTAAGAGTGCATCGATATGAAAACCAGTGAACTGCGATCCCTGAGTGTCGAAGATCTGATCAATAAAGATCTGGGCGTTCGAGAAGACCTTTTTAAGCTTCGGTTTCAACATGGCATCCGGCGGCTGGAAAATCCGGCCAAGCTTTCTCAGCTGAAGAAGGATATCGCTAGGATTCAGACTGTGCTGACAGAGAAGCAAGCAAACCGATAGTATCACCGAGCCAACATCCTGGAACATCATATGAGTGATAAGACGAAAAAGACCCGTCAAGGGGCCGTGATCAGTAATAAAATGGACAAAAGCGTTGTCGTGCTTGTAGAGCGGAAAATACCGCATAAGCTGTATGGCAAGTATGTTCGGCAACGGGTGAAGTACATGGCGCATGACGCAAGCAACCAGTGCCAGATTGGCGACCTTGTCCTGATCGAAGAATGCCGGCCGCTTTCCAAGCGAAAACGGTGGCTGGTTCGGTCGATCATCGAGCGCGCTGCCTGACCGGCGAAACTCGTGATGAACACCAGAAAGATTCTCCGTAAAAGACAAGACATCCGGGGTGCGTTATGATCCAAACTGAAACCATGTTAAACGTCGCTGATAATTCCGGCGCCAAGAAGGTGCTCTGCATCAGGGTTCTTGGCGGCACTAGGAAGCGCTATGCCGGCATTGGGGACATCATTGTCGTCACCGTGAAGGAAGCGATCCCCCACGCAAAGGTGAAAAAAGGCGACGTGTTGAACGCTGTCGTGGTTCGGACTGTGAAGTCGCTCAAGCGTCCCGAAGACACGACCGTTCGATTCGATGAAAATGCTGCGGTACTGCTGGCAAACAATGGCGAACCCATCGGGACCCGTATTTTTGGGCCTGTGGCGCGGGAACTGCGATCGCTCGGGTTTATGAAAATTATCTCTCTTGCCCCTGAAGTCCTATAGACTGCAGTGAACAACTTGAACGAGTGTTGAGGAAACAGTGACAATGCGCCAGGGAAATTCGAAATTGCGGGTCAATGACAAGGTCGAGGTCATTGCAGGAAAAGACAAGGGTCGCGTCGGCAAGGTACTGAAAGTGATCAGGGACACCAACCAGGTGGTGGTGGAACGCATCAACATGATCAAGAAGCACCAAAAACCGAAGGACGCTTCCCAACCGGGTCAGATCATCGAGCGTGAGGCGGCAATCGATTGCTCGAACGTGATGATCGTGTGCCCCGAATGTACTGAAACCGTCCGTATGGGAAGCAAGATTCTCGACGACGGAACCAAGACACGCATGTGTAAAAAATGTAAGGCTACCATCGAGATTGCTAAAAAGTAAAGCCTGATTGATGACGGAGTACATGATGGGGACTTTGAAGGAACAATACGAAAACGAGTTGAGAGCGGAACTGCAGAAAAAACTTGGCATTGATAATGTCATGGAAATTCCGCGGATCGAAAAGATCGTTCTCAACATGGGCTTGGGCGATGCGGTGCAGAATCCCAAGGTGGTGGAGAAGGCCGCTCAGGAATTGACCATGATTTGCGGTCAGAAGGCGGTCGTCACCCGTGCCAAGAAATCCATCGCCACGTTCAAATTGCGAGCTGGGATGCCTATCGGCGCCCGTGTGACCCTGCGGAAGGATCGGATGTATGATTTCCTTTCCAAACTCATCAACATCGCTCTGCCCCGGGTCAGGGACTTCCGCGGTGTTTCGACGAAAGGGTTTGACGGACGCGGCAACTATTCCATGGGTGTCACCGAGCATATCATCTTCCCGGAGATCGACTATGACAAGATCGATCAGATTCGCGGGTTGAACGTGACAATCGTGACCACGGCCAAGACCGATACCGACGCCCGCGCCCTGCTGGATGCCATTGGCATGCCATTCAGGAAGAAGTAATTCACCGGTTTATACATCTCGCCATACAACAGATTTGAGGAGGATCCTGTGGCAAAAAAATCACTCATTGCCAGGGCAGGTCGGAAGCAGAAGTTCTCAGTACGTGAGTACAATCGGTGCCCCTTGTGCGGTCGTTCCAGGGCATATTACAGAAAATTCGGTCTCTGCCGACTGTGCTTTCGGAAACTGGCCTCACAGGGCGAGATTACCGGAGTAACAAAATCCAGTTGGTAAACGACCTGCGCACACTGTCCTGACTTCTGGAACAACGCGCAGTCGGCTATACTTTTCATATCTTGTAGAGGAAATTTCCATGTCCATGAGCGATCCGTTGGCAGACATGCTGACCAGAATCAGGAATGCAACCAAAGCAAAGTTCCCGTCGGTGGATATGCCCCTGTCGAACCACAAGGTCAGTGTGGCCAAGGTGCTGAAGGAACAGGGCTATATTTCTGACTACCACATCCTTGAAGATGGTCCCCAGGGAACCCTGAAGATCGATCTCAAGTATGGTCCAAACAACGAGCAGGTCATCACCGGCATCCGTCGCGTCAGCAAACCCGGATTTCGGCAGTACAAGAAAAGTGATCTGATCCCCAAGGTGATGAGCGGTCTTGGGATCGGCATTCTCAGCACCTCTAAGGGAGTGATGTCTGATAAGCAAGCCAGGGAGCAGAAGGTCGGCGGCGAGCTGCTCTGCGAAGTCTGGTAACACCGGATTGCACGGGTTTAGAGGAGAAGACAATGTCTAGGATAGGCAAGCTACCAATAGCGATTCCCACCGGCGTCAAGGTCGAGATTCAGGGAACACATGTGAAGGTCACCGGCGGCAAGGGTTCGCTTGAGCGCAACGTCCGTCCGGAGATCGACATCAAGGAAGTCGACAGTTCCGTCCTTTGCGAGCCCAAGGGCACCAGCAAACGGGTGATGGCCTTTTGGGGTTTGACCCGATCCCTTATCAGCAACATGATTGTCGGGGTTGACAAAGGCTTTACCAAGAAACTCGCTGTGGAAGGGGTCGGCTACAGGGCAAACGTCAACGCATCGACGCTGACCTTAAGTGTCGGCTATTCAAGCCCGGTGGATTTTGTATTGCCTGCCGGCATCAGCGCCACGGTGGATAAGGATAACTCCATAACCATTGAGGGCATTGATAAGGAGCTTGTCGGGCTGACTGCCGCGCGGATCAGGGCCATCCGCAAACCTGAACCCTACAAAGGCAAGGGCATCAGGTATTTCGACGAACATATCGTGCGGAAGGTCGGCAAGGCCGGCGGCAAGAAATAACCTCAATCACGACGTGTAAGAGTTATATCATGGCAAAAACGAATCCCAAAGTCACTGCTAGAAGTAAACGAGTGCAGAGAATACGCACCAAAATTTTCGGTACCACCGAGCGACCGCGAATGAGTGTGTACAGAAGCAATCGACATATCTACGTGCAGATCATCAACGATGAACAGCACAAAACGCTGGTGGCAATGTCAACGGACGACAAGTCATTCGATGGCGCAGACCTGAAAGGCAAGTGTGATCAGGCGAAAAAGGTTGGCACGCTGATCGCCGAGAAGGCACTCGCCGCCGGCATCAGCCAGGTTGTCTTTGATCGCGGCGGCAACCTGTACCATGGTCGCATCAAGGCACTTTCGGAAGGGGCGCGTGAAGGCGGCCTCCAGTTCTGAAATTCTGATTATTTTGAGACAAATACTGCAAACGGGGGTGTTTCTTGGCTGAGTTTAAGCGTGCGAAAGATGGCGTTCAAGAAGAGCTCATCGAAAAAATCGTGTTTATCAACCGCGTCGCCAAGGTCGTCAAGGGTGGCCGGCGGTTCAGCTTCAGTGCCATTGTCGTGGTTGGCGATGGCAACGGCAAGGTTGGTTATGGGCTCGGAAAAGCCAACCAGGTCCCTGAGGCGATTCGCAAGGGGATAGAGCAGGCAAAGAAGGACATGGAAAACGTGGCCCTGACCGATATCTCCATACCCCACAACATTATCGGCAAGTTCAAGTCCGGCAGTGTTATGTTGCGTCCGGCCTCCGACGGTACTGGGGTTATTGCCGGCGGCGCCGTGCGCGCAGTGCTTGAGGCTGCCGGGGTTCAGAACATTCTGACCAAGTGCCTTGGCTCCAACAATCCCCACAATCTTGTCAAGGCAACCATCAATGGATTGAGACGGTTGCGAACGGCTGACCAGATAGCTAGGCTGAGGAATCTCAAGACCATGGATATGGTCGCCTGAAACGATACGCGGACAGGAAAAGGAAGTCGTTTATGAAAGAGACAGTTACATTTACTCAGGTCAAGAGCGGTATCGGCAGTACGCAATCCATCAGGGCAACGTTGATTGGTTTGGGGTTGACTAAGATGTATAAGACCGTAACCCGGAAGAACACCCCGGAAACCAGAGGGATGTTGCACAAGGTGCAGCATCTCATCAGGATGGAGGAATAGGTTATGCTGAAGCTGAACAATCTCGCGCCCAGCGAAGGCGCCAGAAAGGATAAGAAACGGGTAGGTCGCGGACCAGGCAGCGGTACCGGCAAGACGGCGGCTCGTGGCCACAAGGGTGCTCGTGCCCGGACCGGATACAGCGCCAGCCCAGGCTTTGAAGGCGGCCAGATGCCGTTGCACCGCCGTCTGCCCAAACGTGGATTCAACAATATTTTTAAGGCCGAGTACGTCCTGGTTTCCCTCGACGCCTTGGACACCTTCGATGCCGGTGCGATCATTGACCGTCAGGCCCTGGCGGAAGCCGGTCTTGTGAAGAAGGACGGGCCCATCAAGGTGTTAGCCAACGGCGACATCACCAAAGCCGTGACCGTCAAGGTTGACAAGGTCAGCCAGGGAGCCAGGGATCGGATTACCGCTGCCGGCGGCACGATTGAGGAGTAGTGAATGAGCGGGCTAGTCAGTGCGGCAAGCATCCCTGAATTACGCAAGAGAGTGATTTTCACTCTCTTGATGCTTTTAGTCTATCGCATGGGGGTCCAGGTACCAACCCCTGGCATTAATGGCGAAGCACTGGCGTCCTTCTTTGCAAAGAACGCAAGCACCCTGTTTGGTATGTTCAACATGTTCTCCGGTGGAGCGCTGGAGAATTTTTCCATCTTTGCCCTCGGCATCATGCCCTACATCTCGGCATCGATCATCATTCAGTTGCTCACTGTCGTGGTGCCGCAACTTGAAGCCTTATCCAAGGAAGGAGAATCCGGTCGGCGGAAGATCACCCAGTACACCAGGTACGGGACGGTGCTCTTGTCGATCGTGCAGGGCTTTTTCATCGCCTCGGGTCTTGAGCAGATGACCAGTCCAGCTGGTGCTGCAATCGTGGTTGATCCTGGCCTGCAGTTCAAGCTGATGACCGTGCTGACCCTCACTTCCGGAACGGCATTTATCATGTGGCTTGGCGAGCAGATGACCGAGCGTGGCATTGGCAACGGGATCTCGCTGATTATCTTCTCAGGCATCGTCGCGGGGATGCCGGCCGCTGTCGGCAATACGATTGAGTTGGTCAAGGCAGGTGAATTGACGTTAATTTTTCTGCCAATTATCCTGGCATTAATGGTTCTGGTAGTTGGCTTCATCATCTTCATCGAAACCTCACAGCGCCGCATTCCAATCCAGTACGCCAAACGGGTGGTGGGCAATCGGGTGTATGGCGGCCAATCTTCGCATCTTCCCCTGAAGATCAATGTATCCGGCGTCATACCACCGATATTCGCCTCTTCGATCATGATGTTTCCTGCTACCATCGGGTCCTTCATCAAGATCGATTGGGTGCAGCAGGTATCAGCGGCGCTGTCTCCAGGAACCGTTTACTATTATATCATGTTTGTGGGCATGATCGTTTTCTTCTGTTTCTTCTACACTGCGGTGACCTTCAAACCCGATGATGTGGCGGAGAATCTCAAGAAGAACGGTGGATTCATCCCCGGAATCCGCCCAGGTAAAAAAACCGCCGAATTTCTCGACAAAGCGCTCGTACGTCTCACCGTAGTCGGAGCCATCTATTTGAGTGCGGTCTGTGTTATGCCCACCATTCTTATCAGCAAATTGAACGTCCCGTTTTATTTTGGCGGTACGGCCTTGCTGATCGTCGTGGGTGTAGCAATAGACACTATTTCGCAGATTGAGTCGCATCTTATCATGCGCAACTATGACGGATTCATGAAGGCTGGCCGGATTCGGGGCAGGCACTGAAAAACCCCATGAACGCCGAACAGCAGGAGAAGCCCATTACCGTCAAGACTCCTGAAGAGATCGCGATCATGTTTCAGGCAAACCAGATTACCGCTGGCGTCTTGGGACTTTTGCAGAGCAGCATTGAACCTGGAGTCTCCACCTTCACCCTCGACACACTAGCAGAGGAGTACTGTCGAGACCATCAGGGAGTGCCGGCCTTTAAAGGGTATCGTGGATTTCCTGCCAGTCTCTGCGCCTCGATCAATGAAGAAGTTGTCCATGGCATCCCCTCCAAGAAGAGAATTCTCCGCGATGGTGATGTCATTTCTTTGGATTTCGGCACGTTGTATCAGGGGTTTTATGGCGATTCGGCAGTAACAGTCGCCGTGGGTGAAGTGGCGGATGAGTTATGCCGCCTGCTCGAGGCAACCAAAGCTTCCCTGTACAAAGGAATCGAACAGGTAAGGATAGGCAACAGAGTTTCCGATATCTCGCGCGCGATACAGAACCACGCCGAAGAACAGGGATTCTCCGTTGTCCGTCAATTCGTCGGCCATGGCATTGGCGCCAATTTACACGAAGCGCCGGAGGTGCCTAATTACGTGCAGCGCCAGGCCTCACCCCGTCTGGTGGAAGGACTGGTCCTTGCCATTGAACCGATGGTCAACTTGGGTGGGGCTAAGGTAAAGATTCTTGCCGACCAGTGGACAGTGGTCACTGCCGACAAAAAGCCATCCGCTCATTTCGAGCATTCAGTGGCTGTGACCAAATCAGGTCCCTATATTTTGAGTGAATTGAAGGTAGCCTGATCGATAGAGTAACAAAGGGTGAGCGTCACCCCACCGTTGGTATCGACCAGAAAAGAGTTGAAAAGAATATCGAGGTTAGGTATATATAAAGGCTTCGGCCTAACTATGTCTGGGAGTGATAGCCTGTATGGCCAAAGAAGAAGCCATTGAAGTTGAGGGAACTATTGTCGAACCGTTGCCCAACGCCATGTTTCAGGTGGAGTTGGATAATGGACATCGCGTGCTGGCGCATATTTCTGGTAAGATGCGAATGCACTATATCAAAATCTTGCCGGGCGACCGGGTGACTGTTGAGTTGTCACCTTATGATCTGACCAGGGGGCGGGTGACATTCCGCGCCAAAGGCGGCAAGAGTAAAAAATAATTGAACACAGGGTCGGGTGAAAGGCATGAAAGTTCGTTCATCGGTTAAAAAAATTTGCAGTGAGTGCAAGATCCTCAAGCGCAAAGGTGTTGTCCGCGTTGACTGCGCCAACAGGAAGCACAAGCAGCGTCAGGGATAATCGCGCCCACCGCTCATCATCAAGCAAGAATTAGACTAAGGAGCAAGGACTTGGCACGTATAGCTGGTGTGGATTTGCCACGCAACAAACACATGGACCGGGCGTTAACCTATATCTACGGAATAGGTCTGACTTCTGCTCGCCAGATTCTAGACAAAGCCGATCTGCCCTACCAGATGAACAGCGATGACTTGAGCGCTGACGACGTCAACCGAATCAGGACCATCATCGAGAACGACTTTGTGGTCGAGGGTGACAGAAGGCGAGAAGTCTCGATGGATATCAAGAGGCTCATGGATCTCGGCTGCTACCGTGGCCGTCGTCACCGCAGGGGACTTCCCTGCCGGGGGCAACGAACCAAGACCAATGCGCGCACCAGAAAAGGCCCGCGTCGTGGCGCGGCGGTGCGCAAGAAATAACGTTCTACATGTTGCTGTCCTAAGAAGAAGGATAACAGGGAGCTGAGATGGCAAAGGCAGGAAAGGCCAACGTAAAGGTAAAAAAGAAAGACAAGAAGAATGTACCGGAAGGTATAGTCTTCATCTACTCGACCTTCAATAACACTGTAGTTACGATTTCCGACCGGCAGGGCAACACGCTGTCTTGGTCAAGCGCCGGTGTGCTCGGTTTCAAGGGTTCGCGGAAATCTACTCCGTTTGCCGCCCAGAACGCCCTGAGCGATGCGGTGGCCAAGGCAAAGGAACATGGTCTGCGCAAGGTTGAAGTTCGGGTTAAAGGCCCCGGGCCCGGTCGTGAAGCCGCACTGCGGGCTCTGACCACCGCCGAGTTGGATGTGAGCAGAATCATCGATGTCACCCCGCTGCCGCACAATGGTTGCAAGCCCCCAAAGCGGAGAAGGGTATAATTCGTTGCGACCGCATCACGCGATGCGCCAGTCCTGAAATGCAACCAAGGCAATCAATGGAGGTAGAAGTTGGCTAGATATACTGGAGCTTCCTGCAGACTCTGCAGGCGCGAAAACCTGAAAATGTTTCTCAAGGGCGACCGGTGCTACTCAGACAAGTGTGCTTTTGAGAGGCGCTCCTTCGCACCTGGGCAGCACGGCCAGAATCGCTTTCGCAAGGTCTCCGATTACGCCGTGCAGCTGCGTGAGAAGCAGAAAGTTAAGCAGATGTACGGCATGCTCGAGGCACAGTTCCGCCGCTATTTCGAAAAAGCGGAGCGAGCTAAGGGCGTTACCGGTGAGAACCTGCTGATCATGCTTGAACGGCGGTTCGACAATACGCTGTATCGCATCGGCTTTGCCAGCTCTCGTGAGCAGGCCAGGCAGATGGTCCGTCACAACCTGTTCAGCGTCAACAGCAAGAAGATCAACATCCCTTCGTACCAGGTCCGGCCTGGCGATGTGATCGCGCTGAAAGAGAAGCATCAGAAGAACGCTCTGATTGTCGATAATCTGGAAGGTGCCGCCCGGCGCGGTGTTCCCAGCTGGCTTGAACTTGATCAGGCCAAATTCCAGGGGACGGTGAAGGCGCTGCCCAACAGAGACGAAATCACGATGCCGATCCAGGAACAGCTGATCGTCGAGCTGTACTCCAAGTAAATTTTAGCGGCAGGTTTTGCATGGCACAGGAAATCCGGGATGACAATCCCTTTTATAAAAATTGGCATACCCTTATTGCTCCTGAAAAACTGGAAGTCAAGGAGGATACGCTCACAGGCCGGTACGGCGAGTTTATCTGCCAACCACTGGAGCGCGGCTTTGCCACGACTATCGGTAATTCGCTTCGTCGGATCATGCTTTCCTCCATCCGCGGGGCTGCTATCACTTCCGTGCGGTTGAACGAAGCGCTGCATGAGTTCACCACCATCGACGGAGTGCATGAGGATGTCGCCGAGATTATTCTCAACCTGAAGCAGGTGCGGCTCAAGCTCAATGGCCCCGACGCCAAGACTGTGGTTATTGAGAAGAAGGGGCCTGGAAAGGTTCTCGCCGGGGATATCAATGGCGGAACCTATGTCGAGGTCATGAACCCTGAACTCGAGATTTGCACCATCACCGATGACTCACCCTTCCGGGCTGAACTCGAGGTGCAGTGGGGTAAGGGGTATGTCCCTGCCGAGCAGAACAAGAAAGAGGGGCAGCCCATCGGCGTGATCCCCATTGATGCCGCTTTTTCGCCTATCATTCGGGTGCAGTATGTGATCAGCCAAGCTAGGGTAGGGCACCAGACTGACTATGACCGTCTGAGCATGGAGGTCGAAACCGACGGTAGCGTGGAACCGCAGAATGCCTTGGCCTATGCCGCCAAGATTCTCAAGGAGCAGATGGCGATTTTCATCAACTTCAATGAGGAAATTGCCAAGGCGCCCGACCGGTCTGAAGGTAGTGGCGACGATTCCGGCTATCCGCCCTTTCTTGACAAGAATGTGGAAGATCTCGAACTGTCGGTGCGCTCCGCCAACTGTCTGAAAAATGCACAGATTCAGTACATCGGCCAACTAGTGACCAAGACCGACGCCGAGATGCTGAAGACCAAGAATTTCGGTAGAAAGTCCTTAAACGAGATCAAGCAACTGCTCAACGAGCACGGTCTGACGCTTGGGATGAAGTTCGACAGCTGGGTCTCCCCGGAAAAGCGGGAAGAGCGATTTGACGAAGAATAAGTCGCCGCATTTTCCACGGATAGCAACGTGTTTGAATACGTGAAAAGGAAGATATCATGAGACATCGAAAAACTGGCCGGAAACTTGGCCGCACATCTTCGCATAGAACGGCAATGATGCGTAACATCGTGACCTCGCTGCTGGACATGGAGCGGATTGTCACCACCGTACCCAAGGCCAAGGAAGTTCGCCGGGTCGCCGAGCAGATGATCACCCTTGGAAAACGTGGTGATCTGCATGCAAGAAGGCAGGCCATGTCGTACATTCAGTCCAAGGCCGTCGTAGCCAAACTGTTTGACCAGCTGAGCAGTCAATATGCGGATCGGCAGGGTGGATATACCCGCATCATCCGCACGGGCACCCGGCTTGGCGATGCCGCACCCATGGCTATCATCGAGCTTGTCGGATATGCCGAGAAATCAGGTGAGGCGGAAGTGGTCGCACAGCAGTAATTGCCATTTTTTCCGATATTGCAAAGGCTGGTATGAGCGTTCATGCCAGCCTTTGTTGTATTATATGACTGATGAGCGAACACTCCATTCATAAGCACCTGCCACCTGACAGATCGCTTCCAGGCCGAGAGCCCTTCCGATTTCATTGCTATTCCGGAGTCAGCTGCTATCTCACCTGCTGCCGCAACGTCGATCTGCTCCTGTTCCCGTATGACATCCTTCGGCTCAGGGAGCGATTGGGGGTACACTCGGAAGAATTTGTCCGCCGCCATACACGGATCTGTGAAGGCAGTCATCCCTATTTCCCAGGATTAAAGCTCCAACTGGTCGATGATGCGCCCCATCCCTGCCCCTTTCTGAGTGATGAGGGTTGCACCGTCTACCCCGACCGGCCTTCTGCCTGCCGGACCTATCCACTCGAACGCGGCGTCGAACGAAGCGCTCAAAACGGGTCGCTGCAGGCACATTATTTCATGACCCACCATGCGTACTGCAAGGGCCATTTTGAAGACCGTACCTATACCGTCAGGCAATGGGAACGGGATCAAGACCTGCATGATTTCAACCTGCACAATGACTTGTGGGCGCAACTGGACGCCTTTTTCGCTACCAACCCGTTTGCTGGCGAGGGCAAGGCAGGCCCTCGGCAGCAGATGGCCTTCATGGTCTGTTATAATATAGACGGGTTCCGTGCCTATGCCAGCGAGCAAGGACTGGTGGAACGGTTCCGTCTGGACAAGTCTGACCGGAGGCGCATTCAGCAGGAGGATTCCCACCTGCTTCGCTTCGGATTCCAATGGCTCCAGTTTGTACTTGGCGGGCGCCGCAGCCTGATTCCGCGTTGAGCGCGAACCGACCGCATCTTCAGCGCATTGCTGTGCCGGCATCGGGATAGCAGACTTGAAATTCTTGTTCATCCGTGCTAATAAAACGTGTTAATTTTTTTTTACGGCGATCCCTGCTGACGGGGCGCCCATCACGCACATCCCGCATTCGGCCTCTGGTGTCCTGTCGCGAACAGGATCGGCCCTGGGATGGAGGAATAACCAAACAACAGGAGAAGTATCATGGCAGCAGTAACAATGCGGCAAATGCTTGAGGCCGGTCTGCACTTTGGTCATCAGACCCGGCGGTGGAACCCGAAAATGAAGCCCTACATCTATGGGCCGCGCAACGGGATCTACATTGTCAACCTTGACCTCACCATGAAACTGTTCCGCAAGGCCTACCAGTACATGGTCGAAGCAGTGGCCGATGGCGGCACTGTCCTGTTCGTCGGCACCAAGAAACAGGGCCAGACCATCATCAAGGAAGAAGCGCAGCGCTGCGGCATGTACTTCATCAATCACCGCTGGCTGGGCGGCATGCTTACCAACTTCCAGACAATCCGCTTTTCTGTCGATCGGCTTAAAAAGATTGAGGCCATGCAGGAAGACGGCTCCATCAATCGTTTCCCCAAGAAGGAAGTGCTGCAGATGGAGAAAGAGCGAATCAAGCTTGATCGCAACATCGGCGGCATCAAGAACATGCGCTCTCTGCCCGACGTGATCTTTGTCATTGACCCGAAGAAAGAGGATATTGCGGTCGGCGAGGCAGTCAAATTGGGCATCCCGGTGATCGCCCTGACCGACACTAACTGCGATCCGGCTGGCATCGATTACATCATTCCTGGCAATGACGACGCTATTCGTGCCATCAAGCTGATCACCTCCATGATGGCGGAGGCGGTTGTCGAAGGCCGCTCCCGTCGCGGCGAGGAAGCCGAGCCACGGGTCGAGGAATTGGAAGCAGCCATGTCCCGTGATCTTGACGGGGATCTCGCTGCCAAGATCGACGAGGAGTAAACTGGTCCCACGCTGCGTTTTTTTTGTCGCAAATCCCCATTTCAGCAGGGGCGTCCGCGCCCCTTGCTTCTCCGCAGACACAGAAGTGTGTTGTCTTAATTTGATCAACCAGGCAGATATTTTGATTTGCATACCCAGGGAGAGTGTACCGTGAACATTACAAGCCAGATGGTGAAGGAGCTTCGGGACAAAACCAATGCCGGCATGATGGATTGCAAGAAGGCGTTGACGGAAACCGACGGTGATATGGAGAAGGCTGTTGATCTGCTCAGGCAGAAGGGCTTGGCGGTAGCTGCCAAACGCGCCGGCAAGGCTACCCGTGAGGGGGTGATCGTATCCTATATCCATGCCGGCGGTAAGATCGGCGTCATGGTGGAAGTTGGCTGCGAGACCGACTTCGTTGCCAAGACCGATGCCTTCAAGACCTTTGCCCGTGACGTTGCCATGCACATCGCCGCGATTAATCCGGTGGCTGTGAGCCGCGAGGAAGTCCCCGCCGAGGTACTGCAACGCGAGAAGGACATTTACATCAACCAGGCCATCGAATCTGGCAAACCGCAGCAGATCGCTGAGAAAATGGTGGTCGGCAAGATGGAGAAGTTCCTTGCTGAGATCTGTCTGATGGAGCAGAAATACGTCAAGAACCCCGACCTGACCGTGCAGGATCTGCTCAACGAACTGGTCGCCAAAATGGGCGAAAATATCTCCATCAAGAAGTTTGCCCGGTTCCAGATCGGTTGATGGCCTCCGGCACGGAGAACGGTGATGGCGCCCCGGATGTTGGCATCGAAATCCGGGGCACAGTGCTTCCATTGGAGTCGAGAGGGACGGCAACATGAAATTTAAGAGAGTACTCTTGAAAATCAGCGGCGAGGCTCTGATGGGCGCGGGTGCCTATGGCATCAGCACCGAGATCATCGGCTTTCTCGCCAAGGAGATTCAAGCCATCCATAACATGGGGATCGAACTTGCCCTGGTCGTGGGCGCCGGCAATATATTTCGGGGGGTCGCGGGTGCGGCCAGCGGCATGGACCGCAGCTCGGCCGACAACATGGGCATGCTGGCCACAGTGATGAACTCCCTGGCCGTGCAGGATGGACTCGTGCACGCCGGCGTGCAGGCCCGGGTCATGTCGGCGATCACTATGCACAACGTCTGCGAGCCCTACGAGCGTCTCAAGGCCCTGAACCATCTCGAGCGCGGGCGGGTGGTGATCTTTGCCGCCGGCACGGGCAACCCCTACTTCACCACCGATACCGCCGCCGTCCTGCGCGCCCTTGAAATCAAGGCGAACGTGATCATGAAGGCCACCCGCGTCGACGGGGTTTATGATCGCGATCCGGAGAAAGACGAGAACGCGGTCCGATACAAGACTCTTACCTACACCACCGTGCTGCGCGAGGATCTGCGGGTGATGGATGCGGCCGGCATTTCGCTGGCCCGCGAGAATCAACTGCCCATCTTCGTCTTCAACATGACCAAACCGGGAAACATCGTCCGGGCGGTGACTGGCGAGGATGTCGGTACTCTGATTACCCACTGAAAGCATCTGCCCTTACCGGCGCCGGTGAGGGCGGACACGCGTTTTCCAGGGTTCGGCCGTGACTGGCCGGAACACGAGGAGGAACAAATATGGCCCATGCAATCATCAGCCAGTTGAAAGAGAAAATGGAGGCGAGCATTGACGGCTTGAAACGGGAACTGGTGAAGATCAGGACCGGACGCGCCTCGCTCTCACTGCTTGACGGCATCAAGGTGAACGCCTATGGCTCCCAGATGACCATTGATCAGGTCGGCACCCTGACCATTCCGGAAAACAACATGATTGCCATCAAGCCCTGGGATCCGCAGGTCGTGCCGGCCATCGAGAAGGCCATCCTTGCCTCGAGCCTCGGCCTGACCCCTGCCAGCGACGGCAACGTGGTCCGGCTGACCATCCCGCAGCTCACCGGCGAACGCCGCAAGGAGCTGGTCAAACAGGTGAAGAAAATCGGCGAGGAGTACAAGGTCGCCATCCGCAACATTCGCCGCGACGCCAACGAGACCTTTAAAAAGGCCAAGAAGGACAAGGAAATTTCCGAGGACGAGATGTTCCGGCTACAGGAAGAGGCGCAGAAACTCACCGACGGTTTTGTCAATTCGATCGAGGAGATCACCGCCGGCAAGGAAAAGGAGGTCATGGAAGTCTGACTTCCAGGCCAACCCCGCACAGACATTACCGTGGCTGAACACCCCGAACCCCTCATCATACCCCGCCATATCGCCATCATCATGGATGGCAACGGCCGCTGGGCGGAAGAACGACGGCGCCCTCGCCTGTTTGGGCACAAGGCCGGGGTCGATTCCGTTCGCGAGGTTGTGGAGACCTGCCGCTCTCTTGGCGTCAGCCATCTGACCCTTTACGCCTTCTCGACCGAGAACTGGGGGCGGCCCTCGGGTGAGGTTTCCGGCCTGATGGGGCTGCTCAAGAATTATCTCCTGGCCGAGTTGAGCACCATGCTCAAGAACGACATCCGCCTCCGCTGCCTCGGCCAGCAGGACCGCCTGCCGGAAGATGTGCGCGCCGTGCTGTTGCGGACCATCACCGACACCGCCGATTGCACCGGCATGACCCTCAATCTGGCGTTGAGCTACGGCGGCCGCGCCGAGATGGTTGAGGCAGTGCGCGAACTGGCCCGTCAGTGCGCCGAGGGCGGGATGCGTTGGCAGGATATCGGCGAGGAGGCGATCAGCAATCGTCTCTTCACCACCGGCCAGCCCGATCCCGATCTCCTGATTCGCACCGGCGGCGAACACCGGCTGTCCAATTTCCTGCTCTGGCAGGTCTCCTATGCCGAGCTCTATTTCACCGAGGTGAAATGGCCTGATTTCAAGAAGGATCAGCTCACCGAGGCCATCGCCGTCTTCAACAGCCGGCAGCGCCGATTCGGCAAAACCGGCGCCCAGCTGCACGCGGGGTAAGCATGAACCGAGTCATTCCTGGCCTCTTGCTTGCGGGCGGCTGGCTGCTGCTGCTGTTCTTCGGGTCAATTCACCTGTTCTGGGCCGTGGTCAGCCTGGCCGCGGTCATCGCCCTGTATGAGTTCTTCCGCATGACCTGTCCCTGGCTGGGCAGCTGGCGGCGGCTGGTTTCCATCCTCGCCTGTGCTCTGCCGGTGATCGCCTCGGTCTCCGGCCAGAGCGATCTGGTCCTGGCCGGGCTGGTCGGCAGCCTGCTGGCCTCGGCGGTGATCGCGCTCCACGGCTACCTTGCCCTTGAGGACGTACTCCGGTTTCTTCTCTGCGGGGGATTTGCCTCGGTGTACGTGGCGATCTGCGTCGCCCATGTGGTCCTGTTGCGGTTTCACCCTCAGGGCGCCTACTGGCTGCTCATGCTGGCGGCGATTGTCGCTGGTTCCGATACCGGCGCCTACTATGCTGGCCGGGCCTTTGGCGAACGAAAGCTCTTTCCCCAGATCAGCCCCAAGAAAACAGTGGCCGGCGGCGTCGGCGGACTGCTCG
>JBGSPP010000219.1:0-7170 GCA_041738515.1 Desulfobulbus sp.
AGGGTGCGCGACCTGTTCAACGAGGGCAAGAAGAAGGCCCCCTGCATCATCTTCATCGACGAGATCGACGCGGTCGGCAGGCACCGCAGCGCGGGCGGCGGTTCGGGCGGCAACGACGAACGCGAGCAGACCCTCAATCAGCTGCTGGTGGAGATGGACGGCTTCGAGGCCAACGACCATGTGATTGTCGTCGCCGCCACCAACCGCCAGGACATCCTTGATCCGGCCCTGCTGCGGCCGGGCCGTTTCGACCGTCAGGTGATGGTGCCTCTGCCCGACGTCGGCGGCCGGGAGAAGATCCTGCGGGTGCATGCCCGTCGGACCAAGATCGCGGATGACGTCAGCTGGCAGGTGATCGCCAGGGGCACGCCCGGCTTTTCCGGAGCGCAGCTGGCCAGCCTCATCAACGAGGCGGCCCTGCTGATGACCCGGAAAAGCGTTCGTGCCATCACCATGGAGATTCTCGAGGCGGCCAAGGACAAGGTGCTGATGGGCGCGGAGCGGCGCAGCCTGATCATCACCGAGCGGGAAAAACGGATCACGGCCTGCCACGAGGCCGGCCACGCCCTGGTCGCCTGGATGCTGCCCGTCACCGACCCGGTGCACAAGGTGACCATCATCCCCCGCGGCCGGGTCCTGGGCCTGACCATGCAGCTGCCCGAGGAGGAACGCCTGGCCCTGGATCGCAGCTATCTGTTCAACACCCTCTGCACCCTCCTGGGCGGGCGGATTGCCGAGGAGATCGTTTTTGCCCAGATGACCACCGGTGCGGGCAACGACATCGAACGGGTCTCGGACCTGGCCCGGCGCATGGTCTGTGAATGGGGCATGAGCGAGGCGGTGGGGCCGCTGACCTTCCGCGCCGCCAACCCGATGGGCGGCCAGCCCGGGCAGATCCTGAGCGAGGCCACCGCGGTGCTGATCGACGCCGAGGTCAAACAGCTGGTGCAGTCGGCCTATGCCACCGCCAGAACCATCCTCGAGGAGCGGCGGGTGACGCTTGACGCCATCACCCAGGCCCTGCTCGACCAGGAGACCATCAGCCGGGCCGACATCCAAATGATCGTCGACCGCACCGGAGGAGGCCCGAAGACCCCCTGAGACGATTCAGTTAGCGCGAAGGGCGGCGATCGGAGTTGCTTCCGTTCTGCCGTTTCCATTTCCAGGGCGGCTGGGGACGCTCACCCTGCCAGAGTCCCAGCCGCTGCTCCCGGGCGGATTGCTGCAGCACCTCCAACTCATGGCACAGGGACTCGGTTTTGCAGTAGCGGGGGTACATCCAGGCCAGCCCCCGGGCCACCAGTTCACGGTTGATCAACTGCCCGTCCCGCTCCACCAGGGCCACCACCCGGCCGTACCGGTCTTTGTCCATGACCGTGATCGCAACCGTCCTGCCGGACACCCGGTCGCGGGTGTAGTCGCGCGCCGGACGAAAGCCCTCCTGGCCGTATTCCGGGCTGTCAATTCCGTACAGGCGGACCTTGTAGGTTTTGCCCTGCCGTTCCACCTTGAGCGAATCGCCGTCCGGCACGCCGACCACCCTCGCCTGCCAGGCGAAAGCGGCCGAAACGCCCACGACAAAAGAGAACCAAAGAACTCCAGCGAGATACAAAAACCGAGTCATACCAGCCCCTCCCGGCCACGCCGTACGCGGCCGTCTTCTTGTCAATAAAATGACACTTTTCTTCAAAGTCCCTTGGACTTCAATACCCGACTGTGGTAGGGTATCAGGTACATAGGACAGAGTACGTCATAAAAACAGTTCCGACCATCCCCCGTCCCTTAACGCGCCCCCCGGACCACTGTCCATGAAAAAAGCCGTGGAACCAGAGCAGGAACTGACGGAAACCGAGGAGAAAACCAGGGATCTCCTGCTGACCCTGCCCCTGTTCGACGCCTTCAAGTCGGACGAGCTGGACATGCTGGCCCAGCACATGAATTTTGCCGAGATCATGCGCGGCGAACATCTTTTCACCGAGGGAGAAAAGGGTGATTTCATGTGCTTTGTCGTCCGCGGCCTGCTCGATGTCCTGAAGAAGACCAGCACCGGCGATTTTCGCATCATCACCCGCCTGGGCAAAGGCAACTCCATCGGCGAGATGTCGATTTTCGACAAATCAACCCGTTCGGCCACGGTGGTCGCCAGGCAGCCTTCGGTAGTCATAATCTTGACCAAGAAAGGCTTTGACCTGCTCAGCGAGCAGTATCCAGCCTTGGCCCTGACCCTGACCAAACGAATCATGCGGCTGTTGAGCCTCAACATGCGTCTGACCACCAGCAAGCTGGCGGATCAGCTCCACGACTGAAGCCATGGCCAACGACAGCTTTAGCGGCATCATCGGCCGGAGCGAGTCCATGCAGCGGCTGTTCCGGCTGATCGCCAAGCTCGCTGAAGACGACCTGAGCACGGTGCTCATCCAGGGCGAGTCGGGCACAGGCAAGGAGCTGGTGGCCAAGGCCATCCACGCCCACAGCCCGCGCAGCGTCAATCACTTTGTGCCCGTCAACTGCGCCGCCATCCCCGACGACCTGCTCGAAAGCGAGCTGTTCGGCTACACCAAGGGCGCCTTCACCGGCGCCACCGGGCCGAAAATCGGCCGCATCGAGTATGCCAACGGCGGCTCGCTCTTTCTCGACGAGATCGGCGACATGAAGCCGGTCCTGCAGGCCAAGCTGCTGCGGGTGCTGCAAGAGCGCGAGTTTGAACCGGTGGGCGGCCTCAAGCCGATCCCGGTCGATGTCCGGGTGATTGCTGCCACCCACTGCAACCTTGAGCAAATGGTGGCGGAGGGCCGGTTTCGTGAGGACCTGTACTACCGGCTCAACGTCATCCCGGTGTCGATCCCGCCCCTGCGGGAGCGGCCGGAAGACATCCCGCTGCTGATCGAGTATTTTGTCCGCACCATCGGCCTCAGCAAAAAAAAGGCGCTGCTTGGCTTTGATCTGGCGGCCATGCGCACCCTGACCACCTTTCCCTGGCGCGGCAATGTCCGCGAACTGGAAAATCTGATCCAGCACATGACCATCCTCCATGGCGGCGCCCAGGTCGGCTTCAACGACTTGCCGGATAAATACCGCAACGGCGGCCAGCCCCCCCAACCGGGGGTGTGTTCGCCGCCGAGCCCACCGGAGGACGTCACCCGCCCGGAACAGCTGCTGCTGTTCTCCCCCGCCGCGGTCGCGCCCCAGGAGTCCTGGCCGGACACCGGCATCGATTTCAACGCCCTGGTCAACGACTTCGAAACCCAGCTCATCGTCCAGGCCCTGAAACTGACCCAGGGCAACAAAAAGGAGGCGGCTCGCCTCCTCAATCTCAAACGGACGACCCTGCTGGAAAAAATCAAGAAGAAGGAACTGTTCGGCAACCTGCCGGATGACGACGAGAGCGAATGACGCCCTTCAGGCGGCCCGCCGAACCAGGTTGGTCTCCAGTTTCTGGCGGATGTCACTGGGGGTGGACGGCGTCACCAGGATGTCGCTGGCGCCGTATTTGACTGCCTTGAGGACCAGTGACCTGGTCCAGGCCGGACCGGCCGCGACCAGCGGCACATTGAGGCCGGCGCTGCCGAGTTTGATGGCCACACCGAAGCCCTGCTCGCTGACCTCACCCATGACCAGAAACACCAGTTGGATGCGGCTGCCGAGCACACTGGCCACCGGCTCCTTGAAATGGGCCACCCGGGCTGTGTAGCCGAGCCCCTGCAAGGCCGCAGTCAACCGCTCCGACTCGGCCTCGTCGTCGCTGAATATGAGGATGTCGGCCTGTTCCGGGGCCTGCGTTCGCGCCCCGCCTCCGCCTCCGGCTTCAGTGGCAGCCGAAGATCGGCCCGAATCAGCCACTGCCTCGTCCCGTGCCCCGCCCGCCTCCGTCCCCGCCGCTACTGCCTGCTCTTCCTCGGTCTGCAGCAGGCCTTCCAGATCGAACGCCTCCAGCGGCACGAGCACTTGCAGCCGCGCCAGATCCTTGCCGTTGTACTGCAGCTGCCCGGTGGAGAGATAGTAGTGCTGATTGGCGAAGATTTCGTCTGAGTCCGGATCCACTTTCACCGGGACCACGGTTTCCATCTCGGTTTTGGTGAATCCCAATTTGGCCGGGTACTGCTCCTCGAATACCGCAGTGTAAACGCCGGCGATGATGTTGGCAATCTCGCCATAGGCGTCGCGGGTGTCGTCGCCAAACTCCTCGTTGCGGATGGTCTCTTCCAGTTCCGATTCCGGCAGCATGATGAGGGTGCCGCCGAGATGAATCGCGGATTTGTGATCAACGAAGAGATACGCCTCGCCCTGCTTGCCGCCCCGAATTTCCAGCCGCGCCATCACCTGCTTGCCGCCGGCCTGCTCAAGAAAATCGGCCTTGGACAGGGCGAGGTTATCGATGGGCACAACTTGGAGACCGCCGCCCAGCAGGCCGCTGACCTCTTCGCTGACGCGCTCCATGCTGGCCTTCAACAGGCTGTCGACGATCTTCTTTTGCTTGCCGGAATCGCGCTTGGGCCGTGACGGTTCGACAGCCTTGGCCGGGACATCTTCGTCCTCCGGGCGCGTCGTCCCTGTCCCTGCAGTTGCCTGCTCTCCCGTGGCCTGCTGCCCTGCCGGGATTGTCCCTTGCCCCGATTCCTCACCACGCTGTTCTGCCATGGCCGGCGCCCCGGCTGCAGCAGCCGAATCCGCTCCAGGGTGCTGGTCCGCGGCCTGGGATTGATCGGCAGCCATCGGCTTTGCGGCCCCATCGACCAGCCCGAACGGCTCGGCCGGCAGCACCATGTCCAGGGCGCCAAGCGGTTGATTATCCACCTCCAGGGGCAGGGACATGATCAGGTAATCGCCGTTGGCAATCGGCTGCTCGGAGTCCGTCTCCACCTTGACCGGGATGACGATTTCCTGCTCGGTCCGAATGAGGCGGACTTTCTTGGGAAACTGTTCTTCCAGGGTATAGGTGGCCGAGCCGCAGATAATGTTGGCCACCTCGCCGAAGGAGTCTTGCAACTCGTCGGAATAGTCCTCATCCGCGATGACGCTTTTCAGCTCGGAGTCGGGCAGCATGATCAGCCGGCCGCCGATGTTGATGGCGTCCTTGACACCCACCAGCAGGCAGCCCTGCCCCTCGACCTCGCCATCCACCTTGACGTGGGCCAGCACCCGCTTGCCGTCAAGCCCCTCGAACAGCGTTTCCTTGTCGATGAGGCGAAATTCAGGCTCGCCCATCTTGAAAGAGATGCCGATCAGGGCGGAAACCTCTTCCTGCATCCGTTCGCGGCTGGCTCGAAGGACTTTCTCGAGGCGGCTCCTGGCTTTTGTCGTCTGGGTTTCGGTCATGTGCCGGACAGTATGCTCTTGTAGTTCAGGGCAAACGGTGTGGGCCCCGAGGTGGTCTCTTTGAACAAGTCAGATTCTTGCCTGATGCGGCAAACATGCAACAGGCATGCCTTCTCTTCGGCGGAAAGCGGGAAAGAGTTAACCCGCATCCTCAGGAGAGGATATAGCGCAGTTCCACCCAGAATCGGCCCTGGGGGGTAGCAAAGGGAATCCGCGCCAGGGAGGCGCCGGAGAGACCGCTGGTCCGTATCGACTTGCCGATGGCGGTGGTGGGGATGGCCAGTTCGACCTTCCTGCTGCAGCCGGCAAGCGAGACCTTGAGGCCGCCGGCAACCATGTTGGCGATCTCGCCAACCGCGTCCTTGACGTCCTCGCCGAGTTCGTTCACCTCCATGCCGAGCATGGCGCCGGTGATCTCCATGGCAACCGGGGCCGGGCATTTGACGGCAAGGATGCCTTTCAGGTCGCCGGCCAGGCCGATCATGCTCGTCATGTCGGCGTCAGGCTCGCCGCTGTCAGCGCCCTCCGGGGTGATGTCGATGAACACCATGGAGGCGAACACCTCCATGGTTGCCTCGATGAGAAATTTCTCCAGATCCAAAAGCGAGCCCTCGGTGATTGAGATGTTGTGCGGCAACGAACCCGCCAATCAGCGTTCCAGTTCCACTTCCACGTAAAACACGCCCGACGGCGCCTGGAAGGGCAGAATGATCTGATCAACGTCCATCTGGGAAGAAAAGGAATACTGCTCACCAGAAATGGTCGAAGGCAGGGAGAGCTGAATATCCCTGCCCCGGTCTGAGAGGATGGTCTTCAAGTTGCCGCCGAGCATGTTGGCGATCTCGCCGATGGCATCCTGAACGTCGGCGTTGATCTCGCCCACCTCCATGCCGAGAAAGCTGCCGGTGACGTCCATGGCCACCTGATTGGGAAAATGGACCGCCAGCACACCCTTGTGGGTGCCGGCCAGGCCGACCATGCCGGTGATCGACTGCTTGAGCGGCCCCAAATTGGTCATTGGTTCGCCCGCCACCGAAATATCCATCATCACCATGCCGGTAAAGATTTCAACCGTCGATTCGATGATCTTGTCGGTGACTTCGATAAAATTGCTCACGCCCCCTCCCTCCGTTGGATTCATCGACAGGCCTGACAAGGGCGGCGCCCAGGGCACATCCCTGTCGATCGTGGAATGCCGGTTACATCAGCGGCCCGAGCACCTCGTTGACCTTGTCGGGCGTGAACGGCTTTTTCAGGGCGCCCACAGCCCCCAGGCTCTTGGCCTCGCCGATGATGTCCTCACCGGTTTCGGTGGAGATCATGAACACCGGGATATCCTTAATGCCGGCCCGGTTGCTCTTTTCGCGCAGGAATTCGATGCCGTTCATGTTGGGCATATTGATGTCGCTAAGCACGATATCGACCGCCTCTTTTTCCAGCACGGCCAAGGCTTCCAGGCCGTCGCCGGCCTCGTAGATCTCGCCGAAGTCGAGCCCTGCCTGGCGCAGCGAGCGACTGATGATCTTGCGCATGGTGCTGGAATCGTCAACGAGCAGTACATTTTTTGCCATTTATTCCTCCTGGTCTGTCCTCCGGCCGGCCGCCGGAGGAAGGTTGATACTGCGGCCAAGTGCGTTTGTCAAAGAACGCCGGGATTCGGCGTCTGGGCTATTGTATCAAGACAAAATCAGGGAAAGCAAGGTTTCTTCCAACAATAGTAACGCGACCGGACGGTCCGGCTCAGCCACGTTGGGGTATTTTAAGGGTGATGCGGGCGCCCCGGCCGGGGCGGGACAGCATATCGATGGCGCCGTGCATCCGCTGCACGACCCGGTTCACCGCAGCCAGGCCCGG
>JBGSPP010000226.1:0-17687 GCA_041738515.1 Desulfobulbus sp.
GCCCAGGCCATTGACCTGGAGCGGAAGAAGCGCGGCCTGATGGCGCCGCTTGCCGACCGCATCCACGCCTGGCAGCAGGAACGTGACTCGATCGTGCTCGCCTGCCGCTCTCCCCGCCAGGCCGACCACCTGCGTGATATGCTTGCCAACTACGAGCTGCGCACCACCCAGCTTGTCCAGCCCTTTGATCCGGCGGCGGTTCGGGACTCAGGCCTGATCCACTGTTGCCATCAGCCGCTGTCGCGCGGCTTTGATCTGCTCGACGAAAAGCTCCATTTCCTGTCCGCCACCGAGTTGTTCGGGGAACGCCGCCTCCAGCGTGGCCGTCGCGGCAAGCCCCGCCGCGACGAGGGAACGCCGATTCAGGTCGATCAGCTGGCCATCGGCGATGCAGTCGTGCATCGGGATCATGGCATCGGCCTCTTCCAGGGGCTGGTCAACATGCAGTTCTCCGGGCAGCAGGGGGACTTCATGCAGATCGAGTTCCGGGACGGCGACAAGCTTTACGTGCCCACGGACCGGCTCCACTGGGTCAGCCGCTACCAGGGGCTGACCGACGAGGAGCCCCGGCTCGACAGCCTCGGCTCGCAGCGCTGGCTGGCCACCAAGAAAAAGGTGACCGAGGCGGTCTGGAAAATCGCCCAGGAACTGCTTGAAATCTATGCCCAGCGCGCCATGCGCCAGGGGCACCGGTTCTCGCCGCCGGGAGATCTGTACCGGGCGCTGGAGGAATCCTTTCCCTACGACGAGACCAGCGGCCAGGCCAAGGCCATCGACGCGGTCATCGACGACCTCACCCGCGATCAACCCATGGACCGCCTGGTCTGCGGCGACGTCGGCTACGGCAAGACAGAGGTGGCGGCCCGGGGCGCTTTCAAGGTGATCGAGGACGGCTTCCAGGTAGCCATCCTCGTGCCCACCACGGTTCTCGCCGAACAGCATGCCGCCACCTTCCGCGAGCGCTTTGCCGGGTTTCCGGTGGAGATCGCCTGCCTCAACCGGTTCCGCACCTCCCGTCAGCAGAAAGAGATCGCCGCCGGCCTGGCCGCGGGAACCATCAATCTGGTGGTCGGCACCCACCGCCTGCTCTCCAAGGACATTCAGTTCAGCCGGCTCGGCCTGCTGATCGTCGACGAGGAGCACCGGTTCGGCGTCACCCACAAGGAGAAAATCAAGAAGATCAAAGCCACGGTCGACGTCCTCACCCTCACCGCCACCCCTATCCCGCGCACCCTGCAGATGTCCCTGCTCGGCATCCGCGACCTTTCGGTGATCTCAACTCCGCCGAGGCAGCGCCGTTCGGTGAAGACCTTCCTCGCCCGCTACGACCAGCTGGTAATCCGAGAGGCAATTCTGCGGGAGATGGAGCGAGGCGGCCAACTGTTCTTCGTCCACAACCGGGTCCTGTCCATCCACCGGGTGGCCGAGAGCATCGCCGCCCTGGCGCCGCAGGCCAGGATAGGCGTGGCCCACGGCCAGATGCCCGGGCCGCAGCTCGAGGACATCATGGTCCGCTTCATCAACCATGAGCTGGACATCCTGGTCTGCACCACCATCATCGAGTCCGGCCTGGACATCCCCAATGCCAACACCATCATCATCAACCGTGCCGACCATCTGGGCCTGGCCGACATCTACCAGTTGCGCGGTCGTGTCGGCCGATCGACGCGGCAGGCCTACGCCTACCTGCTGGTCCCTTCACTGGATCACCTGACCCAGGAGACCCAGCAGCGGCTGCGGGCCCTGATGGACTGCTCCGAGCTTGGCGGCGGTTTCAAGCTGGCGATGAACGACCTCCAGATCCGTGGCGGCGGTAACCTGCTCGGGGTCTCCCAGTCCGGGCACATCGCCGCGGTGGGGTACGACCTGTATCTGGAACTGCTCCAGTCCACGGTGGCCGACCTTAAACAGAAGGCGTTGGCTGGCGAGGGCCAGGCCGCGGCGGTCGATCTCGATCCGGAGGTCAAACTCAGGGTTGCGGCCTTTCTTCCGGACAGGTATATCCAGGATACCAGCCTTCGCTATCACGCCTATCGGCGGATCGCTGCAGCCGGGGCCGCGTCGGCAGAGGAACTGGACGATCTCCGCGACGAACTCGTCGACCGCTACGGTCCCTTGCCGTCCGAGGGCCAAGCGCTTTTGGCGATCATCGGCCTCAAGCAGCAGTTGCGTGAACTGGGCATCAGTAAACTGGAGCAGGGGACCGACGCCCTCATCTTCTCCTTTGTCGAACAGACGAAGGTGTCGCCGCAGCGAATCCTTGATCTGCTCCAGGCGAAACCGGCAAAGAAGCGACCGGCCCTGCCCGTCCGCCTGACCCCGGACCAGCGGCTGATAGTGCCGCTGGATATCGGCGACGACTGCTGGAACCGGATCCAGGACATCCTGCACTTCCTCAAGGGATAACCGCCATGAGTCCCGACACGCGCTGTGAGAAGAAAAGCCCCTTTGTTCCCTGGGAGCTGGTAGACACTGTCCTCCTTGACATGGACGGCACCCTCCTGGACAAGCATTTCGACGATTACTTCTGGGAGCAGTACGTGCCCGAGCACTACAGCCTGCTCCACGATATTCCCATCGAGGAGGCGCGGAACCGGTTGCTGGCCCGGTATCATCAGGTCAGGGAGACTCTTGACTGGGCGGATTTGGATTTCTGGTCGCGGGAATTGCAACTCGACCTCCCGGAACTCAAACTGCGCATCAACCACCTGATCGGAGTGCATCCTTATGTGGTCGAATTTTTAGAATACTGCCTTAAGCTGCGGAAAAAACTCTACCTGATAACCAACGCCCACTCCAGCGCGCTGTCGATCAAACTGGAAAAGACCGCCATCGGAGCCTGGTTCGATCGTATCGTCTGCGCCGAAGAGGTCGGCTTTGCCAAGGAGGAACCGGCGTTCTGGACCAGGCTTGAGCAGATGCTCGCCTTTGACCGACGCCGGACCCTGCTGGTTGACGACACCGAGCAGGTGCTGTTCACCGCCCGGACCCACGGCATCGCCCACCTGCTCTTTGTCGCCAGGCCGAGCAGTCGGCAGCGGGTGGCCTACTCCTGTCATTTTCCCTCGATCGAATACTTCAAGGAACTCCTGCCCGCGTAAGACCTGCGGTGCGGGAAACAAAAAAAAAGAAGGCCACCCCGCGCGCGGCGGGGTGGCCTTCTTTGTCTCTGTGCGCGGAGGCCGGAGGCTTGTTCAGGCCTTCTTTTTGCCTTTGCCGCCCGGTACACTTTTGGCCGCCGGAGCGCTCTGTGCCTTCTTGACCTCTTCCATTTCCTTTTGCAGGTTCTGGATCGATTCGGTCAGGGGTTGCGGGTCAAATCCCTTGTCCTCGCCTCGCTGCTCGAGTTTCTCCAGGCGGGCAGGCAGGTCGCCAAGCAGCTTCTCTGGCGTCATGGCCTGCAATTTCTGGGCGGTGTCGCTAATCTTGCTCTCCAGAGCCGTCACCGATTCCTGGACGCCGCTCAGGGTTTTTGCAGAAGCGGCGATCTCGCCGGCGATGGCCTCCATCTGTCCGGCGGCGGCAAAGCCAGCGGTTTTCTCCTCCAGGCTCTGCATCTTGGCATGGAGCGATGCCAACTGGGCATTCAGTTCCTGCTGGCTGGCGGTGACCTTGCCGACCTCACCGGTGACAATGGTCTGCAACTCGTTTTTCAACTGGGCGCTGTTGTCCACAACGGGCTGGGCCGGCGCGGCGCAGGTGCCGCTCTTGCACCACAGGGAGCCGACAAAAGCAAACACTGGCGCCAGCAGGTCGGCCACCGATTCCTTGGTCTTGGCGAACATCGAGGCCGAGGCCTCCTTGTCGTAGAGAGAGACGGCAAACAGGAAGATGCCGATGAGGGCCGCGATGCAGACCGCGACACCGATCACCATGGCAATGGCCCACTGCACCAGGCGGAAGGCGCCGATGATCAACTGCCCCACAGAGTCGAGTACCCCGCCGCCGGAGGCGCTGGTGAGATAGGCCAAGAGCGCCATCACCAGAATGACCGCTCCTGCCTTGTACAGTGGAGCCCGCATTGTATTCGTCTTCATACCCTTACCCCTCCCGTGGAAATTCAAGTTCTCAAGTCTATGGAGTTTCTTCGTCCGCCGCGGGACCTTTGGCCCCTAAACGGGTATCTGCTCAGCCTGTGTGGTTTTAGTTGATTTGCCGGTGAACGGCAAGGGAAATATGACCGCGAAAACAAGCCTGCGGCCACTTCCAGCCAATGATTGCCGGCCTCGTCCGGAGCGATCCGGGAATCGTCAGGCGGCCTCCTTCAGGGAGGCGCGGAGGCGATCGAACTGGTCCTGCACGGCAAGGAAAGCCTCGACCACCTCGGGGTCGAAACGGTGCCCGGCGCCATCGGCTATTGCGCGAACCGCCTGATCATGTGCCTGCGGTGAGGTCCCGGGCCGACTGGCGGTCATCTCCTCATAAACATCGGCCACGGCCACGATCCTGGCCTCCGGCGGGATTTCGTCAGCCCGCAGCCGGTAGGGATATCCGCTCCCATCCCAGTGCTCATGATGGAAATAGGCGATGTTGCAGGCAAGCGTTAAAAATCCGCTGTCTCCGGCCTCGGCCTTCATGGATTTAATCACGTCGCCGCCGCTCAGGGTGTGCGTGCGCAGCACCTCGCGCTCCAGGTCGGTCAGTGGCCCGTCCTTGAAGAGGATGGCATCGGTAATGGCCACTTTGCCGATATCGTGCAGGATCGAGCCCAGATCCAGGTGCTGGAGAAAGGAGGGGGTGGCGATTGCGCGCCAGGCCTGTCTGCCTGCGAGTTCCTCGGCAAGGAGGCGGCAGTAGGCCCTGATCCGCTCGAGGTGCTGGCCAGGGTGGACGTCGCGGTATTCGGACAGTTTGGCCAGGGCCAGGATGGCGGCGCCCTCCGTCTGCCTGACCCGGTTCAGGCCGGCGGTCAGTCGATCTTCGAGCCGCCGGCGAATGCCTATGTCGCGGATGACCAGTTGCAATCCCAATGGCCTGTTCTCGCGCAGCAGCAGGGCGCCGTTGATTTCAGCGGCAAAGGGGCTGCCGTCGCAGGTCAGCAGAGTTGCCTGCCAGCCGGCCACGGGTTCGCCCCGGGCGATGACCTCGAGCAGGGTGGCGCGGAGCCGGTTGCGGTCCTGTTCGCAGACCAGGTCGGGCAGCGAGACTTCAGGCCGCGGCCGGCCGCCGAGGAATCGCTGGACAAAGGAATCGCTGGCCTGGAGGATCGCCCCCTGGGGCGAGATGAGGATGACATCGTCGGCAATCGCACCGTACAGCAGCCGGTAGCGCTCCTCCGAGGCCTGTTGCTCCCCGGTGCGCACCCGCACCGCCTCCTCCAGCCGCTCCGCCTGGCGAACCAGTTCTGCCGCCGCCTCCTGCTCCTCGACCCGCAGCCGGCATTCCTCTTCCCGGGCGGTGGAGTCCGCCCAGCTCTGGATGGCGGCGATCAGCACAAAGCAAAGCAGAAAGAACAGGTTGGCGTGGAGATCGGTCAGGCGGGCAGTGGTAAATGACTCGGCCGCGACTATGGCGGCCAGATAGAGGCAGATCAGGGCAAAACCGCTGATCAGGGTCTGTCCGGCGGTGAGCGGGGCGATGTTGGTGTAGACGATCATGATGACGATCAGGCCGACATAGGCGGGGGAGGTGATGTCGCCCAGGTGAAGCATCATGAGCAGGAGAACGACACTGATACCGAGGTAGCCGGTGAAACCCAGAACCCAGGTGTACTGCTGCCGCCGGTCAAAGTGGTTGGCCAGCAGGAGCAAACCAGCCAGGCCGATGGCCGGCAGGCGAAAGCCCAGAAGCTCCCCGAAACGCTGCGGCGAAAGCAGGTAATCGGAGAGGATAAAGAGCGCCATGGCTGCCATGATGGTAGAAAAGATGACCGTGAGCCGGTGGTGGTGCAGTCGCCGCAACTCGCCGCGGTAGGTTTCCAGCTGGGTCATGACGTTACTCTCATCCCTTCGCCAAATTGGGACGTGGTTGCAGGGTGTTGCGCGTCGTCTCGAACTGAGCTTCACAGCGGAGAAAGGCGCGGACCATGGCCGGATCGAAGCGGCGGCCGCTTTCGGCGGCAATGGTTTTCCGCGCCTGGGCGTGGGGAAAGGCGGGTTTGTACGGCCGGCTGGAAGTCAGTGCGTCATACACGTCTGCCAAGGCGACGATCCGGGCCGCCAGCGGAATATCTGTGCCTGCGAGCCCATGGGGGTAGCCAGTGCCGTCCCAGTTTTCATGGTGGTAGCGGGTGATCTGCTGGCCCGTGCGGAGAAAGGAGAGGCTGGCCGCATCGCCTTCCGCCGAGGAGAGCGCGGCGCCGCCGTATTCGCAGTGATCGCGCATGGCGGCGAATTCGGCCTCGGTGAGCTTGCCGGCCTTGAGCAGGATAGCGTCGGCAATGCCCACCTTGCCTATATCGTGGAGGACGCTGGACAGGCAGAGGTCCTCAATGAAGGCCGCGGTGACAAGGTCAGTGAAATCTTGATCGCGGGCCAGTTCGATGGCGAGGATCCGGGTGTACTCGCGGATCCGCAGTAAATGAGCGCCAGTGGCGTCGTCCCGGCTTTCGGCCAGCCGGGCCAGGCCGAGGATCGCCACCTGGCGGGACTCGGCGAACTGGCGTTCCGATTCGAGCACCTGCCGCTCCATGGCCTTGGTGGCGGTGATGTCGCGCAGGATCAGCTGGTACTGCTCGTTGCTGTCGAGCGTCCGCACGCTGTTGCCGCTTGTCTCCACCTCAATGGTTTGACCACCGCGGACAACCAGCCGCATCTGCACGCCCCGGACCGTGCCCTCCCGCCGGAGCGGAGCCAGTATTTCGGCATCGAAGCGATCGCGGCCATTGCCGGCGAGAAAATCGTCGATGCGCCTTCCCTGCAGCGCCTCGGGAGAGCTTCCGAGCAGGGCCGCCCCGTGCCGATTGACCATCCGGATCGCCCCGGCCGAATCGATCAGCAGGAGGAGGTCGAGCACATTGTCGTAGAGCTCCTTGAATTGCAGGTCTGACTCCTCCTGCTCTGCCAACCGCTGCCGGACCATGGCCTCCAGATTGCCGGTGTACTGCCGCAGTTCGGCGTTCATCCGCGACAGGCTCCGCTTGGCACGCAACGATCGGGCCAGCGTTTGCAGTTCATCGACGCTCTGGGTCGTGGTCGCAAGTACGATGGCGACAAAGAAAAAGCTGTTGTTGACCAAGTGCACCACTGAGGTCGGGTCAAGCGGCCGGGCGCCGGCATAGACCACCAGGGCGTAGACCAAGTACATCATGCCGCCCAGACTCAAGGCCTGGGCCAGGGTCAGTGGTAGGATGGAGAAGCCGCCGGCGATCATCAGGAGGATGCCGACGTAGTAGCCGGAGGCAAAGCCGCCCAGTTTGACGGTCATCAGCGAGATGGTCAGGGTGCCGAGCAGCATGGCGGCAAACATCACCGCTTGGGTGTACGGCCGCATAGAGGGGTGGGTCAGCAGCCGCAGGCCGAGCAGCAGGCAGGCGGCATAGGCGAGGCGATAGAGAAAAAACAGACCGAACAACGGGCGGCAGTAGATGAAGTCCAGCAGGGAAAAGAGCAGGAAAAAGACCACTCCCATCCATAGGCTGACCCGCGTCCGCTGGAAGAAGAGTTCGTGAAGCTCCTCCCGAAAGTATGCCAGCGATGGCTCCGCCGATCCGGCCACGTTCATTCTTCCCGGGTGGCGACGGCAAACAGGTTGACCCCTTCCCGTTCGGCGATGATTTCCACCCGATCGCCGAAGGGGGTCGGCGCGAACAGTTGCCGCAGTTCGTCGGTGCTGCGGTAGATCAGCTCCCACTTGAGGAGTTTGTCGAGGAAGAGGCAATCAGGGTAATGGGTGAAGTTACCGAGCAGGAGGATGCCGCCGGGTTTGAGGTGACGGTGGCACTGGGTGATCAGGGACCGGAACAGGCGGGCGTCGAGGTAATCGCAGAGCCCGGCCGAGTAGATGACGTCCAGCGGCTCGATGTGGTGGCTGGCGCGGCCAAGCGACCACTTGATGACGTTCTCGCTCATCAGCCGGATCGAGGCCCGGTGGGGGAAGATGTTGACATGCTGGTTGGTGTACTGCAGGGCCTCGGAATCGATATCGACGCAGAGGGCGTCGATGCGCTCGCTGCAGCCGCATTCGGCGAGGAAATCGAACAGCTCGCGATTGGGGCCGCAGGCCAGATTCATGATCCGGGTCGGGAGGCCACGGTCGGCCCGTGCGCAGGCAATCCGCATGAGCTCGTTTTTCAGCAGCAGCCGCCGGCCGCGGATGGCCATCGATCCCGGCCGCTGCAGGCAGAAGGCATCGACCAGTTGGCCGAGTTTGCCGTCGCCCTCGGGTACGTTCTTGTATATATGCTCCATCATGAGGAAATCGCCGGCATAGCCCTTGGGCTTGAAGTAGGCCCGCTCGCAAAACCGGCTGCGCATGAAGTAGGGGAAGATCTCCTTGAAGACATAGCCCCACATCACCTCCTCGTAGCCGCTGCCCGCCATGATGGCGGCGAACTGGCCGAGCGAGCCGTTGAGGTCGGTGAGCACTGCCAGGCAACGGGCCTCGTCGACCGGGTCCTTGCCGCCCTGAGCCTCGACCTTCTGCAGGCGATGGGAGAGATTGAACAGTTCGGCCTTGAACCCCTCGATCCGGCTGCTGACCTCATGGAACTGGGAGGAGCGGACCAGCGGGGCTGGCAGGGGTTTGGATTCGGTGTAGCGGCTGGCATGGCGGGTGGAGAGCGAGTCGGCGTATCCGGCGATGGGTTCGCGCTCGCCGGCGATGCGGCGGAATTTGGTGCAGATGTTGCGGGTGAGCAGCATCAGGAAATCCATGTAGAGTTCCGGCTGGCGGCGCCGCAGCTCGGCCATGACCGCGTCATCCAAGACCGCGACCCTGGCCTCGCCGACCGCCTGGATGTCGCGAACCCGGGATTCGCCGTCGAAATAGCCGATCTCGCCGAAAAATTCGCCCGCACCCATGAGGGCGACGGTGATGCGGGTGTCGTGCGGGTCGGTGTAGCTGACCTCGGCCGCACCGCTCTGCAAGTAATAAAAGGCGCTGGTGGCGGCGCCGGGGACGAGGATCGACTGGCCGGCGCTGTAGGCGTGTACCGGGGAAAAGGCCAGCACGCGGTCAAGCAGATCGGCCGACAGGGCAGAACCGGGTTGGGAGGGCGTGGCCGGATCGGTCATGGACGCTCCTTCAGGGCGCATGCGCCCTGTCTGGATTTGGCTCAGGAAAACAATGCTTCTCTGCGCGGGCTGGGTCAGAACCGGGCGATCAGGCCCACGGTGACCGCATGGGCGCCGCCTTCGGTGAAGGTTCCGTCGAGGCCGGGCAGGCCGGCTGCGCCGTCATTGCCCGCCGCACGGCCGCGAGTGCGGTGGTACATGTAGGACAGGCCGATTTCCCATTCCCCCGAAGTGCGATAGCGCAGACCGGCGCAGTACACATGGGCGTCGGCGTCGGGCACCTCGAAGCCGAGGGTGGCCGCCGGTACGGGCGTCTGGTCGTAGGCGAACCCAAGGGTGGTGGTCCAGCGTCCGTCCCAGTCGTAGGAGATGCCGATTCGGTAAGCGTCAGTGTCGTCCCAGTTTTTGACGATGGCCCGATCAAATCCGTCGAACACTGTACCCAGCAGGTTCTGGTCGTATTGGAAATCGAGCTCGGCAAATGACGACCAGAAGGTGCGGTCCCAGCCCAGTTCCACGGTCAGGCGGTCAAAGGTATAGGCTGCGGCCAGACTGAATACCGCCGGCAGGGTAAGGGCCACCGAGCCGTCGCCGTCCCAGGCGGCCAGCGGCAGGGTCCCGTCCCAGGCGTGCAGGTGGCTTGTGCCTTCCAGGTCGAGCTCGTTCTCCGAGCGATAGGTGGCGGCGAGGCTGAGCCGGTCGATGGGGCGAACGGTGAGGGCGAGATTGTAGCCCAACTGGGTGTCCGTGCCGTCGGCGGACCTGTCCAGTGAGGTCAGCGGTGCCAACTGACCAAAGGGCGGGTTGGTCACCGAATTTTCGACCTCGCCCTTGCCATACAACAGGCGGATACCGCCGCCGAAGCTCACCCGGTCGGTCAGTGTCCAGGCGATTGTGGGGTTGGCCTCAATAAGGAAAAGAGAAAACTGCTCGGCGCTGGCCCTGGGATAGGGCTGCTGCCACTCCTTGGCCAGGCCGAAGGGATAGGTCAGGGAGAAGCCGAAGCGCAGGTCGCCGTATCGGGGCGATACAGCATGGACCAGCGGCATGAGAAACAGCTCGCTCTCCGAAGAACCGTCGAGTTGGGGACTGCGGTTATCCCGGTACTTGACCGACGGCAGGCCAAGGAAAGTGAGGCTGGTCTCCGTCTGCCACTGATCGGTCAGCCAGCCCATGTTGGCCGGGTTGTAGTAACTGGCGTCCGGGCCGGACGTGGAGGCGACGTGAGCGCCAGCGATGCCCACCGCAGCGAGTGACTGGTTGGTGATGCGGTACCCCGAGGCCAGGATGGGGTCGGGGAGAAGGCAGAGCAGGCCTGCGGCCAGCATCGTGCCCAAGGGAGGGAATCTGTGCCCTCCGCCTAGCCTGCGGTTTCGTTGCTTTTTCGCCATGGCAAAGCATCTCCTGTCTGTGTTCACTCGCCGCTGGTGTCTGTGCCAGAACGGTTTCCACTGCAAACAAAGTATAGCATTGCTGGGGGAAAATAGTATTGTTTTCAACAAGCTTTGGGGTATTTCCCACAGCGTTGCTGTCGGCAAAAGGCAACGTGTCGCAGGGTGCAGACGGCGCTTCTGTCGTCCCGAGACAACAGCGAGAAGCGTCCATGGGCGCGGTATTCGGCGGAGGGTCACACAATGTGGGAGAGAGGCAGGCGAACGATGGCGCTGATCTGGCTGGTGTGCCTGGTGACCATCTTGGCTGGAACCGACGGTTTTGCACGGCAGCGGGTGATGTACAAGGGCTTGACCGCCGGCATCTCGACCATTGACGACACCGTGCGCATCCTGGGTACGCCGCGTTCCAAAGTTTTTGCCGGCGATCATCTGTTCTGCAAGTACCGGCAGGTGGACGTCAAGATCGACAAGAAAGAGAAGCGGGTGCTGGCCATCATCATCCGAGATCCGCAGTTCAAGGACCCGAACGGTATCGTCCTCGGCGACCCCTATGACAAGGTAGCACGGAAAGTCAACGCCAAGGCCCAGGGCGTGACGCTCTATGATGCCGAGAACGGCATCATCTATGTGTTCAATCAGGACGGGATGGTGGACAGCATCATGTACGCAAGCCCTGCTGTTCGATAGCCGCCACGCCCCCCACCACGTACCTCGCCCGTAATCCCTGTTCGCAAAGTAGCTGCCATACCGATTGGCTGACCGAACCGCCGCGCACGCAGTAGATGATCACCTCGAGCTCCCTGGGTATGGTCGGCAACCATTGTTCGGCCTCGGCCGGATCCTGTCAGTGAACCCCGGCAACCATGGCCGGGGACAAGTCCCCCCCTCGCCTGACGTCGAGCAGATTCAGGGGCTGCCCAGCGTTAAGCAGGTTGGCCAGTTCGGCCCTCCACATCCCGGGCAAGGAGGAGGTCGATGATGCCATTCTCCTCGCTGCCAGCGGTAGGCGCTGCGCCGCAGCAAATCCACCTGGGACAGCACTGGCCGAGGTAACGCGGACACCGACTCGTCCCAAGATAGCCAAGGAGACCTGCGGCAACGATTACCAGGGGGAACGGGGCCTGGTAGAAGAACATGGCAATAAAGGAACAGGCCGCCACCTGGTGGAATACGCGCATATAGCGCAGTCAGGGCGAGGATGACCAGCATCCCGGGGGATGACGAACAACAAACCCGCCGCAAGTCCTCCCTTGCTCCCGTGCAGCAACCAACCGATGTAGATTGCCAGTTGCTGCGCCTCAGGCCCAGGCAGAAGATGGCAGTAGTTGAGGGTATGGAGGAAACAGTCATCGCTGATCCATTTGCGCTCCTCTACCAGCCTCCGGTGCATCACAAGGCGATCTGCCCATCCGGCCCGCCGAAGCTCAGGAAAACAATCCGGGCCCAGACCTTGACAGCCTCACCGAAGGCGAGCGAATGTTCTGTTTCGACACCGCCATTGTGCTCGGGAAGTTGCATGTTGTCTCACTCTTGGAAACCCAGATCAGGCACCAAAGTACTTGAGGCAATCGGCGTGCAGCTTCTGGTGCTCACCCAGCACCTTGTTGAAGCGGCAGTGCATATCCTCGACCAGGTGGAGGACGTATTCCTGGGCCGCCTCCTCACCGTATTGGTCGGTGAACATTTTGGCATTGGCCAACACCTTGGCAAAATCGTGGCGCTCGTATTTGGTATCCGGATTGTCGATCCATTCGTGAACCTCGCGGTATTCTTTGCCGGTGCGGTCAAGGCTCGATTGGATGTGGACGTTCAGTTCAGGCATGGCTGTTCTCCTTGGAATTGTAGATAGTGGGGAATGGTAAGAGCCGGGGTTACAGCTTTTCCGCTTGCGGTTCCTCGCGAACGGTCATCAGAAACAGGGGGATTGAGGCAATCAGAATCGTTGCGACTATGGCAAAAGCTGGCCCGTATCCCAGTGAGGCCACCAGCAGGCCGGTGACGATCGGGCCCGAGGCGTGGCCGACGTCAAACACTGTACCAAAGACACCCATCGCGGCACCGTAATGCCGGGCCTTGCAGAAGTCGGCCACCATGGCGGCCGAGGAGGAGGTGACAAAGGCCTCGCCCAGGCCAAACACCATGCCGGCGAGCATCAGGCTGACAAAACCGGTGAGGTGCGGAACAAGAGCGAAGGGGACGGCGCAGAGCAGCATCCCGGCCACGATCAGCGGCCTGCGGCCCCAGCGGTCAGAGACCTTGCCCATCAGGGGCTTGGCGATCAGGGTGACCACAATCTGCACACCCCAGACAAGGCCTGCCTGAAAGACGTTGAGTCCGGCCACGGTGACCGCATACACCGGCAGGAAAGCCTCCAGGGCACCCATGCTCATGTTTTGGATCCCTTCCATCGCAGAAGTCATCAGTACCCTTCGGTCGGCCACCACCTCGCGGATGCCGCGGGCAAAGAGGTGGAATCGCTCGGCCAGACCTTTCCCCTCCACCGGCTTGTCGCCGTGGCGCAAGGTCAAGAGGCCAAGGGCCAATGCCGAGACGCCCGTGAGTGCGCTACAGAGGAAAACGGCGCGGAATCCACCCAAATCCGCCGGCCCGCCGCTGCCCATCAGCAGGAGCAGGCCACCGCCAATCGGTGCACCCAACAGGGTGCCGGCAATGCAGACCGAGGAAAACCAGCTGAGCATCTCGCCCTTGCGGGCGCCGGCCACGTCAGCTACCACCGCCATGGCCACCGGACCGTAGATAGCGGTGGCCAGACCGTGAAGAAAGCGGACAACGATCAGGGCTGCATAGTGGGTAATGAACAGGTAGGCAAATGGCATGAGGCCAAAAACAACCAGGCCAGCGAGCATGGTACGCCGGCGGCCGATGACATCGGAGAGAGCTCCGGAAGGCATCTTGAACAGGATGCCGGTCACCGTGGAAATACCCACGGCCAAACCGATGCCTTCGGGGCCTGCGCCCAGGGCGGCGGCAAAGAGCGGCAGCACCGGATTCCTGGCCAGTGCATAGGAGAATCGGGCCAGGATTCCGATGGAGAACAGAGAGCGCATACTGGTGGCATCCGCCGGTGCAGCACCCTGGGTGGCAGGGTTCATGGTGATACTCCTTGGACTGCTTTGGTAGAACCGGCATGGAGGGCGTCAAAGAGCAGGCGCGTTCGCTCCAGCAACTGGTGGTCGTCGGCTGTGAGGGCAATCAATCCGTCGAGCATCGTTTTCAGCAGGTTGGCATCATCCGGCAAGGCGCCCTCCTGCACATCGATGTATTTGACCAGTTCGCTCATCTTGGCCAGGGCCGGGTCATGCAGAGCGAAATCCCGAATCAGGACCTCAAAGGTGATCAGCTCGCCCTGATGAGTGAACTCGCCCATGGCCATGTCAAAGGGCAGTTCGCCCTGGTCAAGGTTCACGGTTTCCCCGGCTAGGAGAAAACGAAACCGAGCATACGGATCGATGAACCGCTGGATGAGCCAGGCAGAACCCAAGCGGTCGATATAGGGCCGGGCGCGGGTGACCCAGGTTCTGCCCTGGTACTGCGAACGATCAAGCCGGGCAACCGGCAGGTAGATTTGGTCCGGTTTGCGCAGCCGCTCCGAGATGGAGTCGAGCACCTTCAGGGTCTTGGCCGCCGCTCCGGAGGGGAAAAAATCACGTTCCCGAACCGCCTCGCACCGTTTGCGCAGCTTGCGCAGGGCCGCCGACAACTCCTTGACGTTGCCGCCATCCCCCAGAGTGTCCGCCATGGTGAGCAACGCCTTGGCTTCGGTCTGAATCTGCTCAAATTCAGGATCGAGCTGGGCTTGAAACAACTGCTCAATCTGCTGATCGGCCATGCCTTCGACCTGGGCGCACTGGAGAGCAATAGCCTCGCCGCCCAAAGCATTGACCTCGCCGATCAACCAGGTGATGTTCTCCAGCAGATCCTCGCGATTGGGCAAAATCTGGAGACCGGTTTTCAGTTGTGCCGCGCCGGTGGCGGAGATGCGCCGCCAGGTGCGCATCCGTGCCTTGGCGTTAGTGGCGGGGATCGAGTACGAGAAGAGAATCCATTTATTTTTCATAGTGAACAGAAAGTATGTTATACTTATTCCATTGTCAAGCAGGAAAAAAAGAACTATTTTTCAGTGACCGCCAAAGTGGCGGATACAACAATTTCGGGTACGTTGATAATTAGATTCGCAATCGGATGACGTATACGGAGCATGGCAATGAAAGGATTACTGCGGATGTTTACTCAGGGAGACCGATGTACCCTGCTGGCTGGAGCTTCTGGAAAACACGTGGAAAAGTTCGGGCACTTCAAGGAGTTTCTCGGCGGCAACCGCAATGCCCTGCGTGCCCTTGCCGAGCTGGAGATGCTCTATTACAGTGGTCAATCCTTCACCGCCGCCGATATCGCGTTTCAGTATGAGCAGCTGTTTGGTCAGGTGCGCGCCCTGGTCAATGCGTTGAACAACTTGTCAGAACACCGGTATGCACTGCTCAATCAGCAAGCCGATGCGATCAACGCGCACATTCGCAGGGTTCTTCGGTCCCCGGTGATCCGGCATGACCTGCCGGCCGTGGTGGCACTGGCGGATGTACCTGCCACCGCCACCGGAGACGCCGGCGGCAAGGCCGCGAACCTGGCGAGAATTGCCCAGGAAACCGATCTGTTGGTTCCGCCGGGATTCGTGGTCACCGCCGGCGGCTATGACCGTTTTCTTAAGGACAATCAACTCGATCAACTGGTGCTCGATGAGCTGGCGGGCTTGTCTCCAAACGACCCTCAGTTGGCTGAGGTGAGTGAACGCCTCGTCAAACTGATCCTGAATGCCGATGTTCCCGAGGAACTCGGGGCCCTTTTGCAGGCCAACTACTCTACCATTGAACAGCAGACCCAACCCGGCATCCGACTGGCCATGCGCAGCAGCGCGGTGCGGGAAGACTCCGAGGCCTCTTTTGCCGGTCAGTACCGTTCGGTACTCAATGTGGGTGGTGATGGATTAGCCGTAGCCTACAAGGAGGTGGTCGCCAGTTCCTTTTCACCCCGGGCCATCAGCTACCGCCAGATGGCAGGTATCGACCTCACCGAGACACCGATGTGCGTGCTTGGTCTGGCCATGGTTGACGTAGCGGCAAGTGGTGTGCTCTACACCGCTGACCCGGCCAACGGCCAGGCGGAAACAATGCAGGTCAGCGCCATCCATGGGCTGGGCGAATTGCTGGTTAGCGGAAACGTCACCGCCGACACTTTTGTCTATGATCGGGAAGACGGTACGATCAGTCATCGGGAGATCGCGGTCAAGAGAATGCGCCTGGACGCAGTCGAAGGAGGCATTGAGGAGCACGAGGTGGCGGCGGGCGAGGAGGAACAGGCGGCGATCACGGATGAGGAGGCTGTCCGTTTGGCCCAGGCAGGCGCCCAATTGGAAGCGCTGTTTGGCGGTCCGCAGGACATCGAATGGGCGATTGATCGAGAAAGGAGGTTGTTCATCCTTCAATGCCGCCCACTGCAGGTGGCGATCAAGGCAACTGAACCGGTACCCGAACCGGATGAACCTCCCTTGCTTCGGGACGGCCTCTGCGCCTCCCAGGGCATCGCAGCCGGGAAGGTGCAGATTGTTGACGAACAAACTGATCTCTCTTCAGTACCTGACCATGCCATTGCGGTGGCCAAAACCGCTGCCCCCCGTTATGCCGAGATCATGGGGCGGATCAGCGGTCTGATCACCGAGGTTGGCAGCACCACCTGCCACCTGGCGTCAGTAGCCCGTGAGTTCGGCGTGCCCATGGCGGTCAACGTCGCCGGTGCTGTCGATTGTCTTGAACCGGCGGTTGAGATCACCCTCTTTGTCCAGGAACGGCCGGCGGTCTATAGCGGATTGCTGATCGACCATCAACCGGTCAAGCGCCGGATTATGGACAGCTCGGTGCACCGGATGCTGCGTGCCGTGCTCGACCAGATCTCGCCGCTCCACCTCACCGACCCGGACGATCCAGCTTTCCAGCCGGAAAACTGTGCCTCGATACATGACATCATCCGCTTTGTCCACGAACAGGCAGTACGCGAGATGTTCAGCCTGTCATCCGATGCCGAGGACCAAGCGGTTACGGCCCGCTTGACCACCCATATCCCGCTGGTGCTCAACCTGATCGACCTTGGCGGCGGCTTGACGCCCGGTCTCTCCACCTGCGACACGGTGACCGCCGATCATTTCACTTCGGCGCCGATCTTGGCCCTGTGGCGCGGCTTCACCCATCCCGGCATCAACTGGAGCGGCACGGTGCAATTCGATGGCAGCCGTTTTTTAACCCGGTTGGCCGCCTCGGCCACCTCGGAGTTTGGTCCGGAACCCGGCGGCGACAGTTACGCCCTCATCGGCACCGACTATCTCAACCTTTCGGCCAAATTCGGCTACCACTTTGCCACGCTCGACACTTTCTGCGGTGATGAGCCGGATCATAACTACCTCAGCCTCCAGTTTTCTGGTGGGGCAGGCTCTCTCTACGGCAAAACGCTGCGTTTGCAATTTCTCGGGAAGATACTGGGTGAACTGGGATGCGCGGTGAACATTCAGGGGGATCTGCTCGAAGCCACTCTCAATCGACATGCCCGCGTCGACATGTTGGAACGGCTCGATCAGATCGGCCGCCTCCTGGCCAGCAGCCGTCTCCTCGACATGGCGATCACCAACCAGGAGGATGTCGACGCCTTGGCCGCCGACTTCATGGCAGGGAATTATGATCTGCTCAACCGCAAGGATCGGACACCGCTCCAGGGGTTTTATACCCACCTGGGGCATTGGCGGCAGATCGAGGAGGAGGGGGAAGTTTGCTGGCTGGCCGACGGCTCCCGCTGGTTGGGCACACTCTCCACAGGCGTCTCCGGGCTAATGAGCAAGGCGCTCGGTCGGTCCTATCAGGAACTGCTCGACCCCATCGGTGCCTATTACTACTTCCCATTGGCCATCAGCAAAAGCCACTGCTGTCTCATAAATATTGAAGAAAAGGAGGCTCGGAGAGCTCTTTGGTGGTACAATGATTTTGTGAAAAGATCATACAAACCAAGGAGATCCGAGCCATGGCCAAGAGCGATACCATCCTGAAGCAGTTGCTTGTAC
>JBGSPP010000234.1:0-2742 GCA_041738515.1 Desulfobulbus sp.
CTTCGTGGAAGCCGGGCAGGGCATCGACCGCGCCGGGGAAGTGCTCGATCACCAGCGCTGCCGGGCTGAACGCCCCCTTGCGCGCGGCGATGCCACTTTTCTCGAGCAGCACCTTGAGCAGGGAGGGGCTGGTACGGCGGCCGTTGATCCACAGGGTGAGGGCGGGCTCGGTGTTGTTGAGGCGGCAGATCGCCCGGGCCTGCTCGACGCCGAACCGGATCTGCCAGCGCTCGACCAGCCAGGCAGGGTGGTTGAGCAGGGGCGGCTCGGTCTGTTCCATTTGCGCAGGCGTCGGTAGACTGGCCCGTTCCTTGGCCACGGCGCGGAGCAGGCCGTTGGCAAAGCCGATCAACCAGGCCGGCTGGTTTGCAGCCTTGAGGGTGTTGACCGTGGCGTTGACCGCTGCCGATTCGGGGATACGGCTGAGGAAGAGCAACTGGTAGACGCCGATCCGCAGGGTCATCAGGGTGCGCGGTTTCATTTTGCGCAGGGGGTGACTGGAATGGCTGCGGATGATGTGATCGAGGTATTCCTTGTACCGCAGCACCCCGTAGATCAGGGTCTTGACCAGGCCCCGGTCGATGTCGGCCAGCCTGGCAACGGTGGCCTGGAAGAGCAGGTCAATGGAGTTGTGGGTGGTGGCCCAGAGGCTGAGCACCTCGACGGCGGCGGCGCGGGGGGCGATGGGCGATGCAGGCTGGGCCATGATGGGAGTCGCGGGCTGCGGGGGTTGGCGTCGTTCTCCCCTTGACGGCGGGGGAATACTCATGCTCTATACGCCACATCGGAGTCTGCCGCCAGCCATTTCAGGTTCGGCGGCAGGCCAATCGGGCATTGAGGCACCAAGGGAGGGCAATATGTTTTTTGGCGCACAAATTGATCAGACCCGCATCAACGCCGGCGAAGCAGAGATCAATCTGGTCCATGGCGGCAGCGGCCCGCCGCTGCTCCTGCTGCACGGCTATCCCCAGACCCATGTGATGTGGCGCACGGTGGCGCCGGCGCTCACCGACCGTTTCCATGTCATCTGCCCCGACCTCCGGGGCTATGGCGACAGCGCCACACCGGCTTCGGCCGCGGATCACGCCCCCTACTCCAAAAGAGCCATGGCTCTGGATCTGGTCGAGGTGATGGCCACGCTTGGCTACCCGCGGTTCCAGGTGGCCGGTCATGACCGCGGCGCCCGGGTGGCGCACCGGATGGCGCTCGATCACCCGGAGCGGATCCTGCGGGCCTGCGTGATGGATATCCTGCCGACCCACTACATGTTCCGGCACACGGACCAGGGGTTTGCCACCGGCTACTACCACTGGTTCTTCCTCATCCAGCCGGGTGGCTTGCCCGAGCGGATGATCGGCGCCGACCCGGGCTACTACCTCGGCGAGAAGCTGCGGCGCTGGAGCGCACCCGGCGCGGTGTTCGAACCCGAGGCCGTGGCCGAGTACCTGCGCTGCTTCGCCCGGCCCGAGACCATCCACGCCACCTGCGAGGACTACCGCGCCGCCGCCACCATCGACCTGGAGCATGACGAGGCGGACCGGGACCGCAAGGTCGCCTGTCCGCTGCTGGTGCTGTGGGGAGCCAGGGGGTTTGTCCACCGCACCTACGAGGTGCTGCCGGTGTGGCGCGAGTATGCCCAGCAGGTGGAGGGGCGAGCGCTTGACTGCGGCCACTTCCTGCCCGAGGAGGCCCCGGAGGCGGTGATCAGTGAACTGCGGGGGTTTTTCAGTGGCAGCTGAGCGTATCCCCACAACAAAGAACTGCGGCGACAGGGAGTGCCCCTGCCGCCGCGAGGAAGATCGAACCAGCCCTCGTTGCTTGCGAACGGGGGCTTTTTTTGTCAGTGCTTGGTGAACCCGTACATCTCGGGATAGACTGCCAGCGAGATCAGCACCAGCACCTGGAGGACGATGAATGGCACCACGCCCCGATAGATGTCGACCGTCCGCACCTCCGGCGGACAGCATCCCTTGAGGTAGAAGAGGGAGAAGCCGAAGGGCGGCGTCAGGAACGAGGCCTGCAGGTTCATGGCGATCAGGATGGCGAAGAACAGCGGGTCGATGCCGATGACCTCGGAGATCGGCTTGATGATCGGCACGACGATGTAGGTGATTTCGAAGAAATCGATGAAGAAGCCGAGGACGAAGATCACCAGCATGGAGAGGAAGAGGAAGGTGTATTTCTGCCCGGGCAGGTTGGTGAGCGCCTCCTCGACGATGGCGTCGGCGCCAGTGTAGAGAAAGACCATGGAGAAGGCGGTGGCGCCGATGAGGATGCCGAAGACCATGGCCGCAACCTTGACCGTTTCCAGGGCCGACTCCTCGACCACCTTCCAGCTGAGCTTCTGGTACATGGCCGCCAGGATGACCGCGCCGACGCAGCCCACCGCCGCCGACTCGGTGGGGGTGGCGATGCCGAGGAAGATGGACCCGAGCACCAGGATGATGAGGGTCAGCGGCGGCAGGATGGCCAGGATGGCCTGGCCGATGTTGCCCAGACGGGTGCCTTCCTGCGGCGGCATGGCCGGGGCCACGTCCTTGTTGAGGAAGGACCAGGCCAGGATGAAGACGATGTAGGCGCCGACCAGGCCGAAGCCGGGGCCAAAGGCGGCGGCGAACAGGTCACCCACCGGCAGCTGGAAGACGTCGCCGAGCACCACCAGGATGACCGAGGGCGGGATGATCTGCCCCAGCGTACCGGCGGCGCAGATGGTGCCGGTGGCCAGCGGCTTGGAGTAGCCGT
>JBGSPP010000272.1:0-8462 GCA_041738515.1 Desulfobulbus sp.
AAACAGGGTGCCCATGGCCTCAAGCAGCCGCTCGGCCAGCTGGGACCGCTGCAGGATGATCCCCATGAAGATGAACAGGGGGATGGCCATGAGGATGGTGTTGTTCATGATCGAATAGACCCGGAAGGGCATCATCGAGAACATCTTCATGAACTCATAGCTGATCGAGGCGACGCTCAAATCCGGGGCCACCGCCACCATGGCGGCGATGATGCCGAAAAAGATGGAGATCGAGCCAAAGGTGAAGGCCACCGGGTAGCCGATTGCCAGCATCAGCAGGGCGGCGAAGAACATGACGATGCCGGTCATGGGCGCTCCTCCCCGGTGACAGTGTGGAGGATTTCCGGTGTGGCGTTCTGCCGGTAGAGATTGATGTTCTTCACCGTGTAGCCGACGGCGTTGAACATCAGGGTGGCAAAGGCCAGCGGGATCATGGCCTTGATCATGTAGCGGTAGGGCAGGCCGCCGGGGTTCTCGGAGATCTCCTTGATCTTGTATGAATCGACGACAAAGTCATAGGAGGTGAAGAATACGAGAAAGGCCAGCGGCAGGAGGAAGAAGACCGTGCCGATGATGTTGATTACCGCCTTGGTGCGCACGGAAAAGCGGTCGTAGAGGAAATCGACCCGCACATGCCCCTCCTCGAGCAGGGCCACCGAGACCCCGAAGAGGATGATGATCGCGAACAGGTGCCACTCCATTTCCTGCATGGCCACCGAACTGTTGCGGAAGAAGTAGCGCATGACCACATCGTAGAAGACGTTGGCGGTCATCAGCAGAAAGACGATGGCCAACAGCCGGCCCAGCTGGCGGCTCAAGAACGAAAAGAATTTTTCAATGCTCAGCAGCATGCGCTCTGTTTCCCCCCTTAATAAAAAACGGGTTTACGGCAACAAAAAAACCGTCCATCCCGGGCGAGGCGATGGACGGCAGGTGAATCAACCGGCGCCTCCTATTTGACGACCTTTTCCGATTCCTGCAGATAGTACTGCTCGGACATCTTGGTCCAGGCCCGAGCCTTCTTCATGAATTTGTTCTGGGAATCGAGCACTTCCTTGAAGAACGGATCCTTGGCGGCGTAGTCGGCCAGGACCTCGTCCGAGGCCTTCTTCATGGCCTGGAGCACCGGCTCGGGGAAGGTCATGACCTTAACGTTGGGGACCTCGGTGGTCATGGCGGCCCAGGCGTCGGCGCTCATGGAGAAGTTTTCGTAGTGCATGTCGGTGGCGGCAACCTGGATGGCGGCCTTGAGCGCGGCCTGGTATTCCGGCGGCAGCGACTCCATGGCCTTTTTGTTGACGATAAACTGCAGGTCGGTGGCCGGTTCGTGCCAGCCGGCGTAATAGTAGGGCGCGATCTTATGGAAACCCATCTTGATGTCCATGCCCGGGCCGACCCACTCCAGGACGTCGATGGTGCCGCGCTCAAGCGAGGTGTAGAGCTCGCCAGGGGCGATATTGGTGACGTTGACGCCCAGCTTGGCGAAGACTTCGCCAGCCACGCTGGGAATGCGCATCTTCAGGCCCTTGAGGTCATCCAGCGATTTGATCTCCTTGCGGAACCAGCCGCCCATCTGGACGCCGGTGTTGCCGCCGGGGAAGGCGTAGACGCCAAACTTGTCATAGCATTTCTGCATCAGTTCCATGCCGCCGCCATAGTAGAGCCAGGCGTTCTGCTCGTCGGCGTTCATGCCGAAGGGCACGGTGGTGAAGATGGCGGTGACGGCATCCTTGCCCTTCCAGTAATAGGAAGCGGTATGGCCCATCTCGAACTGACCGCCCTTGACCATGTCGAGGATCTCCAGCGCCGCTTTGTGTTTCTCCGCCCCTTCGATTTTGATCTCGAAGTTGCCGCCGGTCATCTCGCTGACCAGCTTGGCCACCCGCATCGGTGCGTTGACAAAGGGGGTGAGCGTGCTGTTCCAGGTCATGGCCATGTTCCAGCGGACCTTCTTTTCCGCCGAGAAGGCGGGGGCGGCCGCCAGCAGGCAGGCGCTCAGGGCAAGGACGATTTTTCCAACGCGCTTCATACTCTCCTCCTGTGAAAAAGTTACGAGATGATGTGCCGCCGACAGGGCCTCCGGGCGACGCTCGGGGCGACCGCACCCGGTATTTTCCCTCGGCGCTGCTATGTCTAATATGCCCGCGGCAATTCGGCAACAGCTAGTTCACGATTTTGCGCGATCAGCGGAAAAAACAGGCCGTTTATCAGTGACAAGCGGTGTCCGGATTGACGGACGGCGACCCATGTCGCGCAACAGGTTGCAGCGGCGATGCGCGGCCGGCCATGCCATGGCGTGTCGATAGCGGTCTGGTGGATGCGCGCCTCGACTCAAGCATCGGGATGCTCCTCTCGCCTGGTCTGGCCGATTCGTCCGGCAAGGAAAAACCACAGCAACCCGATCATCTGGCAGGCGATCATCAAGAGAAATCCCGCCCGCAGACCGGCGGGGGAAAGCCCGCTCGCGGCAGTCTGGGGCCACAGGCCGACGATCAGGCCAATGGCCCACTGGGCGACAAAGGAGGCGACAAAGACCAGCAGGTTGAGAGCGGTGCTCACCCGACCGGCGAGGTGGACGGGGAAGTTCTGGGACAGGGAGGCGTAGGCGATGGTGCCGGCAGTGCCGAAGAAGCCAAAGCCGAGCCACAGGGGCAGGGTCCAGGCCGGAGGGGCGAGGAGAATCGCTGTCTGCATCAACAGGAACAGGATCATGCCGGCCGCGGCCGAATGCACCGTGGCGATGCCTCTTTGCTGGAGTCGGGCGGCCAGGCCGCCCAGACAGATGAACCCGGCCACCATGGCGACGGCGACCAGGGACAGGGTCTGGGCTGTCGCGGTCCGGTCCAGTCCGGCCGCGTCCTTGAGCCAGGGGGCGGCCCAGAGGCCCTGGATGGCGAAAAAGGCTGCCTGGGAAGCGGCGGTCAGCGGGGCAATCCGCCAGAAGCGCGGGCTGGTGAATACCTGGCGAATGCCCTGCAATTGGCTCGAGAATGGTTCGGCCGGGCCATCGGCCGCCTTGTCCGGCACCACCAGGAAGAGCAGGGCCGCGACCGCAAACGTCACCAGGCCCAGGCCGAAAAAAATACCGCGCCAGTCGGTCCAGGCAAGCAGCATCTGCACCGGGGAGGCGGCGGCCAGGGCGCCGAGCCCGCCCGCGGCCATTTGAAAGCCGTTCACCAGCGGCCACCGTTCCCGCGCAAACCACTGGGTGTAGGCCTTGAAGGCAGCCATCAGGCAAGCCGAGACGCCAAAGCCGATCAGGGCTCGTCCGGCGATCAACAGGGGCAGGGAGTGGGCGCGGGCGAAGCAGAAGGCGCCGGCGGCGGCAAACAGCAGGAGAACGGCCTCGACCCGGCGGGGGCCGTAGCGGTCGAGCAGGACGCCTAGCGGCAGTTGGAAAGAGGCGAAGGCGATAAAGTAGGTGGCGGTGAGCAGGCCGAGCGAGCCGGGGTCGAGGGACAGGTCGCGGAGCAGTTCCGGGGCAATGACCGCGTTGACCGCGCGATAGAGGAAGGAGAGAAAGTAACCAGCGGCAAAGGGCAGGAAAACGCGGGGCAGCAGGGTGGCCACGGTGTGCATGCGGGGTGCGGTGCTCCTTGGGGCAGGGGACGAAGGCGGCCGGCCAGTCCGGCGGCCATTGCCTCCATGGGTACAGGAGGAGTCGCCTGCGGTCAAGGGGAGAATGGCGGAGGCGGTCGGGCAGATCCCGCACCTTGGGTCCGCCGCGGCAGCGGTCGTGATTTCTCTGGCAGGGATGCATGAAAATCGGTACAGTGGCAGCCGTTTACCCCCGCAACCCCGACAGGCCGCGGCACCGTCATGCCCTATATTCTACTGATCCTCACCACCCTGTTCTGGTCCGGCAACTTTGTCCTCAGCCGGGGCATGCACGCGGTCATTCCGCCCATGGCGCTGTCGTTCTGGCGCTGGTCGCTGGCGCTCGCGATCCTGGGAGCCCTCGCCAGTCACCATCTCTGGCGGCAGCGGAGGCTGCTGCTCGACCATGCCGGATTTATCGGCCTGCAGGGGCTGCTCGGCGTCACCGGTTTTAACACCCTGCTGTACCTGGCCATGCAGCACACCACGGCCATCAACGCGGTCCTGGTCAACTCTTGCATGCCGGTGCTGATCGTGGCCTTCTCCTGGGGCCTGTACCGGGAAACCATGCGACTGCGCCAGTGCAGCGGCGTGCTGGTATCGCTCCTGGGTGTGCTGTCGATTCTGGCCAAGGGCGATGTCGGGGTGCTGCTGCGGGTCTCGTTCAACCGCGGCGACCTGCTGGTACTGGCGGCGGCGGCCGTTTGGGCCCTGTATTCGATCAACCTGCGTCGCTATCCCCGGGATCTGCACCCTCTGGCCTACCTGACCGCCATCAGCCTCGTCGGTCTGGTCGGGATCGCGCCCCTGTACCTGTTGGAATTATCGACCGGCCGGAGCATGCCGATCAACACACAGACCGTGGTGAGCATTGCTTACGTGGCCCTGTTCGCCTCGGTGCTGGCCTTTATTTTCTGGAACCGGGCGGTGCGCACCATCGGCGCCAACCGGGCCGGTCCCTTTGTCCACCTGATGCCGGTGTTCAGCACTATTCTGGCGGTGCTCTTCCTCGGCGAGCGGCTGGCCTGGTATCACGGCATGGGCATCCTGCTGATCTTCGTCGGCATTCTCATGACCACTTTCCGGGTCGGCAAGCCGGCCGGATGAGAGGCGCCTGCGCGGCCTCGTAGCCGGTTTGGCCGACTCGAGGCGGTGTGGAGGCCGGGTCAGGCCGTGTGCCGCAGGAAGTCCACGAACAGGCTGTCCACTTCATTGGTGTGGTCGAAGAACCAATGAATGAGAAAACTTATGAGTGCCTGTTCGTCGCTCTGGTCGGCGGTGATGAAGAACAGGTCTTCCTTGTCAGAAAGATCCTGGATGAGCGCGGCGTGGATGGCTCGGTGCTTCCCCAGATCGGGGTAGCCGGCCCTGCGCATCATGTTTTCCTCGCTGATGAAGTGGAATATGGCGAACGCCTTGAGTTCCTTGACCAGGTCGTATCGGTTTTCGAACTGCTCGTCTGCCTCGAGTTCGTGCAGCAATCGCCAGATCAACTCGAAGAAGAACTTATGCTGACGATCCATGTCCGGCATTCCGAGTTCATACCTCTTTTCCCATTCTCCGATATTGTGCTCCATACGCTTCCTGTTGGCAAAAATAGGTCATTGTTGTGTTGATTCCACCGCCTGCACCCCAAATACGAATCTTGCAAAGGCATCCCGGGGAGACCTTGCGACGCAGTCATTGTCCATGAGGGGAAGAATCAGTGTATCCCTGTAGCTATTCTCCACCTTGTCCCACGAAAGACAAAGGAATATTTTCAGGGTATTCTCTTTCAAGAAGTCCAGGCAGGTTATCGCGCTCCTGAAGGACCCGCTAGCCTTGGGAGCAAGAACCCCGCCAGGATAGCCATGAGCGATGAGGGCGAGGGGGCTGATTACAAGGCCGCAAGCAGCGATCGTGCTGTAACCGCCCAGATGCGCTTTCGGGAGAAGACAAGAATCCCGGCCAGGGGTTGGAGGGCGGACCTGGTTGAAGAGCGCATTTCACGGGAACGATTGGCGAGGGGAAAAAAAACGGCATTTCAGCTGATTTGCTGACATGCCGCTCAGGTATATGGCGTCCCCAACCGGATTTGAACCGGTGTTGCCGGCGTGAAAGGCCGCGCCAATAACACCTTGTAACGTTAAATCAGTAGGTTATAATTTTATTTTCAGCTTATAACCTATCAAAAAGATAGGGATAACTCACCGGTAACTCACCAGCATGCCTCCCCACTTCTGTACGGCGTGCAGTTCTACCCGTAAATTTTTCCGGAGTCTTTCCACGGTCAAGGGCTCTTATTCTCGTGCCGATTTCTTTGGCAACCGATTCCCGGAGGGTGGCATTGATCATGGTTTGATAATCCATCTCGGCAGCTTCTGCAGTTTTCCTGAAGTACTCAAGAGTATCATCGTCCAGCATGATGGTGATCTGATTCTTGCCAAGGGAAGGTGTCCAGGAGAGAGTTTGTGGGAATCCTGAAAAAGAAAACCCGACCGTAACGGTCGGGTTTGGGTATCACGCCTGAAGATCAGGGACTAATTTTTCCGCCTCCGGCCTACGGCAGCCAGACCAGCCAAGCCAGCACCGAAAAGCAACATGGTGGTGGGTTCGGGTACAGCATTGATGGCTCCAACGGCATAATCACTATCCGCAGCTCCGCCAACGATAGTGTCATCAGCATAAAATGTCATGCTTAGAATTGCATCATTACCAAAAGGATTAATAATTTTAAAAGCACCAGCAGATCCTTCAAATGGTGGTGACAAGACCTGGACACTAGCACCTGCGGCAGCACCTACAAGAGCGAAATATGGTGAGCCTGATAAAGCCTGAAGACTCAAAACATAATCAATTGTTTGTGGGGTCCCATTCTCGTCAGCACGAGTAACACTAATTTCGTTAACCGTGTCTCCGTAATTCCCAGAGGCATAGAGAAATGCTATTGTGAAATCTGATATAACCAGACCTCCATTGAAATTGAAGGTGATAGCTTCATTGCCATCAATCTCACCATTGACTGCATTACCAGGCGAAGTGACGCCTAGTGCTCTAAATCCGTTAAAATCCTTAACATCTCCAACGCCATTAGCGCTAATACCAATAGAACCCCAAGGGGTAACAGTGGTACCAGTTACGCCATTATAGATGGTGGGGTCAATAGTGAGTGCCTCGCTATTCGAACTTGAAGAAATGATAAAACTCATACCTATCAGTGCGATCAATGCGCTCTTCGCAATTACCTTTTTCATGATTTTCTCCTGCGGAAGTTATATGTGAAAGGAGATCTGTTTCCTTTCTCACCGAAATGCAAAATAGTGGCCAGAATAACCTCGACGAAGAAAGAAATGTATCTCATTAAATTTTAATAATTATTTACAATTGAGCATGGTTGCTCTTCCCGTTGTGTGGTTCATGAAATTTCCGCAAATCCGCCTTTGCGGAAATATTTTCCGGAATTAGCAAAAATAACATCCCGTTCACAAAGAATTATTCATTTCATCGTGCCCGGGTTTTATGCTTTGGAGTGGCGTGAAAAGCCGTTTAAAGGAAATCAGGGCTGTTACACCCAACGCAATAGAAGGCTTTCACGCCACCCCGTAACTTCAGGAAGCAAACTGTTTCATGAAAAAGGCCCCCTGTGCGGCCCCAAAATCCTTTCTCAGCGTCACTGCTAATCTTTTCATTCCGGGGTGCCAAAAGGCGTCCCGCTCAAATCGTATTTAATCGGAATCAAAGCAAAAAAGGTGAAAGCCGCGGGAGTTGAACCCACAGTTATTTGTATAATACTTTGATAATTCATCCAAAATTTTAGCCGTGTGATACCGATGTGATACGGGGAAGAATATTGCTAGCCAATTATATCCAAACCAGTATAATACAATCATGAAACTGATCCGATTTTTTGGAGACTCTCTTAAACGTCTTCGGGAGTTCCCCGAGGATGCCCGGCAGGATGCCGGTTACCAGTTGGATAAGGTGCAACGAGGCGAGCAACCCGACGATTTCAAACCAATGCCCTCGATCGGCAAGGGGGTTGAGGAAATCAGAGTGTGGGACGATTCTGGCACATTTCGGATCGTCTATACTGCCCGACTTGGCGACTCGGTTTACGTGCTGCATGCATTTCAAAAGAAGACGCAAGCAACGCCGAAGCACGATATCGATCTTGCCCGAACTCGATATCTTGAACTGTTGAAGGTGGTGAAATGAAAGAGACTGAAACTTTTACTTCTGTGTGGGACGCCATAGCCGACACGCCCGAGCAGGCGGCCAACCTGCGCGCCAGGGCCGAACTGATGCGCCAGATCGCGGCCATCATTAAAGACAACGAATGGAAGCAGGCCGAAGCGGCCCAACATTGCGGCGTGACCCAACCACGGGTCAATGATCTCCTACGTGGCCGTGTCTCTCGTTTTTCCTTGGATGCCTTGGTAAATATCGCCACGGCATTGGGTCGGCGTGTGCATCTCGAACTAGAACTGGCGTGATCCTGCCTACAATCCCTGTTCTCAGATGTATATAAGGACACCAAGCCTGCCATTAGTCGCCGGGAGTTGAAACCGCGTCCCTGTTGAATCGTCCATTCTTTTAGCGTGTGCCGGGATACACATGGGATACCGTTAAAAACAAATCCGCCCTCTTTTTGCGGTTATTTCAACAATCAAAAAATGAGAATATGCCCTACCTTATCATCGTAAGTTATCCCAATACGTCTCTTCTCAATGATTGGCCTTAGATATTTAGAGTTTACTCAGTAAGTTCATCTTATGCCCATTATGATTCCCGGGGTGCGTATTAAAAATATCTGTCGTATCGCAACGCAGCCTTCCCTGCCAACGCCGAGAGTTGCCACAAGCCCCTGTTCGAACCACGAACGAGCG
>JBGSPP010000274.1:0-6813 GCA_041738515.1 Desulfobulbus sp.
GGACCGGCCAAGCGCCTGTTCGGCCCGGCGAAGGTGCTCGATCATCCGCAGCCAGGCCGGGGCATCATCGCGGACGCAGTTGATGCGCATGCAATCCATGCCGTGCTGGAGCAGGGTGTAGATCAGGCTATAGTCATGAGCCGCCTCGCTCGGCATGGTGACCATGATCCGCACCCCCCGTCCCGGCGTCGGCTTGCCCAGCAGGCGCTCGGTGTGCCTGTCCAGCAGCTCGGCCCCCCGGGGGAAAAGGATCGGGGCCGGTTCGGCCGGCGACTCCGCGGGTTTGATTCCAGCAAGACGACGCAGGGTGTCGATCACCGCGTCCACGGTGGCGAGTACATGGGATTCGGCCCGGCCCAGGGAGGAAAGCCCCAGCGATGCCAGCCGCAGTTGCAGGGGCCGCAGGTCGCGCCGGCGCAGGGCAAGGTAATGCAGCAGGTTGCGGGCGCTGTCGCGGAAGAAAGGATGAATCGCCTCGAGGAGAAACTGCGAATGGGCCGCCTCATTGACCATGTCGATGCGGATACTCGTCAGTTCGGCAAGCAGCAGTTCCTGCTCCTCTTGACCGGGATGTGGGGGGTGTCGTCTGCGCTGAGGGCTCATGGCTGACTCGTCCGGGGTTCAGGTTGGTGTCTTGCCGCAGGTCGTGGTCTCAGACTGAACAGTGCTGAAAATTCTTGCAGGAGAAGGACTTCTTGAATTCTATCCTATCAGGGATGTGTTAGAAAATAATGAGCGAAGGAAGAAAACCGGTCACTGTGGGCAGATTTCCCCGATTGGACCCCAGCCACCCAGACAGGCCACAGCCCTTGTCGGGATGACAGCGCTTGATGTCGTGGTGCGCCGGGCGCGCGTACGGCGGTCAGACCTGAGGAAAGTTTCTCCCGTGCGCCGATGAAACACAAGCTGCCATGCCGGCAAGAGACGGTTGTCCCCCATGGCCTTGACGCGAATTGCTCCAGATCTTGCGCTGACGCCTCTGGCGTTTGTTTCCTGCTGTCATCAGGCTGATATCCCTTCGGTGTATGCGGACGGGAGCAGGGTGGGTGCATGTCCCGCACAGGTTGGCGTTTGGATGCCAGACCGGCCCTGCCCTGGCCCAGCGGGGGCACGCACACTGCAGCGCTGCTCAGGGGCGATCACCTCCCCGGATTCAACGCTCTGCGCTATTCCTTCGTTGCCCTTGGCCTCCAGGGCTTGCAGCCCGTTCACCGTATTCTGCAACAGCCTTTCCAGGGCCGCGGCCATCTCGTCACAACCCAGGCGAGCCTTTGCCGAGAGTCTGGCAACCCCGGCAGCAGCGGTGCTGACCTCTCCTATGCCTGCCGACACCTGCTGGGTGCTGTCGACAGTCTGGGCCGTTGACGCTAGCATTGTGCCTGTGAGCTGCTGCTGCAGGCCAGCCGCATCGGTAATGTTCGCGGTCACGTTGTCAATCTGGGCCATGCTCTGGTCGATTTGGTCAAAGCAGTTGATAAAGGCTTGGCAAATACTGTCCATCGACTCAATAATGTGAAATATATCACCAGTGGCATGCGCGGTGTCCATGGAGAGCTTTTTCACCTCGCCGGCCACCACCGCAAATCCCCTGCCCATTTCCCCCGCCTTCATTGCCTCTATGGTTGCATTGATAGCCAGTATCTTGGTCTGATCGGTGATGGTTCGCACCGTTCCGGTGATGGTTGCTATTTCCGCCACCGACTTTTTCAGCACCTGCAACTGCTGCCGGGCATGTGCTATCCGGGTCAGCGTGTCCAGCACGATCGTCCCCTGCCGGGCCGTTTGGCTATGGATATCGTCAACCATGTCGCTCATTCGCACCGAGGCCCCCCGTACCTCCTGGGTGCTTGCGGTGCTTTCCGCGGCGGTGCCTGTCACCATCCGCGATTCCCGCTCGGTGACGGCGGCCAGTTCCTGGAGAGAGGAGGACATGCCGGCCAGTTCCCTGGCTTTGCCGGAAAGCTGATGCATCGATTGGGTGAGACAATCGACCAGTTCGTCTATGGCCTCCTGCCGTTCTCCCCGTCTGCGTTCCTCCCTGCGCAAGGCTGCCTGCGACTCGCCGAACCTCCCGATGGCCGAACCCAGGACGCCAATCTGATCGCAGCGGTCCTTCCAGGGAATTTCCGGGCAGTTCCCCTCCCTGATGGCATCGAGGATGGCTGTCAGCCGGTGCAGCGGGCGTTCCACGATGACCCGCGTCAAGGCAAACAGCACCAGGAGATTGACAAGAATGGCGGCAAGACCGGCAAGGAGGGCGGATCGGCGCTGCTGGTTCCTGGTCGCCGCCATGGCGTGCTCCATGGCCGAGATTTCATCCACATGGCCGAGGATCTCGTTTCGCGTTCGCTCCGCCTCAATGCTTTTGTCGGCCACCACCAGCTGAAGGGCGCTAATCTGTTGCTCGCGAAGCTCCGATCGGTCTTGTCCGGGGGCAGCGGCGGCAAGCAGGGCCTGAACGTGCACAAGCCCGTTCTCCGCCTGATTGCCGCCCAGTTGCAACCGTTCCACCGTACCGGTGAAGGTGCCCTTTTCGTCGGTCAGCCCATGGGAAAGATACAACCTGCCCTCGACAACATGGGCAACTAGATGCCCATTGGCCAGATCCCGCTTTTCCGTGCGCGAAAAAAGCGATGTCCAGGCGTCCCGGCCTGCCAGCTGCTCCCTGCCGGTGATGCCGAAATCACGCTCTGCTCGATCGAGAATGGACTGTTTGAGATCGTGCTCGAAGAGTGAGGGCAGCTTGCCAAATTCATTTTGCAGGCCGACAATGGTCTCCCTGAGATTGGTATCGATGCGGTCCCTGATCGACAGCATCCGACTGGTCATACCCTCCACCTTGATGTTTGCCCGGTGATTGACCAGCAGCAGGATGCCGATGCAGCAGTTGGAGGTCAGGGCCACCCCGACCAGCAACTTGATCCCGACGGTAAGCCACCCTGATCCTCGCTTTTTCGTTCTCATCAGATCTGTCCCTTGTGCGATTGTTTTCGTTGTCTCTGGCTCCAGCCGTTCGTCATCCCAGGCAGACCACTCTCCGCGGGGGCTCAAGAGCCGGCAAGAATCCGGGCAAGATCCTTGAGCTGGTATGGTTTGGCGATGGCTGCGGCAAAACCGTATTCCTTGTAATTGGCGAGAATGGGATCGTTGGAATAGCCACTGGAGACGATCAGGCGCGCCGTTGGCCTGAGGCGCAGAATCTCCCGCGCCGCCTCCTTGCCTCCCATGCCGCCGGGAATGATCAGATCCATGAGGACGAGGTCAACGGGGACACCGGATTCCATCGAGTGCTGATATTTTATCACCGCTTCAGCCCCATCCCGGGCAAACAGGACCTGATGCCCGAGAACATCGAGCATGGCACCCACCACCTCGCGAATCATCGGTTCATCATCCACGACCAGAACGCGCATGCTCGGCCGCATGTCCCTGGCCGGATCATCGTCGGGAGGATTGCACGGCAGGGCGTCAGGCCTGGCCGGCAAATAGAGGAAAAAGGTGGTGCCATGGCCTGGTGAGGATTCCACCGCAATGGTGCCTTCATGTTTGCTTATGATGGCGTGGCAAATTGCCAGCCCCAGACCGTAGCCCTCTGGTTTGGTGGAGAAAAAGGGGTCAAAGATGCGCGACAATGTTTCGCTGGACATACCCGTGCCATTGTCGGCAATGGTGATGCGCAGGTATGGTCCGGGCGGGAGTTGGGCCAGATGCCATACGTCGTCCGCATTGACGTTTGCGCAGGAGATTTCCAAACTGCCGCCTTCCTGGAGTGCCTGGACGGCGTTCACAACCATATTGTGGATGACCTGTCCGATCTGCCCCCGATCTGCCTCCACCGTCCACATATCCTCAGGGATATCGACGCGACACTGCATACGGCCTGCAAGCGGGGCCTGGGCAACAGCCTCGTGGATGGTTGTCGCTAGACTGATGAACTGCTTGCGCGGCTCTCCGCCCTTGGCAAAGGTCAGCAGCTGTTCGGTCAGTTCGCTGGCACTGATGCTGGCCGCCTCCGCCCTGGAAAGCAACGCCCTCGTGTGTGTGTCGAGTTGGTCGTTGTGGAGGGCGAGATTCACATTGCCAAGGATTACGGCCAGGTAATTATTGAAATCATGGGCAATGCCGCCTGCCAGCAGGCCGATCGATTTCAACTTTTCAATCTTGAACAGCTCCTGCTCCATGGCTACCTGCCTGCTGACGTCGTCGATGCGGATGATGAGGCCGGTTTCGACGCCAAATCGAAATGGATAGGTTGTAATGTCCAGATGCATGGGCTGTCCTTCATGCCGGGTCGTGTACCTGGCCATCCGCCAATGTTCCCCAGGGTCGCCTGCCCGATCGAGGAGGTCGTGTTCCGAGAGACCGTAACACGACAGCACGCGATCAACCGAGGCCTGCTGCAACTGGTCCGGGGACAGGCCGCAGAAGGTTGCCGCCTGGATGTTGACAAAGGTGATGGCTCCCGCGCTGTTGATGCCGATCAGCGCGCACCGCATGGAATCGAAAATATGCTGCAGATGGTTTTTCAATCCCAGGATGCTCTGTTCCGCCTGCTCCCGCTCCTGAATTTCCTGCCGCAACTGCTGTGTTCGCGCAACCAGCTGTTTGGTGCGCTCCTCGACCAGTACCTCCTGATCCTTGTGCATTCCCTCCAGTTCGGCGCGAGCCCTTTCCAGCTCCTGGATGGTCGCCAGTGCCGAGTGGGCGATATAGCCAAGTTCGTTCCTGGCGTCATTCTGGGTAACGATGTTGGCATTGAGATCTTCAAGCCTGAGGCTCCCCTCCTGATGCTGCTGCAGCCAGGTTCGCAACCGTCTGACCGGCCTGAGCAGATAGTGCACCGAGAACCAGACACAACAGAGGGCGGCGGCGGTGGCCAGCATGGTGAAGGCGACAATTTTCAATCTCGCGGTGTTCAGGGTCGCTCGTTCCCTCTGGTAGTTTTTACGGATGGTAACGGTCCAGATCCCCTCTTCCAGGGAAGCCACCGATATTTGCCGCGTGAACCGCACTACCCCCTCCTGACTCGCCTGTGCGTCGGGCAGGTGGTTCTTTTCAGGATGATGCTCGACTGCAATGGCCAGACCAAGCTCGTGTTCCACGCGCTCGATGAAATGGGGGACGATGGTCCGGGAAACAATGAGAACGCCCCGAGACACGGCGCCAAACTCGGTAATCGGGCGGACGGCGACAAGGACGATGTCAGCGCCTTGCCGGATCAGACCAGCGTGGCTCTCACCCCTGGCTCCGAGAAGGAAGAGCCGATCGGCGCCAATGGAGTCATTGAAGGCGAACTCGTCGTGTCCCCGGGCCAGGACGATGCCGTCGGTGTCCGCAAAGGTAATCCTGTCGATCAGTGTCGAGGCGATGATGTTGCTTCCGGCTTGAAACAGGGTGTCGGTTGCCCTGTTCTTGCAGGCCTCGACGAGCATCCATTCCCGGGCAACCATACTGGCCAGCTGTTCGGTGGTTTGCAGCACCAGATGCAGTTCCCGTTCAACCCTGGCGGCTTCGCGAGCGATATCCTGTTCTAGATAGACGATGAAGCGGTTGTGGAGGTTGTCCAATTGATAGAGAACAAACCCGATCACGCAAATGATGGGGACAAGGATCCAGAGGATGACCTGATGAATGAGGCTGTTCATGTCGAATAACCTCAGTGGGGATCGACTTCCTGACGGATGATGTCGTACAGGGAGTCGTTGGCCAGATGAAAACCCTTGAGGATGGAATCGCTGGCCCAAAAGGCCTGATCGTGTTCCGCGTCACGCAGGATAGCGAGGATATCCCGTACCAGGGCCTGGGGGAGATGGGCGCCGGCAACGATGGCGTTCCTCGGAATGGGGGTGGATTGCTTCAGGATACGATAGACATCGCCGTTGCGGGAAACCGCCTCGGCCATATCGGTTGAACTCGCCGCGCCTGCATCCACCGCCCCCTTGGCGACGGCATCGTACACTTTGTCATGTTTGTTGAGGAAATTGGCGGTGGAAAAGAGCGTGTCCGGATCGTATCCAGCCTGTCTGATCATCTGCCGAGGGTAGAGGAAGCCGGAGGTGGACCCTGTTTCCGTGTACGCAAAGCTCTTGCCCCCAAGGTCGGCGAGCGTGGCGAGGGGTGACGATTTTCTGGCAATGATCAGGCTGTGATACGAGGCCTCCGGCTGCTTGCAGGTGGCGAGGTATTGAGTCTCGGGATATTTTGCCCTGGTCTCGACATAACTCTTGGGGCCAAGAATGGCGAGGTCCGCCGCCTTGTAATGGAGCCGTTCGCCGACTTCTTCGTAGCTGTTCGCGGTGTGAATTTCCACCTCCCGTCCCAGCTTCCGGCTGAGCAGGTCTGCCAGAGGCGCATATCGTGCGCGCACCTCGGAGTCCTTGCCCCAGGGGACGCTTGCCAGAATGAGCTTGTCTCCTGCCGCTTGCGCTGAGAGGGGATGGATGAGGAGACAAACCTGAAAAACCAGCAGTTGCCACCATGCCGTTTGTACCGGAAAAATCATTCTTCACACCTTGTTGCTTGCTTGTACCGCGCTCAATGGCGGTTCGCCTTCCGAGGCCCTGGTCATGCCCCAGAGGCCTTGTCGTCAAAGGATTCCTTTGGTTTCGCCGCTGCTCAATACAGGATTTTTTCCGGCTGCAAAAGCCTCCTGTTCAAGGCGTGTGACGAATTAACCGGATCCTAACCAATACCCTCCATTGTTGGTGAGGACTGATGGCAAACGGGGTCTGCCCCCACGGGCCGAACGCACCGGCGCGCCGTATTGGGGCGCCCCCGGCTGTTGAGCCGGGCCGTCGCTCAGCATTCCGACCG
>JBGSPP010000284.1:0-8066 GCA_041738515.1 Desulfobulbus sp.
GGGCCGCCGCCATGGGAGTCGCTGCAGATCGACAACCCGGAGGCTGGCGGCGGTCAGGGAGCCGAAACGCCGGATCGGGAGCGGCAGAACATCGTCATAGAGCAGTCGATCCGGGCAGCGGCCGGTCAGGCCGGCCAGGCCTTTGCCCTTGGTGCGGGGACTGGCGGAGAAGGGGGCGAGGAGTGGCAGGAGCCGGTGGTCTACGACGAATGGGATTACCGCCGCAAGGGATTCCGCAAAAAGTGGTGCGTGGTCCGCGAGCGGGAGATGCCCCGGGTGCAGACCACCTTCATCGAGCAGACCCTGAAGCAGTACCGGGGCCAGATCCGACGGCTGGGGCGCCAGTTTGAGATGATGCGGACCAGCGAGCGGTTCATCCGCCGCCAACGCGACGGCAATGACATCGACCTGGACGCCATGGTCGAGTCGCTGGCCGACATCCACGCCGGCCGGCCGCCCTCGGACCGGCTGTTCATCCGTCTGGCCCGCGACCAGCGCGACATAGCGGTCTATTTTCTGGTCGATATGTCCAACTCCACCGCCGTCTGGGTGAACAAGTCGATCAAGGAGGCGCTGGTGCTGATCTGCGAGGCCATGGAGGTGCTCAACGACCGCTACGGCATCTACGGTTTCTCCGGCATGCGGCGGCTGCGCTGCGAACTGTTCCCGGTCAAGCGGCTGGACGAACGCTACGGCTCGGCGGTGCGCGAGCGGATCAGCGCCATCGGTCCGCGTGAGTACACCCGCATGGCCCCGGCTATCCGTCACCTGACCTCCATGTTTGCCAGCGTGGAGGCCAAGATCCGGCTGTTGATCGTGCTCTCCGACGGCAAGCCCGAGGACTACGACGACTATAAGGGCGAGTACGCCATCGAGGACACCCGCCACGCCCTGCTCGAGGCCAAGACCCGGGGCATCCACCCCTTCTGCATCACCATCGACCGCCAGGCCCACGAGTACATGGCCCACATGTACGGCGAGGTCAACTACATCTTCATCGACGAGGTCCGCCGTCTTCCCGCCCGCATGCCGGAAATCTACCGGACGCTGACCAGTTAGTTGAGAACAGGAGCAATCAACGCACCGGCATCAGTCTCGATTTCCCTTGCTGCCCGATCCAACTTGGGGTTTGATTCTTCCCACACGCAAGCGTGGGAACGATCAATCCTGCCTGGACCCCGGCTTTTGCCAGGGTGACCCTTCTGCGGGGCCATAACACATACCTTGTTGTGTCCGTCCTTCCGGCGCTGGCCGGAATCCAGGAAATATGGACCGGGGCAGCGCAGCCCTTCAATCACGCAACAGGGGTGCCCGCCAGAAAGGAGAAACCATGGTGCACTGCTGCCTCGATCACTTCGCAATCACCGCGCCTACGCTTGAGGCTGGATTGGCCTATGTCCTTGACCTTCTGGGCATTGCGCCACAGGGGCCTCGGGTGCTGGCATCTGCCCAGGACCCGTATTCAGGAAGCTAGCCGGCCCGCACCTGCCGGTTTTCCACCATGCCCAATCGGACCTCTCCCATGCGCAATCACCCGACAGATGCTCCCCATTCCTGGCTGGTCACCGTTGCCGCCCCTCTCTTGCTGCTGGCTGCGCTGCTCCTTGGCGCCGGAACCGTTTGCGCCGCCGACATAGATGAGGCGGTCATCCGGCTGAAGGTCGAGGCCTACCGCCACTATTACGGCAAGGGCCGGCCGCTCAACCGGGCGCGCGCCCTGCAGTTGTACCGGCAGGCAGCGGCCAGGGGCGACGCCGAGGCCCAGTTCATCGTCGGCGGCATGCTCTACCAGGGCCAGGGGATCGATCCGGACCGGCGCAACGGCTTCAAATGGCTGCTCAAGGCGGCGGAGCAGGGCAAGAGTTCGCCGGAATCGCTCAACATCATCGGCGGCCATTATCTTCGCGGCCGATTCGTGCCGCAGAACTATCTGGAGGCCAAGAAATGGCTGACCAGGGCCGCGGCCCAAGGCAATATCTCTGCCCAGAACGACCTGGCCTATCTGCATTACCACGGGCTGGGGGGAGAACGCGATTACGGCAAGGCGCTGGAGTTGTATGAGAAGGCGGCCCTGCAGGGGGATGTGCTGGCCCAGGCCAACCTGGGGCTGATGCACGCCACCGGCGTCGGCACCGCCACCGACCGCGCGCTCGGCTATGCCTGGTACTCGCTGGCTGCCAGCCGGGGCAATACCATGGCCTCCATCAACCGCAGCACCCTGATGGCAGAGATGAACTGGGAGGAACTGAACCGGGCTCAGGCACTTTCGGTGGAACTCTACCGCCGGGTCGAGCAGATGATCCGGATCGCGCCCAAGGCCAAAGAGGCCATAGAGCCTGAGCCGGAAGAATCAGACGGCTGACCGCTTGGCCCAGTGATTCCGGCCGCCTGGGTCGGAACGTGGCGACGCGGCGGTTTTTTCCTGCACCCGTCCTTTTCCTCTTCTGTCAACAGGGTCTCGCGGCGCATCGACCCGGAAAGCGCGTTGTATTGAACATCATCTCGGTGGGAGTTCCCCGGCGAATCGAGGCGGATTACTGCATCGCTGCTTTGAGTTGTTCATCCAGTTTGGCGAGAAACTGTTCCGTGGTCAGCCAGGCCTGCTCCGGGCCAATCAGGAGGGCCAGGTCCTTGGTCATGAACCCGGCCTCCACAGTCTCGACGCAGACTTTTTCCAGGGTCTCGGCAAAACGCTGTACCGCAGGCGTTGCGTCGAACTTGCCGCGATACCAGAGACCCCGGGTCCAGGCGAAGATCGAGGCAATGGGGTTGGTTGAGGTGGCCCGGCCCTTCTGATGCTCGCGATAGTGCCGGGTCACGGTGCCGTGGGCCGCCTCGGCCTCGACCGTGCCGCCGTCCTCGGTAAGCAGCACCGAGGTCATCAACCCGAGCGAACCAAATCCCTGAGCCACCGTATCGGACTGGACATCGCCGTCATAGTTCTTGCACGCCCAGACAAATCCGCCCTCCCATTTCAGTGCCGACGCGACCATGTCGTCGATCAGCCGGTGCTCGTAAACGATGCCTGCGGCCTTGAACCGGTCGGCGAATTCCTGCTCGAAGATTTCCTGGAAGAGGTCCTTGAAGCGGCCGTCATATTTTTTAAGAATGGTGTTCTTGGTCGACAGGTAGACCGGCCAGCCCAGGGTCAGGCCGTAGTTCAGGCAGGACCTGGCAAACCCCCGAATCGAAGCGTCCAGGTTGTACATGCCGAGCGCGCAGCCGGGTCCGGGAAATTGGAACACCTCATGTTCGATCGCCTGGCCGCCGTCGGCCGGTTCAAAGCGCATGGTCAGCCGGCCCGGTCCGGGTACCAGAAAATCAGTGGCCTTGTACTGATCGCCAAAGGCATGTCGGCCAATAACGATCGGCTTGGTCCAGCCCGGCACCAGTCGCGGCACGTTGCGGCAGATGATCGGCTGGCGGAACACGGTGCCACCGATGATGTTGCGGATGGTGCCGTTGGGCGATTTCCACATCTGTTTCAGATTGAACTCCTTGACCCTGGCCTCGTCCGGGGTGATGGTGGCGCACTTCACCCCGACCCGGTGCAGTTTGATAGCCTCGGCCGCTTCGACCGTCACCCGGTCTTCGCTGGCATCGCGGTTCTGGACCGACAGGTCATAGTATTGCAGGTCGATGTCGAGGTAGGGCAGGATCAGCCTGTCCTTGATGAACTGCCAGATGATCCGGGTCATTTCATCGCCGTCGAGCTCGACGACCGGGTCGGTCACTTTGATTTTTTTCATGATACTTCCTCGTAGTTCATTCTTGTTATCTTGAAAAGTCAGGGCGTTGACAAAACCCCTCGTTAGCACCCCATGCCACAGGTTCCAGTGTCTTTGGTAGGAAAAGCGGATGACCCGGATGGCCGTCCTTCGTCAACCGCAGGTAGTGCAGCTTCGGCAGCATGGATCGCACAGTCCATTGCCTGCCGCCGAACGTCCCTTGCACGCCCCACGCAGCAACAACAACGCCAGCAGCTTCGGCGCGGTCGCACAGAACTTCATCGTTCAGCGGCCCAATTGGATCAACCGCCCGCATCATGTCCGCTGGTTCCGTCGCTCGGAACGCGAAAAGATTCGTCATGCACAGCCCGGCGTAACCCCATGCTTTCGCATATGCAATACACCGGCGTATAGTTGGGTCATCCTTGGCTTCATCCGCCGTGCTGGGGTTTAGTCCAACAAACATGGCGTAGCCGTTACCGCCAAACCACGTCCGCCACAGGTCGTAGCGATAGGTGCGGCATGGTGACAGCAGTGCTCCAGGTTGCAAATTGTTCCTCACAATGGAGTTCTAACATTTCATTCAAGCCGACATGGCTTCGCCACGCAGCATGATTCAGGCGTTATCGCTGGTTGCCGCCGGCTGTTCATCTTGCCTTATCGTCTCTGAGAGACGCTGCCATCCTCAGTCCTGCGGGATTTTTCGCGCCAGCATATCCTGATATTCGGCCTGGGTCGGAATCCTGCCCAGCAGACCGCTGATCGCGGCCAGTTCGGCCGAGGCCAGATACACCCGGGCGCCGTCGCCCAGCCGGTTGTCAAAGTTCCGTGTCGAGGTGGAAATCACCATTGCACCCGGCTTGACCCTGGCCTGGTTGCCCATGCACAGGCTGCAGCCGGGGATTTCCACCTTGCAGCCCTGCTGGCCGAACACGCTCATACGCCCCTCCTGGCGGAGGCGCTCCTGATCCATCCGGGTCGAGGGCGCGATCCAGATCCGGCTTTCAGGATAGGCCTCGCCTTCCAGGAGGAGGGCGGCATGCCGCAGATGCCGGTGGTGGGTCATGCAGGAGCCGATGAAGGCCTCGTCGATGCGCGTACCGGCCACTTCGCCAAGCGGTTTGACGTCGTCGGGATCATTGGGGCAGGCGAGCAGGGGCTCGGTGAGGGTGTCGAGGTCGATGTCAATCACGGCCAGATACTCGGAGCCCTCGTCCCGCCGCAGCAGGGCAGGGGCGGTCAACCACTGTTCCAGGGCCGCGATCCGGCGGCGCAGGCAGTCCGCATCCTGGTAGCCGTCGGCTATCAGCTGGTTGAGCAGGGCGACGTTCTCCCGGACATTGGCGATCACCGCGTCCAGCGACAGGGCCAGGGTGCAGGCGGCGGCATTGCGTTCGGCCGAGGCGTCGCTCAGTTCAAAGGCCTCCTCGACGCTGAGATCGTCAATGCCTTCGATCTCAAGGATGGTGCCGGCAAAGATGTTCTTCTTGTTCTGCTTGGCCACAGTCAGCAACCCCTGGCGCAGGGCCTGGTGGGGGATGGCGTTGACCATGTCGCGCACCGTGATCCCTGGTTGCCTGCGGCCGGAGAAACGCACCAGCACCGACTGAGGCATCTCCAGCGGCATGAAGCCAAGGGCTGCGGCAAAGGCCACCAGGCCCGACCCGGCGGGAAAGGAGATGCCCAGGGGAAAGCGGGTGTGGGAATCACCGCCGGTGCCGACGGTGTCCGGAATGACCATCCGGTTCAGCCAGGGGTGGATGACCCCGTCGCCTGGCTTGAGGGCCACGCCGCCACAGCTGACTGCAGTCTCGGTCATGCTCTGCCAGCGTCCGAAATCCGAGGCCTTGGGATAGGCTGCGGTATGGCAGAACGACTGCATGTAGAGGTCGGTCTTGAACCGCAGGCAGGCCAGTTCGGCGATCTCCTGCACTGTCATCGGCCCGGTGGTGTCCTGGGAACCGACGGTAGCGATCCTGGGTTCGCAGACCGTGCCCGGCAGCACCCCGTCCAGGCCGCAGGCGCGGCCGACCATCTTCTGCGCTGTAGTGTAGCCCTGTCCGGGACGCGGCTGGGGATTCTCGCTGTTGGCGAAGCAGTCCGGCTCGGGCTGGCCGAGAAAGGCACAGGCCTGGCGGGTCAGGCTGCGACCGATGATGAGATTGAGCCGGCCGCCGGCCCGGTATTCATCCAGCAGGGTGACCGGCGGGGGCTCAAGGCGGATCGTCTCGCCCTTGGCCGTGGTCAGGGTCCAGGCCTGCAGGTCGAGGATCAGCTCGTCGCCGGTGTGCAGCGCGGTCACGTCCGCCACCACCGCCAGGACGCCCGCGTCCCGGGCGGTGGCGTGAAAAATCGGGGCGATGATCGATCCCAGCACCACGCCGCCCCGGCGTTTGTTTGGACAGAAGGGGATGTCCTCGCCGATGTGCCAGGCCATGGAGTTGATCGCCGATTTGCGCGAGGAACCGGTGCCGACCACGTCGCCGGCAAAGGCCACCGCCTTGCCCTGGCCGCGGAAGTCGGCGATGGCTTCGATCCCGCCCGGGAAGCGTTTGCCGCCGAAAAAGGTGGCGTGCAGGGGGATGTCGGCCCGGCTCTGGGCCTGGTTGCCGGGCGAGAAATCGTCAGTATTGATCTCGCCCTCGACTTTGTACACGGTCAGTTGCATCCGTTCGGGCAGGGGCGGGCCGTTCACGAACCATTCGGCCCTGGCCCAGCTCTCGATCACATCGCGGGCGTGAAGGTTGCCGCCGGCCAGTTCCCTGACCCGGTCAAAGGCCTCGTACACCTTGATCAACCCTTGCAGCGCCTTGGCTGCCCGGTCCGCCAGGGGCTGGTGTTCGAGCAGTCGCACCAGGGAGGCGACATTGTAGCCGCCGCCCATGGTCCCCAGGAGCGCGACCGCTCTGGACGCATCCACGTATGGAGATGTGTTCCGACCAAGGGCGACAGCTTCCAGCCAGGCGGCCTTGATCCTGTCGGCTTGACCCACGCCTGGTTCCACCCGGTCTGCCAGCATGGCCAGCAGCAGGTCGCTGTCGGCATGGTCGCGCTCAAGGAGCACGGTCACCGCCTGGACCTGCTCCTGACTGAGCGGCAGGGGCGGGACGCCCTGGGTATGCCTGCGTTCGGCGGCATCGAGATAGGCTTGGATCATAACGAGTCTCCGGAAGGATGATGGGTGTGTTGTCAGTCCCGCCTGCCGTGGCCGGCCGCACGGGTGAAGCCAAGGCCCCTGTCGCGGCCGAGGCCTTGCTACAATGCCGGCAAAACATACCGCCATGGCCAGGTCGCGGCAAGTGACAATGCGGCGGGTCTCTCTGCCGGCGCCGGGATGCGGCTATCGCCAACTCCTGGGAAAGTCTTGCGGGAGAAATGATCCGAGGGTTGTTGCTGCCGTGAATACTCGTTGCATCCACAGGAGAATCGCCAGGCAGGGGTGCTCATTGTTCCCTGGATCGGCGCAACGGCTGGCGTCCCACGCGGGTTGTGTTCACTCCACCCGGCGGCAGAGGTTGTCCAATTCCTGCCACTTTTGCTCGAGCCGCTGCTCGGACACGGGCAGGGCAGTACCCAGTTCCGGGGCAAAGATGGAGACCCGGTATTCCTCGACCAGTTGGCGGTATTCCCGCTGGCTGGCGCGGCAGGCGGGGGATTGGCTGCTGAAATGGGCCATCTCGGCAAGCCGGGCGAGCGGCAGGCGCAGCCGTTCAGCCTTCTTACCGTCTTTTTGCGGATCATGCTCGGCCCGCTCGATGCGCACGGTCAGGGCCTGGAGATGCCTGGGCTTGTGCTGCAGTTCGGTTGCGGTCAGGGTCTGGAGAAAGTTGTCCGGCACGATCTGCTCCAGGGCGGCCAGGTATTCCTTGAATCGCTCCTCATGAAAACTGCGGTTCTTCTTCGCCCGCATGGCCCAGTCGTTGATCCGGCTCTTGACCTCGCGCCGCTGGCGCAGGGTGGCAATCACCGCTTCCAGCGCGGTTGTGGCGGTGCGGAGCACGCCCTCGGCGCGGCAGCGCGCAACCGTCGCCTTAAATTCGGCCAGGGAGGGTAGGGCGCCGTCGCCGGTTGCAAAGACCGCGTCAAGGACAAAGGCCTGGAGCAGGCCGCGCAGTTCCGAGGCCGAGACCTTGGCGCCCAGGCTGAACCAGGAGGCCGAGTGGCCGGTGACCGCGGCCTTGCACTGCTTGCGGATAGCCGTCATCTCCGCGGCAAAGTGCAGGCCGTAGAGAAACTGCAGCCCCAGCCGGTTGCAGCGGCGGCTCTGCGGTTCGTCGGCAAGGTAGTGCAGCGCCACCGTGTTGTGCAGTTCATCCGCCTTGAGCGCCGGGAAGAAGA